>JAEUJX010000087.1 GCA_016794545.1 Myxococcales bacterium
GGATACGCCGTCGTCAAGCGTCCGTCGCAGCCGTCGGTCCCGCCGGTGAACGAGCCCGCACCGCGCCCGTCGCACTCCGCGCTGCCGCCGCGCGAGTCGCGCACGTCGACGCCGCCGGCCGGCGTGCCGCGCCCCACCAGCTCGTCGCTCCCGCCGCCGAACCGTCCCGCGCCGCAGATGGCGAGTGGACTCTCGGCCGCGTTCACCGAGAGCGCGCAGCCGACGGATCTCGGCGCGCTGTCGAGCGACGCGCTCAGCCTGTCGTCGCTCGACGGCAAGGAGACCGGATCGCAGACGGCGATCACGGAGGACATCGCGCCGCCGTCGGTGTCGTTCGCGCCGCCGGCGCAGGGCGCGGCGAAGCCCGCGAAGCCGCGGCCGAAGGACGAGCCCGTCGACCTGTTCGCGCCGCCGGATGCCGACGAGGCCAAGCTCCAGGTCGAGCTCGCCACCGACGAGATCGAGCACCGGCAGGCGAGGGCCGCCGCCGCCGCGGCCGCGAGCGCCGCCGAGGCCGCGACGCCCCCGGCCGGGACGCCCATCGCCGCGCCGGTGACGACGCCGCAGCTGTCGTCGGCCAAGAAGAAGCTGACGCCGGTGCCGGGCGTGCCGGTGACGGTCGCGGCCGAGGCGCAGGAGACGCCGCGCGCGCGGTTCGCCGCCGGCGTGATCGTCGCGATCCTCGTCGGCTTCGTGCCCGCGCACTTCATCGCCGCCTCGCGCGAGGCGTCCGCATTCGACGCGGTCGACAAGGCGGTGATCGAGACGCAGGCGGGCGCCGTCGATCCCGACTCGTACGCCCGCCTCGACGAGTTCCGCGCCAAGCAGCTCTCGTACAAGGAGAGCAAGAAGTTCAGCATCGCGTGGCAGTCGATGCTGATCTGGGCCGTGGTCGGCGGCGCCGTCGCCTACGCGTGGTTCTACCGCGTGCCGTGGGACAAGCTCGGCAAGAAGCCCGCCTAGTCGACGCCTCGTCGCCCCTAGTCGTCGTCGTCGTCGTCGTCGTCGTCGTCGTCGTCCGGCTCGCCGCGCGCACGGCGCTCCTCGCGCTCCTTCGCATCGGCGGCGGCCTCGCGCGCGCGCAGCTCGCGATCGGCGCGCTCGCGCTTCACGGTCACCTGCCACGCGCCGAGGATCGAGAGGTTGTAGAGGACGATCATCGGTGTCGCCATCATGATCTGCGACACCACGTCGGGCGACGGCGTGAGGATCGCGCCGACGATGAACGCGATCACCACGAACCACCGGTTGAACTTCCACAGCCCGCGGTGTGTGGTCAGGCCGACCATCGCGAGGAAGTAGAGGAGCAGCGGCAGCTCGAACACCGCGCCGAACGCGAGCATCATGTTGCGCGTCAGGTCGAGGTAGTCCTGCATCATGAGCATCGGCTGCAGGTCCTTCTCGCCGTAGCTCAGCAGGAAGCCGTAGATCTTCTCGAGCACGAACTCGTAGCAGAACAGCGCGCCGCTGATGAAGAACACCGCGGAGAACACCGCGAACGCGACCGTGATCTTGCGCTCGCGCTTGTAGAGGCCGGGCGCGATGAACTTCCAGATCTGATAGAAGATGAACGGCGACGCGAGGAAGATGCCGGCCCACAGGGCGATCGACATGTCGACCCAGAACGGTTCGGTCAGCTTCCCGAACACGAGGTGCGGCTGGCCGAGCTTCTCGACCTTCCACACGTCGAACAGCGGCACCTTCAGCCAGTCGTAGATCTCGCTCGCGAAGTAGAAGCAGACGCCGAACGCGAGCGCGAAGAAGATCGCCGCGTTGCGGACGCGGTCGCGCAGCTCGCGCAGGTGCGCGAGGAACGGCATCCGGCTGTCCTCGAGCTCGGCTCCGTCCGAGGACGGCTCGTCCTCGTCAGCCTCCGACACGGCGCGCTTAGCCATGCTTCGGCTCGGAGCCCTTCGCCACCGTCCCCGCCGCCGGGCGGACCATCGCCGCCAGGTCCTCGTCGTCGCCTTCGGTCACCGGCGCATCCGCGTCGGGCTCGCCCGCCGTCGCGGGCAGTGTCACCTTCGAGGTCTCGGTCGCCTCGGGCGCCGGCCCCTCGGCCGCCGCGTCGTGGGCAGCCGCGAGCTCGGCCGGCGCCGCCTCGGCCGGGGTGCCCGGGGCGGTCGAGGGCGGGAGGATCGAGTTCTCGCCGGCCGGGAGCTCCTTCGGCTTCCTGGCCTTGACCGGCTTGGGCTTGACCGGGACCTCGTCCCCGCGCAGCGCGCTCTTCAGGTCGCGGATCGCTCCGCCGATCTGGTCGTCGTTCTCGATCTGCTGCTGGAGCGACCGGGACTGCTTCTTGATGTCCCGGATGCCCTTGCTGATCTGCTTGGCCGCAGATGGCAGCTTCTCGGGCCCGAGGAACAGGAGTGCGACGATCAAGATCACGATGATCTCGCTGCCGCCCATGCCGAACATCGGGGGCAGCATACCACCCGATCGCCGGCCTGACCCGCGCGGCCGGGCGTCGCGGCATGACGCCTGCTCGTCAAAATTCGCGCGAGCTCTGCCCGAAATCCGTCGTCGAGGTCCCGGGTTGCCCGGCGACGTCGGTCGGTGCGGTGCCCGTGCGGACCCACACGCCAAGCCCCGCGCCGCCTGGCGGGGCGAGGAGGCCGGTCTCGCGATCGATCGCCACCCGATCCAGCCCCGCGGGCGGCGCTCCGATCGGCACCGCGACCGCCGGCCGCGCCCCCTCGGCCGCGCGGATCGCCCGGGCCCACAGCGGGAGCGCGGCGTGGGCACCGTCGCCCTCGCGGCCGAGCTTGTGCGCCGGATCGTCGAACCCGAGCCAGACCACCGCGAGCGCCCGTGCCGTGAAGCCGACGAACCACGCATCCGTGTTGTCGTTCGTCGTGCCGGTCTTGCCGGCCGCGGGGCGTCCGACGCCCGACGCCGACGCGGTGCCGCGCGACACGACCGCGGCCATCATGTCCTGCAGCTGGTACGCGGTGCGCTCGTCCAGGAGGCGGCCGCCCTCGGCGGCGATCCGGCCATCGGGCTCCTCGGGCGCGAGCGCGACCATGCGATCGAAGCGGCGCGCCGGATCCATCCAGGGATCCTCGGGCGCCCCCGCGTCGAACAGGACCTCGTCGCCGCGGCGGATCCGCACCGCGAACCGCGGCGCGACGGCCCAGCCGCGGCGCGCGATCACCGCGTACGCGCGCGCGAGCTCGATCGGCTTCACGCACGAGGCGCCGAGCGCCATCGGCCGCACGTCGGCGAGGTCGCTCGTGATGCCGAGCCTCCGCGCCAGCCGGATCACGCCGTCCGCCCCGACGCGGTCGAACACGTCGATCGCCGGCGCGTTGAGCGACGCCGCGAGCGCGTCCTGGGCGAGCACGACGCCCCGGAAGCGCTTCCCCGACTTCGGCTTCCAGTGCACGCCGGTGACCTCGTCGTACTCGCTGATCGGCGCGTCGCGCAGCGCGGTGCCCGGCGTGATCGCGCCCGCGTCGAGCGCGGCGCCGTAGACCAGCGGCTTCCACGCCGAGCCGGGCTGCCGGCAGCTGCCGAGCAGGCGATCGAACCGATCCGCGCCCCACGCGCGCCCGCCGACGAGCGCCTCGATGTAGCCGGTCCGGTGATCCCAGACGAGCGCCGCGGCTTGCGCACCGCCCCAGCGATCGCCCTGCGCGACCGCATCGGCCTGGAGCTGCGCGCCGAGCGCGGGCAGCGCGGCGGTCTCGATGACGAGGCCGCCGCGCGACAGCTCGTCGGGCAGCGCGCTCTGGATGAACGCGCGCACCTGCTCCGTGTACCAGGGGACGCGCGTGCCGTAGCTCGGCACCGGCCGCGTCAGCGTGACCGGTGCGGCCGCCGCCTGCGCGCGCGTCGCCTCGTCGATCAGGCCGGCGCGCGCCATGCGCGCGAGCACCTCGTCGCGCCGCGCCTTCGCGCCCTCGGGGTTGCGGTACGGATCGAGGCGCGCCGGCGCCTGGATGAGGCCCGCGAGGAGCGCGGCCTGCGGCAGATCGAGCTCGCTGGCGTCGCGATCGAAGTACGCGCGCGCGGCCGCGACCATGCCGTACGCGCCTTGCCCGAGGAACACGAAGTCGAGGTACGTCTCGAGGATCTCGCGCTTGGTCCAGCGTCGCTCGATGTTGCGCGCGAGCAGCGCCTCGCGGACCTTGCGCTTCATCGAGCGCTCGTTGCCGATGTCCTCCGGCAGGAGGTTGCGCGCGACCTGCTGCGTGATCGTCGACGCGCCGCTGGCGACGCGGCCGACCGTGTAGTTGGTCCATGCGGCGCGCACGGCGGCGCGGTAGTCGACACCCCGGTGCTGGAAGAACCGCACGTCCTCCGCGGCGAGCACGGCGAGCACGAGGTGCGGGGGGAACCGTTCGAGCGTCGAGATCGTGCGGTGACCCACGACCACGTCGTCCCGGAACGGCTGCTCGGCGAGGTGCGAGCCGTCGGCGGCGAGGATGAGCGAGGACTGGTGCGCGCCCGCGCGCCACGCGGCGAGGTCCGGCACGTCGGGCAGGTCGGCCGACCACGCGCGCAGCGTCGCGGCGACGATCATGCCGGCGATGATCGGCAGCGCGAACGCGAGCCACAGCATGGCGAGCAGCGGCAGGCGCCACCACCACCCACCATCGCGGCGATTCGCGACCCGCACTCGCATCCCCCAAGGATGCCTCATGGAGCGAACAGCGCCATCTGCCTCGGCGGGCCGACGACGCGCGCCTTCGGACCGACGGCGAGGGCGATCGCATCGGCGCACGGGCCGGTGACGAACACCTCGCGCGCGCTCGCGCTCGCGATCCACGCGAGGAGCGTCTTTCGATCGGCGGCGGAGGCCCACACGAACGACGTGTCGTAGCCATCGCCGCCCTCGATCGCGCGCCCGGAGGCGAGCGCCGTGGCGAACCGCTTGCCGGCGAGCGCCTTCGCGAGCCCGGCGTGATCGCTGTCGAGCCAGACGACGACGCGCGGCTCCTTGCCGGGCGTCGTCACGCCGGCGAGCTTCGCCCGGGCCGCGAGCTCGCGGATCTGACGGCCCGCGGAGACGGGCGCACCGCGGGCCGCGAGCTCCGTCGCGATCTCGAGGCCGTCGAGCGCGGTGTCGCAGAACACGACCGGCCGGCGCTCCGCGGCGAGCTCGGCCTTCGCCCACGCGGCGGTCTTCGCGATCGCCTCGTCGAGCCGCGGGAACCGGTGGTGCTCCTCGCCGAACGGCGCGTGAACGACGAGCGCGTCGCACGAGCGGACCTCCGCCGGGTCGCACGATGCGATCTTCGCGCCGCGCACCGCGCCCGCATACAGCGTGCTGCGGCCCCCCAGATCGACCAGCAGCGCCGCCGCGCCCGCGCCTCGCCCCGACGGGATCAGCTCGAGCCGCAGCGTGCCGAGCGTGAATCGCTTGCGCACGGGCACCGCGAGATCCGCGCCGCCGCCGCCATCGCCGAGCAGCGCGAGCGTGAGCGGCGTGGCGATCAGCTGGCCGTGGGCGCCGCGACCGACGCGGTCGACCGACGAGACGAAGCAGATGTCCCGCCGCCGACGCGCGTCGCACCAGATCGGCGTACCGGTCAGGTGCACGCCGTCGCGCCACGTCACCGGCGGGACGGGAGCTGCGCGAGCGGGACGGCGACCCACGGCTCACCGTACGTGCCCCGCGCGCGACGCGCAATTTACCGTCGCTACTCGAGCGCCGTCCGGGGGAGCTTTCCCTCGGAGATCAGCTGCTCGAGCTCCTTGATCGACGCCTCGAGCTGCGCCTTCTGCGGGCCGTCGAGCACGAACACGATTCCCATGCCGGGCGGCTCGTCGTCGGCATCGGTGATCGTGTGGCTGACCTTGCCCATCAGCGACAGCGGCTGCGCCTTGCCGGGCACGGCGACCAGCATGTGCACCTGCGACGTCTCGGGCAGCGGGTTGTCCGTGAACAGGAACAACCCCTCCTCGTTGATGTCCTTGGTGAACGTCTTCGCCGGGCCCTCGACCGCGCCGTACGTGACCTGGAGCCGGATCGGCAGCCGCCGCCGCTCGCGCAGGTTGAGCAGGCCGCCGCGGACGAAGCCGTTCAGGTAGTTGATCTTGTCGCGCTCGCTGCCGCCGAGTGCGACGACGACGCCGCTCGGGTTCTCGCGCTGACCGACGGCGGTGCCGCGCAGCGTGACGAGCCAGCCGCCGACGTCGAGATCGAGCCGGATCTGCTCGCCCTTCGCGCAGGGCGGCTCGCTCGGGACGAACACCGTCCAGTCGCGCGGATCGAAGATCTTGATCCACTCGGACTGACTGGTGAGCTTCAGCTCGAGCCGGACCGCTCCCACGGCCCCAACTCTACACCTACTGGATCAGCACGCGCAGCGTCATCGGCTTGCCGGCGCGGACGAGCTGGATGTTCGCGGCCTTCGTGCTCGCGGCGCGCACGTAGAGGTCCGCGGCGTCGTCGATCGAGCGCAGCGGCTGCCCGTCGACGGCGGTGACGATGTCTCCGCGGCGCAGGCCCGCTCGCGCGAACACCGAGCCCTCGGCGACCGCGTCGAGCCGCGCGCCCTCGGGCGTGAACGAGCCGCGCAGCACGCCGGCGAGCTTGTTGAAGTCACCGATCGTCGCGTTGAGGTCGCTGCGCGAGAGCACCGTCGGCGTGATCACCGGCGCGGGCGGAGCGTCGGGCGCGGCCGCCGGGCCGGGAGCCGCCGGGCCCTCCGCGGTCACGACGCGCACCGGCTTCGCGGGCGGCAGCTCGGTCTGGCCGTCGACCCAGTACGGGTCGGCCGGCGTGCCCGGCCTGCTCGCGGCCGGAGCGGGGACGGCCGGAGCCGTCACCGCCGGCGCCGGCGCCTTGGCCGCTGCGGCGTCATCGGGCGAGGTGCCCGGCGGGAGGAATCCCTCGATTCCCTCCGTCGACACCGAGCGCGCCGGCTTCGTGGCGGCCGGCTTCGCGGCGGGCTTCGCGGTCACGGGCGCCGCGGTCACGGGCGCCGCGGTCACGCTGGGCACCGGCGCGTCGTACGGGTTGTCGCCGAGCTCGGCCGCGGGCGCCGCCGGGATCATCGCCGGCGCGGTCGTGGCCGGGACCGCGCGCGGGGCCGGGCCCACGTCGATCGCGGGGCCGTCGGCGTTCTGGCCGGCGTCGAATGCCGGAGCGGCCGACACGGCGCGAACCGGCGTCTCGGCGTAGGGGTCCAGCGGGCCGCCGTCGGCGTTCTGGCCGGCGTCGGAGTACGGGTCCAGCGGGAGCTCGGCCTTCACCGCGGGCCGCGCCGGGGCGCGCGTGGGCCGCGGGGCGGGCAGGTCGGCCGGGGCGGCGAGCACGAACTCCCGGCCGTTGGCGTACAGGGTGACCTCGTCCTCGGCGATCTCGACGACCTCGTAGCCGCCGACCGTGCCGCCGACTTCTGCCAGGACATGCGTGCCGCGGATCTTGTCGTACAGGAGCGCCTGGTGGCTTTCCGCCAGGACCCTCACCACCCGCAGCGGCATCTTCGACCGGCTGGAGACGGGCTGCGGATCCGGGGCCTTGGCCTCGTCGGCGCGAGCCACCGAGGCCGTCAGGAACATGGCGAACAAGCCGACCACGAGACGCATGACCCGTGGTTGCTGCAAGGGCCGATCCTCATCGGTCGCATCGCTGCCGAACGCCGCCCGGCGATGTAGGTGCCGGCAACGCCGCGCGTTGTAGAGGCCTGCCGCCGCAACGGCGCCGCCCGGCTTCCACCCTGTGGCCGGCCCTTCACAGCGGCCGTGCCGGAACGCGACAGAAATCGCGGGCTCAGGCTTTCTTGTCGAGCTCGGACAGGTCGAGGTCCTCGAGCTCCTTCAGGTCCTCAGCCGTCAACCCGCCGAGGTCGGCGGCACCCACCGAGGACGCCGCGCCGGACTTGTCGTCCTTGGCCGGCGTCGTGCCCGCGCCGAGCTGCTTGGCATCGCCGCCCTTGGGCGCCTCGAGCAGGCCCATCTTGGCCTTGAGCTCGGACAGCGCGTCGTCCTCGCCGCCACCGCCCGCCTCGAGTGCGTGGAACTTGGACTCGAGCGTGTCGCCGGAGAGCTCGCCGGCCAGCTCGGCGCCGGCCTCGGCCTCGGCCTCCATGAGCTGGATGCGCTCGGCCATGCGGTCGAACGTGTCGAACGCGCTGGTGTCGCCGAGGCCCTGCATGGTGTTGGCGATCTGCTGCTGCGCCTCGGCGCGCTTCTTCCGCGCGATGAGGATGTTCTTCTTGCGCTTCGCTTCCTCGATCTTGTTGTTGAGGAGGCGGAGGGCGTCCTTCAGCTTCTCGACGGCCTGCTTCTGGGCGATCCACTGCTGCTGGAACTGCGTCGCGATCGTCTCGTGCTCCTGCTTCCGGCCGAGGGCCTGGCGCGCGAGGTTGTCGTCGCCAGCGCGCACCGCGACCATCGCCTTGCGCTCCCACTCCTTCGCCTTGTCGGTCTCGGAGGTGTACTGCTTCTGGAGCTTCTTCTCGTCGGCGATCGCGACCGCGACGGCCTTCTTCGCCTCGACCAGCTGCTGCTGCATCTCGAGCAGCACCTGGGTGAGCATCTTCTCCGGATCCTCAGCCTTGGTGATGAGGTCGTTGATGTTCGACTTGATCAGCGTACCGAGTCTCGAAAAGATGCCCATGGCGTACATCGAGCGTACGGGATCAATGGTGTCGTTGCAACGCTCGGGCCCGACGTGCTAACGCCCGTGTCTTCGTCGATGACCGAGACCAAACGGCTCCCTCGCCACGTGGGAATAATCATGGACGGCAACGGCCGCTGGGCGGAGGCCCGCGGACTGCGCCGCCTCGAGGGTCACCGCGCCGGTGCCGACTCGGTCCGCGACGTCACGCGCGCCGCGCGCGAGCTCGGGCTCGAGGCGCTGACCCTGTACGCGTTCAGCTCGCAGAACTGGGCTCGGCCGGCGGACGAGGTCGCCGGCCTGATGTCGCTGCTCCGCGAGTTCCTGATCGGCGAGCGCAGCGAGATCCTCGACAACCAGATCCGGCTCGAGGCGATCGGCGACGCCGAGAAGCTGCCGCCGATGGTCCGCGAGCCGCTCGACGAGCTGCGCGCCGCGAGCGCGCACCACCGCGGCATGACGCTGACGCTCGCGCTGTCCTACGGCGGCCGCGAGTCGATCGTGCGCGCCGTGCAGGCGATCGCCCGCGACGCCGCCGCCGGCACGCTCCGCCCGGAGGACCTCGACGTCGCGCGGATGACCGGCTACCTGCCCACGGCGGGGCTGCCGCCGCTCGACCTCCTGATCCGCACGAGCGGCGAGCAGCGGATCTCGAACTTCATGCTGTGGGAGATCGCGTACGCCGAGCTGGTGTTCACCGACGTGCTGTGGCCCGAGTTCCGCCGCCAGCATCTCCACGAGTGCCTCGAGGTGTACGCGAACCGCGAGCGCCGGTTCGGCCTGACCTCGGCGCAGCTGACGTCGGACGTGTAGTAGGGTCGGCTTCCCTTGGCTCTCGGTAACCTCGCTCAGCGGTTCCTCGTCGCGGTCGTCGCGGTCCCGATCCTGCTGCTCATCCTGCACTACGAGCGGCCGGAGCCGACGTGGGCCGTGATGTTCATCGCCTCCTTGCTCGCGATGAACGAGTTCTTCGCGATGACCCTGCCGAAGGAGGACCGCCGGCCGGCGCTCGTGATCGGCGCGCTCGCGTGCATCGCGTTCTACTGGCTCGACCCGGTCGTGTGGATGAAGACCTACGCCCCGACCAGCCCGACGGTCGTGACGCTGTTCGGGTTCGCGATGGGCTCGCAGGCGACGGTCGCCCTGATCTTCGGCGTTGTCGTCCCGGGCCTCTGGTACCTGTTCAAGTTCCGCGACATCCCGAGCGTCGCGAACCGCTACGCCGCCACGGTCGCCGGCATCGTCTACGCCGGCTTCCTCACGACCTACCTCGCGAAGCTGAAGGTCATCGATCCGCACCGCGTCGGCGACACCGTCGTGCTCGTCCTGCTCGTCGCGTGGGTCGCGGACACCGGCGGCTACTTCGCGGGCCGCTTCCTCGGCAAGAAGAAGCTCTACGAGGCGGTCTCGCCGAAGAAGACCTGGGCCGGCGCCTGGGGCGGTCTCGCCGGCTCGTTCCTCGGCGTCGCGGTCCTGAAGCTCGCGTTCGCGGACTGGCTGACCTGGCTCGACGTCGTGCTCATCGCGATCCCGGGCGGCATCCTCGGCCAGATGGGCGACCTCGCGGAGTCGCTCATCAAGCGCTCCGTCGGCGTGAAGGACTCCGGCGCTCTGCTCCCCGGCCACGGCGGCATCCTCGACCGGATCGACGCGGTGCTCTTCATCGCGCCGTACGTCTACACGTACCTGTCCTTCAAGTTCGCGTACGTCTCCGTCGTGCCGATGCAGTGACCGATTGGTCGGTCCAATAAAGTGATTGCGCCTCTTCGGAGGCGCGATCTACCGTCCGCGCGCAACTCGGATGGAGGGTTCCGATGCGCACTACGTCTGTCGTGTTTCTGGGACTGCTCGCCGCCGCCGCGATCGCGTGCGGCCCCGCCGTGAATGGCCGCACCGGCGGCGATGATGATGACGGAGGAGGTCCCGACGCCGGCGGCGATCCGGTGTTCCCGCCCGGCGACGGCGGCGACAACGCCGGCTGCCAGAAGATCGATCTCCTGTTCGTGATCGACAACTCCGGCTCGATGGGCCAGGAGCAGACGAACCTGATCGCGAACTTCCCGCAGTTCATCAACGTGCTGAACCAGTCGGGCCTCGACTACCGTGTCGCGGTCACCACCACCGCGCGCGACTACCACTACACGATGTCGTTCCCCGTCGGTGGCGGCGTGCCGATGAACACCGGCGCGGGCGAGGACGGCGAGATGATCAAGCCCGCCTCGTGCAACATGACGAAGCGCTGGATCGACAAGAACGATCCGAACCCGGCGCAGACGTTCTCGTGCGTCGCGAACGTCGGCACCGGCGGCAACGCCGACGAGATGCCGCTCGGCGCGATGCGCGACGCGTTCGAGGACCGCATGGCCGACATGACGAACGCCGGCTTCCGCCGCGCCGACGCACTCCTCGGCATCGTGATGCTCACCGACGAGGAGGACTGCTCCTACGAGGCGCCGGTCACGCTCGGCTTCACCGAGTCGCTGTGCGACGCGCAGATGGAGCCCGCGATCAACTACGTCAACTTCCTCGACAGCTACACCGGCCACCGCTCGCGCTGGGCCGCCGCCGCGATCGCCGGCGCGGGCCCCGGCTCGTGCAGCTCGACGTTCGGCGACGCGCAGGAGGCCACGCGCCTCAAGTCGTTCGTGCAGGCCGCGGGCGCGCAGGCCCGCATGTCGTCGATCTGCGACGGCGATCTCTCGGTCTCGCTCCAGCAGACGCTGATGCTGTTCCAGTCGGCGTGCGGCGGCATCATCCTGTAGCCGCGCTGCCCGAGGCTCAGTTCGGCGCGCAGGCGACGTCGGGCATCGTGGCGATCGCGAGGAGGCGTTCTCGCAGATCCCATTCGGCTTGCTGAGGACTCCTGATCGAGCTCGCGATCCCACGCGCGACGTCGACGAGCTCCGGGACCTTCGGACCCGTACAGTGGACCGTCCGCAACCCGTTCTCGATCGCCCGCAACGCGGCCTCCTCGCGCCCCGTCCTGTAGACGGCCTCCGCGATGCGGGCAGCTCGAAGCCACTCGTCCACCGGCGCGCCCGAGCTCGGCCAGTTCTTGTAGAGCTCGCCGAGCCGTAGCTCGTCAGGTTTGACGCCGTGGGCGACCAGGTACGGATCGCAGTGGCCCTTGTGCCAGCAGAGGAGCTCTCGATAGGGCGCCTCGCACCTGTTCAGCCTGCCGAGCGTGAGGAGCAGCGGCGTGCGCGAGCCGGGATCGACGAGGACGATCTTGCGGGCGATCCTCATGCAGTGGTCGAGAGGACGCCGCGCGTCGTGTGCCGCGATGCTGCGATCCGTCAGCGCGATCGCGTCCTGCACCTTGCCGACCTCGACGTAACCGGCAGCGGCGAGGTCATACACCGCGAGGTCATCGACTTGCGCGCGCGAGAGCAGTGCCTGCGCGTGGTCGGCGTCGCCGGCGTCGACGACGATGTTCGCGATGTCGGTCCGCACCGCAGCCGGCATGCCGAGCACTCCCGAGTTGACCAGCGGTTTGAGGCGCGCGATGGCGGCGCCCGCATCGCGCTTCGCCACGTCGCACCACGCGCGCAGGTACTCGAGCTGTTCGGTACTCCCGACGCCGCGCCGGTTCTGCGCGCCCATCCGGCACAGATCGAGCCACGAGACGCCGGGGGACGCGAAGACGCTCGCGATCGCGTACGCGGGCTCGAGCGACGGATGCTGGTTGTGACCGAGCGGCCACCGCTCGTAGGCGTGCGGATCGATCTGCGCGATGAGCTTCGCGTTCGCCGGCTCCTCGTAGACCTTCTCCCTCCAGTCGTCGGAGGTCGTGACCACCGACTCCTTCGGTCTCGCGACGCCTGCCAATGTCGCGGGAACCTCGATCGTCTCGACAGGCCGTGGTTGCGGCGTCGGTTGCTCGAGCGGTTCGGCCGGCTCCTGGTGCCGCGCGGCGCACGCACACGCGAATGCGATCGACAGCGCCGCCGCCCGGTTCATCGGTGCGATGATGCCATGGCGATGGATCCGATCGAGCTCGAAACGCCGAGGCTCCGGTTGCGCCAGTGGCGAGACGACGACCTCGAGCCGCTGCACGCGATGACCTCCGACCCGGAGGTCCAGGCGCACTTCCCGGCGCTCCATGATCGCGACAAGACACGCGCGATGTTCGAGAAGTTGCACGAGATCATCGACGAGAAGGGGTGGGGGTTCTGGGCCGTCGAGCTGAAGGCAGGTCGGAAGCTCGCGGGGTTCTGCGGGATCAAGGAGGTCAACTTCGATGCGCCATTCGTGCCGGCGGTCGAGGTGGGGTGGCGGTTCGCGCGCGAGATGTGGGGCCATGGCTACGCCACCGAGGCGGCAAAGGCCTCGCTGGCGTTCGGCTTCGGTGAGCTCGGGCTCGACGAGATCGTCGCGTTCCTCCTGCCGGCGAACCGGCGCAGCGCGGCGGTGTGCGAGCGGCTCGGGATGACGCGCGACCCCGCGGGTGACTTCGACCACCCGTGGTTCGAGGACGGGCAGCTCGCGCTCAACGGGCAGCCGCTCCGGCGGCACGCGCTCTACCGGCTGCGCGCCGATCAGACGGCGATCTGATCGAGGAACGTGCGGGCGTGCGCCGACCAGTCGCTCTGGGCGTCGAGCTCGAGGTAGCGCTCGAGGTGCTCCTTGGCCTGCGCGTGGCCGCCGACCTGGGCGAGCATGATGCCGAGGTTGTAGTGGGCGTCGGCGAAGTCGGGCGCGGCGGCGCAGACCTTGCGGAGCTCGGCGATCGCGAGGTCGGTCTCGCCGAGGTCCTCGAGCAGGTTGGCGAGGTTGTAGCGGGCCTCGGGCTGCGACGGGTCGTGCTCGAGCGCGCGGTCGTAGAGCTTGCGCGCCTCCTCGAGCTCGCCCTGGCGGTACACGAGGTTGCCGAGGTTGGTGAGCGCGGCGGCCATGTTGGGCTCGAGATCGATCGCCTGGCGGAACAGGTGCTCGGCGGTCTCGGAGTCGCCGCGGTCCTCGGCGGCGCACGCCTCGACGAAGTAACGGTAGGCTGTGGTCCCGGAGTTGGCCTCGGTCGGGTTGTCGCGGACCTCCTGCGGGGCGCCGTCGGAGTGGGGGCCGCTGTTGGGCGAGACGGCGTTCGGATCGACGCGCGGCATCGAGAGGACCTGCGCGACGTGCTCGCCGAACGCGGGCACGTTGAAGGCCATCACGACCTGGCCGCCGATCGGCTGGAACGCGACGTCGTCGTGGAGCGCGACGATGGTCTCGCCATCGCAGCACACGCGGAGCCTGGTCGAGGGATGCGTGTCGTCGGGCAGCGCCTTCTTGAGCGCGTCGACGTTCTTGCGGACCTTCTGGAGCGGCATGCCCGTCGCCATCAGGTCCTTCGCGGCCTTCACCGCGAGGACGTCGCAGAACGTGTAGTAGAAGCGGCCGCCCTTGCGGACCGTCGGACCGACGAAGCCGGTCTGCATCCAGTAGCGCAGGCGCGCCTCCTGGACGGCGAGGATCCGGGCGACGTCGCGGATGCTGTACAGCTCGATCATGTGTTCCTCCGCGCTTCGACGTTGATGCTGAAGTGCAGCTCGGGGCCGCGCGCTCGACTCTCGACGTCGACGTGCGGCACGGACAGGTCACAGCCCGCGCGGCGGCGGGCCTCGGCGACGGCGACGCGGCGTGCGTGATCGCGGCAGCGCTCGTCGGCGGCGTACAGGAAGGCGATCCGCTGCGCGGTGGTCGCGTCGGGCGAGTCGCTGATGCGGTCGGCGGCGCGCGCGAGATCGACGGTCATCATCGTCGACCCCGTGTAGACGTCGCCCGTGAGCTCGCCTTCGGTGAGCACGCGGGCGGCCTGGTGGAGCAGATCGACGGCGACCGGCGCGAGCTTCACCGTGACCTCACGCGCGAACAGCGAGACCCGGCGGGCCATCGCCATCGGCTTGCGGGGCGGCGGTGTGACGATGCGGACGATGCGTCGCGTCCGCGACCGAGGAGAACCCATGCCGAAATCGTATCGGCCGCGGTGTGGGGTGGCCAAGTTTCCTACATGCTGGCGTGGTAGGTCTCCGTGGTGACTCGTGAAGCCATGCCACGCTGGTTGCTCGCCGTGCTCTGCGCGGCGGCGCTGGTCGTCGCGTTGCCGTTCGCGCCGTGGGCGATCCTCGGCGTGTGGCTCGGGCTGTTCGCCAACCGCATCTATAAGCCGATCCTCCGCCGGGTCGGCGACCGAAGCGGCCTCGCCGCCACGGTGACCGTGCTGCTGCTGCTCGCGGTCGTGCTGCCGATCGCCGCGCTCGTCGCGTCGCTCGTGATCGATGCGATCGCGCTCGTGCAGCGCCTCGCGTCCTCCGAGGAGGGCCGCTCGGTACTCGAGCAGCTGGCCGGCGCCAACGAGGACTCGACGCGGCACGAGCTGACCTCGGTGAAGGGCATCACCGACCTGTTGATGAGTCAGGGCGAGCGCGCGTTCGCGATCGTCAAGCAGGTCGCCGGCGCCGCCGCGCACGTGCTGATCGGCCTGCTGATCCTCGTCTCCGGCATGTTCGCAGTGCTCGTCGAGGGAACGGAGTGGTTCGCGTGGATCAAGGCGCACGCGCCGTGCCTGCCCTCGACGGTCGATCGCTTCGCGGCGGCGTTCGTCGAGACCGGGCGCGGCCTCGCGTGGGGCGTGGTCGGCGCGGGGTTCATCCAGGCGTTCGTGGCGACGGTGACGTTCCTGATCCTCGGCGTCCCGTCGGCGCTCGCGCTCGGCACGCTGGCGCTGATGTTCTCGGTGATCCCAGCGATCGGGACCGCGATCGTGTGGGCGCCGGTCGCGGCCGGACTCGCGGTGACCGGGCGGACGGGAGCGGCGATCGCGCTGGTGATCGTCGGCGTCGGGGTCATCGGCACCGTCGACAATCTCGCGCGGCCGTACCTGGCGAAGCGCGGCAAGCTGCAGCTGCCGACCTATGTGGTGCTCGTCGCGATGTTCGGCGGCATCCAGCTGATCGGCGGCTGGGGCCTGCTCCTCGGGCCCCTCGCGGTCCGGCTGGCGAAGGAGGCGATCGTGATCCGGAGCGAGGCCATGGCGTCGACGGAGACGCCGTGATACGGCTTGGGAAGCCGGCATGACGCTCGACGTGAAGCGCTATCCGATCCTCGTCGTCGACGACGAGCAGGACAACCTCGACGCCTTCCGGTTCAACTTCCGCAAGACGTTCGACATCCTCACCGCCAGCGGCGGCGCCGAGGCCCTCGAGATCCTCGAAGGCAAGGAGGTCGCGGTGGTCGTCACCGACCAGCGCATGCCGAAGATGACGGGCGTCGAGCTGCTGCGCGAGGTGCGCAACCGGCAGCCGGACGCGGTCGGGATCATCCTCACCGCGTTCACCGATGTCGACGTGCTGGTCGAGGCGATCAACCTCGGCCAAGTCTATCGCTACATCACGAAGCCGTGGGACGCGAAGGAGGTCCGCGGCGTGCTCCAGTACGCGATCGAGCGCTTCCACCTCCAGCGCGAGAACAAGCGGCTCGCCGCGCAGCTCGCCGAGTACACCGGGTACCTGAACCAGCAGCTGCACGGCGAGTTCGACTTCGGCAACATCATCGGCGAGAGCGCCGCACTCCGCGAGGTGCTGTCCAAGGTCGAGCAGGTCGCGCCGACGTCGTCGACGGTGCTGCTGCGCGGCGAGACGGGCACGGGCAAGGAGCTCGTCGCGCACGCGATCCACATCAACTCGCCGCGCGAGGAGAAGCCGTTCGTCCGCGTGAACTGCGCGGCGCTCGCGCCCGGCGTGCTCGAGAGCGAGCTGTTCGGCCACGAGAAGGGCAGCTTCACCGGCGCGGTCGCGCGGCGGCCCGGCCGGTTCGAGCTCGCCGATGGCGGCACGCTGTTCCTCGACGAGTGCGGCGACCTCCCGATGGAGGTGCAGATCAAGCTGCTGCGCACGCTCCAGGAGCGCGAGTTCGAGCGCGTCGGCGGCCACGAGACCATCAAGGTCGACGTGCGCGTCGTCAGCGCGACCAACCGCAACCTCGAGAAGATGATCGAGGACGGGGAGTTCCGCGAGGACCTCTACTACCGCCTCAACGTCTTCCCGATCAACCTGCCGCCGCTGCGCGACCGCCTCGAGGACCTGCCGATCCTGGTCCACCACTTCATCGCGAAGTTCGCGCGGCAGATGGGCGCGTCGCCGAGTCAGGCGTCTGCCGAAGCGCTCGCCAAGCTGCGCGAGTACAACTGGCCGGGCAACGTCCGCGAGCTCGAGAACATCATCGAGCGCGCGACGATCCTCGCGAAGGGCGCGCCGCTCGGGGCACAGCACCTGGACTTCGGCCGCCGCGCGCACGGCTCCGATCCCACCGGGCACACGAAAATCCCGCC
>JAEUJX010000181.1 GCA_016794545.1 Myxococcales bacterium
CCCGCGCTGCTCGAGCTCGCGCGCAAGCAGGGCCTGCCCGTCGCCGGGAAGGACTTCAAGACGGGCCAGACCCTGATGAAGACCATCCTCGCGCCCGGCTTCAAGGCGCGCATGCTCGGCCTCGAGGGCTGGTACTCGACCAACATCCTCGGCAACCGCGACGGCGAGGTGCTCGACGACCCCGAGTCGTTCAAGAGCAAGGAGGTCACCAAGCTCGGCGTGATCGACCACATCCTCCAGCCGAAGCTGTACCCCGACCTCTACGGGAACATCAGCCACGTCGTCCGCATCAACTACTACCCCCCGCGCGGCGACAACAAGGAAGGCTGGGACAACATCGACATCACGGGTTGGCTCGGCTACCCGATGCAGATCAAGGTCAACTTCCTGTGCCGCGACTCGATCCTCGCGGCGCCGATCGTCCTCGACCTCGCGCTGTTCATGGATTTCGCGGCGCGCGCGGGCATGAGCGGCGTGCAGGAGTGGCTCAGCTTCTACTGGAAGAGCCCGATGACGCCGGAGGGCCTGTACCCGGAGCACGACCTGTTCATCCAGCTCATGAAGCTGAAGAACACGCTCCGCTACACCAAGGGTGACGAGCTGATCACCCACCTCGGCGCCGAGTACGACGACTAGTGTTCGCCGAGCTCGCGGGGCGGTAAGCGCACGTGATCCTCGGCATCGATCAGGGCACGACCGGCACCCGCGCGTGCCTCGTCGCCGAGGACCTGACGATCCAGCGGTCGGCGTACGCCGCACACGCGCAGCACGCCCCGCGCCCCGGCTGGGTCGAGCACGACCCCGCCGAGATCCGCGCGTGCACGCGCCGGGTGATCGCCGAGGTGCTCGCCGCCGGCGAGCGGCCCGAGGCGATCGCGATCGCGAACCAGGGCGTGACCTGCCTCCTGTGGGACGCGCGCACCGGGGAGCCCGTACACCGCGCGCTCGTGTGGCAGGACACGCGCACGGAGGACCGGCTCGCGGTGCTCGCGCCGCACGCGGAGCGGATCCGCGCGCTGACCGGCCTCAGGCTCGACAGCTACTTCTCGGCGAGCAAGCTCGCCTGGCTCCTCGACGCGGTGCCCGGCGCGCGCGCGCGCGCTGCCGCCGGCCACCTGCGCGCCGGCACGCTCGACACGTGGCTCGTCGAGCGGCTGACCGGCGGGCGCGTGTTCGCGACGGATGCTTCGACGGCGGCGCGCACGCTGCTGTGCGAGACGGTGACCTGCACGTGGAGCGACGAGCTGTGCGCGCTGTTCGACGTGCCGCGGAGCCTGCTGCCCGAGATCCGCGACTGCGACGCCGGCTTCGGGGACCACGAGGGGATCCCGATCCTCGCGAGCATGGTGGATCAGCCGGCCGCGATGCTGGGGCAGGGCTGTGTCGATGCCGGCGACGTCAAGGCCACGTTCGGGACCGGGTGCTTCGTCTACGCGAACGCCGGGACCACGCGGCCCGGGGGTGGGCGGACGCTCGCGACGGTGGCGTGGCGCCGGGGAGGGCAGACCACGTACGCGCTGGACGGCGGCGTGCTGACCGTCGGTGCAGCGCTCGCGTGGGTCCGCTCCCTGGGCTTGCCGTCGCAGGTGGCAGAAACCGGCAGCGGCGGCGGCGGGAACACCGTGTTCGTGCCGGCGCTCGTCGGACTCGGCGCCCCGCACTGGGACCGGGCGGCGCGTGCGGCGTGGCTCGACCTGGATGCGTCGACCAGCGCCGAGGACCTCGTGGCCGCCGTGCGTGAAGGAATCGCGTGCCGCGCCGTCGAAGTCATTCATGCGATCGAGCGCGATGCCGGAGTCACCGTGAACGTGCTCCGGGTCGACGGCGGGCTCGCGCGGGACCGCGGGCTCGTGCAGCGGGTCGCCGATCTGCTGGGCGTTCCCGCCGAGGTCGCCGAGGAGGAGGAGGCCACGGTCGTCGGCGTCGCGGCGATGGCCGCGCTGCGACTCGGCCGGCTGGGCGTCGACGATCTCCGGGCACGACGCGCGCGAGGTCAGGCGCGCGTCTCGCCCGCGATCACCGCCGCGGAGCGGGCGGCGCGCCTTCACCGGTGGCAAGGGGCCCTCGCGCGTGCCAGGCAGTGGCGCTGACCCCGGACCGGGGGTATATCCGGCCGCCGTGCCACGGAACGCTGCAGAGCGCTATGCGTCGTGGCTCGACCGGAACCGCGTCGGCATCATCGTGCTGTCGCTCCTGGTCACCATCCTCGGCGGCTTCTTCGCCGCGCGGATGACGATCAAGAGCGACCTCACGAACCTGCTGCCGCAGACCAAGCGCAGCGTGAAGGATCTGGTGGCGCTCCAGCAGCGCGCCCGGCCGTTCGGGACGGTGCAGGTCGTGCTCGAGGTGCCGCCCGACAAGGTCGCGCTGCGCGAGCGGGCCGCGAAGGTCCTCGCGGGCAAGCTCGCCAAGCTCGATCCGTCGCTGGTCGCGCAGTTCTCGCAGGACGATGGACCGCTGCGCCGCTACGCGTGGAACCACCGGTTCATGTTCGCGAACCTCTCGGACCTCGAGGCCGCGAAGCGCGCGCTCGAGCAGCGGATCGAGCGCGCGAAGCGCGACGCGAACGTGCTGTTCGTCGACCTCGACGACGAGGAGCAGCCGGATCCGAAGACCGACAAGCTCGCCGAGCTGCAGCAGAAGCTCGCCGATGCCGAGCGGCTCGCGAACGATCCGCCGAAGCGCATCGCGAAGGATGGCACGCTCCAGCTGTTCACGGTGCAGACCACGTTCCCGGCGTCGGATGCGCACCGCGCGCAGCAGCTGCTGCGGCTGATCGAGGCGGCGATCGCGGAGACCGAGGCGCAGGTCGGGGAGGGCGTGAGCTACGGCTTCGCCGGCAACATCACGTTGTCGATGCACGAGCACGACAGCGTGCTCGAGGGAATGACGCTGTCGGTGGTGATCACCGTCCTGCTCGTGGGCCTGGGCCTCTTGCTCTACTACCGGTCCGGCAAGCTGGTGCTCGCGATGCTGTACGCGCTCGCGGTCGGCGTCGCGGGGACCTTCGCGTTCGCCTGGGCGGTCGTCGGTCACCTGAACGTGATGACGGCGTTCCTGGTCGCGATCGTCGTGGGCACCGGGATCAACGCGGGCCTGGTGCTGGTGGCGCGGTTCCAGGAGGAGCTGCGTGCGAGCCCCGGCGACGCGCCGGCGGCGCTCGGCGCGGCGATCGCCGGGACGATGCGCGGGACCCTGGCGGCGACCGCGACGGCCGGGGTCGCCTACGCGTCGCTGCTCGTCACGGACTTTCGGGGGTTCCGGCAGTTCGGTGCGATCGCCGGTCTCGGCATGGCGCTCACCTGGATCACGTCGTTCACCGTGCTCCCGGCGGTGCTGTCCGTGCTGGCGCGCGCGGGTCTCGTGAAGAGCGGCACGCCGCCCGCGATCGGCAACGTCCTCGCGCGGATGCTGCCGGTGAAGCGGCTCGGGCTCGTCATGGTCGTCACCGCGGTGATCACGGCCGTCTCGCTCGTGGTCACGATCGTGTTCATCGTGAAGGACCCGTTCACGCACGACTGGCGGGACCTCCAGTCGTCGACCAGGGCGATCCGCTCCGCCCAGGGCATCGAGCGGCGGGTGGGCGAGAAGCTCGACACCTCGGCGCTGCTGTCGGGCCAGGCGTTCCAGCTCGCGATCGCCCTCGATCGCCGCGACCAGGTGAAGCCGCTCGTCGACAAGCTGCGCGCCGACGACGCGAAGCGTCCCGAGGCCGAGCGCTGGATCAAGGACGTGCGCTCGATCGATGACCTGATCCCGCAGCAGCAGCACGAGAAGGCCGAGCTGCTCCGCGGTATCGAGGGCCTCCTGAACGATCCGAAGCTGCAGGCGAGCCTGTCGGATCAGGAGCGCGCGGATCTCGATCGCGTGCGGCCCAGGCCCGCCGACCTCGAGCCGGTGACCGACGCGGACGTGCCCCACGAGCTCGCGTGGCCGTTCATCGAGAAGGACGGATCGATCGGGCGCCTGGTCGTGGTGCGCGGCGCGAGCCGGTTCAAGTCGTTCAACGTCGATCACCGGCTCGAGTTCGCCGGCGAGGTCAAGCGGCTCGAGCTGCCGCCCGGCGCGCTGGTCGCGGGCGAGGCGATGGTCGTGGCCGACATCATCGAGGTGATGGAGGCCGATGCCCCGAACATGATCGTGTTCGCTCTCGCGGGATCGATCGTCGCGGTGTTCCTCGTGATCGGGCTGCGCCGCCACGGCCTCGTCACGCTCGCCTGCGGGATGGGCGGCGTCATCGTCATGATCGCGGCGTGCGCCTCCGTCGGCCTCAAAGTCCACTTCCTGGACCTGATCGCGCTGCCGATCACGATCGGCATCGGGATCGACTACGCGGTCAACATCGCCGCGCGCGATCGCCAGGACGGCCAGCGGGGTCCGCAGCACCTCCTCCGGACGATCGGCGGGACGGTGCTCATGTGCTCGTTCACCACCGCGGTCGGCTACGGGACGCTGATGCTCTCGGCCAACGGAGGGATACGCGCTTTCGGCGAGGCGGCCCTGCTGGGCGAGATCACCTGCCTCGCGATCGCGGTGATGGCCTGCCCGGCGTGGCTAACCCTGCTTCGCCAGCGCGATGTTCGTCGACAAGTGCGACGAAATGTTTCGCCCCCTTTGCCAGGACCTTCCTGAGGGCCAAGATCTGTGCCACAGACAGCCACTACGCTCGCACGTAGTCCTGGTCTCTACTGCTGAAACAGTGGTAAACGCTCACGTTCGAATCACCGAGAACACGATGCGCGACCTGATTCTGTTCACGCCGGGACCTGTCCGGATCCCTCCGCTGGTCGCGGAGTACCTCGCCAACCCGCCGTGCAACTACCACCGGCAGGATGCGTTCTCCCGCATGTTCGCGGACACCGAGCGCGACCTGAAGAAGCTGGTCGGTATCCGGCAACCGGACAGCTACTTCGCGACCATCATGACCGCGACGGGCACCGGCGCGAACGAGGCCTGCCTGCTCGCGATGCAGCCGCTCGGCAAGGGGCTGCTCGTCACGAACGGCTTCTTCGGCGACCGCGTCGTCGACCAGGCCAAGCAGAACGGCTTCGACGTCGCCATCGTGCGCGGCGCGCAGGACCGGCCGCTCGACCCGAAGGCGATCGCGAAGGCGCTCGACGACGACCCGGCCATCCAGTGGGTGTTCTTCGTCAGCCACGAGACCCGCACCGGCCTCAAGAACCCGTTCGAGGAAATCGGGGCGCTGTGCAAGCAGCGCGGGAAGTTCGTCTCCGCCGACGCCATCTCGAGCGCGTTCGCGTACGCGATCGACATCGAGGCGTCGCAGATCGACCTCGTCACCGCGTCGAGCGCGAAGGCCATCATGGCCGCGCCGGGTCTCGGCATCGTGTTCACGAAGAAGGCCTCGGTGCCTCTCCTCGAGAAGGCCGCCGGTGGGAAGCCCCGCGGCTACTACCTCGACGTCATCGCCGAGCTCAAGAAGCAGCAGGCGGAGGCGCAGCCGCGATTCGCGCAGCCGGTCGTGCTCCACGCGGCGCTCCGCGCGGCGTGCACGCACCTCCTGGAGAAGGGCATCGAAGCGCACATGGCGCGTATCCAGCGCCAGATGAAGTCGCTCATCGATCACCTCGCGACCCTCGGCATCAAGCCCCTGATGGACGAGGCCTACCGCTCGAACATCGCGGTCAACTTCAGCCTCCCTGTCGGACTGCCTTACAGCGCGTTCTCGAAGACGATGGAGGAGCGAGGCTTCTTCTGCCTGTACGGCATCCCGGGTGACCAGAGCCACTTCCAGCTCTCGACGATCGGACACCTGACGGACGCGGATATCGAAGCGGCGAAAGCTGCCCTGTCCGAAGTGTTCAAGCGCTGACGGTTCTCGGGAGGGACTTGACACCCTCCGGCCCGACCACCCCCCGGGTTGTGGGGAATATTGAACACTTCCGGCCCATGTCCGCGGGGTGACAGCGTGGCAACGATCTTGCGTCTGTCCACTCCACCTTGTTAGAAGGGACCACCGTGATTCGACGCATGGGCTCGCTCGCGGGCAAGCGTATCTATTTCGGGTACGACCGCTACATCCGCCCCGAGCTCATCGCCTACCGCGAGGCGATCCGGGGCCATGGCGCACTGGTGGACGCCGTCGGCGACGACGCGCAGCTCCACTACCTGACCTCCGCCGAGCTCGTGTGCACGGCCGTGCAAGCGGACCCCGAGAGCTTCGGCGTCCTGTGCTGCGGCACCGGCATGGGCATGTCGATCGCGGCGAACAAGTTCCGCGGCATCTACGCCGCGCGCTGCATGTCGGTCGAGGACGCGGAGCTCGCGCGCACGATCAACAACGCGAACATGCTCTGCATCGCCGCGAAGAGCGGCATCGAGCTCAACACGTCGATCATCGACATGTTCGTCAGCACGGCCTACACGGGCCGCAAGATCGACGAGCTCGAGCTGATCACGCGCTTCGAAGGCGTCCCGCTCACGCCGTCTCCGCTCGCGTCGCTGCGCGTGGTCCGGAAGACCGCGTAAGCGCGCGCCGCGCGTGCTATCCCGGGTGGGCTGATGTTCGGCTTCGGCATCAAGGACATCTTCACCACCATCAACCTGCTGGGCGGGGTGGTCGCGATCTGCCTGTGCATCAACGGGCAGCCCTACTACGCCGGCCTCAGCGTGATGATCGGGTACCTGTGCGGCGACACGCTCGACGGCTGGGTCGCCCGCAAGCTCGGCACGTCGAACCAGTTCGGCGCCGAGTACGACACGATCAGCGACCACCTCTCGCACATCGTGGCGCCGGCCGCGATCGTCTACACGGTCTACAAGGACGTGGGGCTGCTGCCCGAGCCCTGGAACCAGGTCCTGGCGATGGGGCTCGCGGCGTCGATCATCATCTCCGTCTCGATCCGCCACGCCCGCAACATCGTCGCTCCGATCAACGTGAAGGGCGTGTGGGCGGGCCTGCCGCGCTCGGTGCTCGGCTTCTGGGCGATCGCCTACTGCAACGCCACGCTCGCGCCGCACGCGCCGGGCGGCTGGTGGTTCGGCGTCGTGCTCATCCCGCTGCTGTCCGCGGCGACGCTGACCTACCTGCCGTTCCCGTCGCACCGGATCGCGCGCACGCACCGCGTCGCGTTCAAGGTCGTCGCGGTCGGGTTCTTCGTCACCACGATCGGGATGCTGTTGTTCGCCCGGAAGTTCTTCTTCGACATGCAGTTCTTCTTCATGGCCGGCTACTCGATGTCGAGCTGGATGGCGCTGACCAAGGACGAGCGCGCCGAGTACAACGAGGTCGTCGCCGCGACCAAACAGCAGCTCCGCACGGCCGCCACCAGCAGCTGATTTCGCGTATCGTCGGCGTGTGAAGGTCGTACTGGGGTTGGTGATCGCTGCCGCCGTGTGCGCGTGCGCGGGCGCCCTGCCGCCGCCGGCGCCGCCGCGGCAGACGATGATGGCGCTGAACATCACGACGACCACGTTGCCGAACGGGCTGCGCGTGGTGCTCGTCAGGGATCCGAGTGCGTCCGACGTGCAGGTCACGATGCGCTACGACGTCGGCGACTCCGACGATCCTCCGGGGCAGGCCGGCATGGCGCACCTCGTCGAGCACCTGATGTTCCAGCAGGTGCTCGGCGGTCAGTCGCTGTTCGCGAAGCTCGAAGGCGTCGCGAGCTACTTCAACGCGACCACCTCGCGCGATGCCACCACGTACTTCTCGCGCGCGCACCGCTCGCGCCTCGAGGAGCTGCTCGCCGTCGAGGCGGTACGAGTCGGCTTTCGCTGCACGTCGATCACGGAGCCGGTGTTCCAGCGCGAGCGCGCGGTCGTGATCGAGGAGATGCGGCTGCGGTTGGCGATCGCGGGCGCGAGCCGAGCGATCGACTCCGCGCTGTTCCCCTCGACCGCGACGCCGGGTGGCGACGAGGCATCGCTCGCCAGCATCACCTTCGCGCAGGCCTGTGCGTTCGCCGACGCGCACTACGCGACGACCAACGCCGTGCTCGTGGTCTCGGGCAACCTGACCGGTCCCGAGGTCGCGACGGCGCTCGGGAAGTTCCTCGGTCGTACGGCGAAGCGCGCGGCGACCGCGCACGTCGCGGCGAAGACGCTGCCCGCGTCAGGCCGCCAGAAGCCGGTGCCGGCCGCGGTGGACAAGGAGCTCGTCGTCGTTGCGTGGCCGATGCCCGAGGACCTGGCGATCGGGGCCCAGCTGCGCGCGATCCTCGGCACGGTCGCGGCGTCGGTCGACGGAGAGGTCAAGGGGGCGGTCGTGACGATCCCGCCCGTCGAGGGGCGGCAGCGGCTGCTCGGGTTCGCCGTGACCCGCGAGAAAGGCGAGACCACCGACGACGTGATCGCGGCGATCGAGCGGGGCGTCGACGCGGTGCCGGGCGCATTCGCAGCGCAGCGCGGCGACATCTTCTTCGATCGCATGAAGCAGTCCGCGATCCACGAGCAGTTCGCGGCGCTCGAGGTGGGGGAGGAGCGCGACGCGGCCCTCGCGGCGCACGTGCTCGCCGGACGCGACGCGAGCACGGCGGTCGCGGACGAGCTCAAGGGCCTGCGTGCGCTCCGGCTCGGGACCGCCGTGGCCCTGGCGCGTTCGCACCTCACGTTCGGACGCGCGGCGATCGCGGTGCTCGCACCGGACGACGCGGTCACGACCGGCCAGAAGATCGATCTCGCCGCTCCGATCCACGACCTGGGGCAGCGGCGCGACCGGCCGGATCCGGCGGCCGCGCATCAGCCACTGCCGCCGCCGGCGATCAGGACGGGGGCGATCAAGACCCGGCGGCTCGCCAACGGGCTGCGCGTGGTGATGATGCCGGTGACCAGCGTCCCGACCGTCGAGATCCGGCTCGTGTTCGGTGCAGGCACGGCCGACGACCCGCCCGCGAGGCGAGGCGCCGCGCTCGTCGCGGGGCACGCGCTCGACTGGAACCCGCGCTACCTCAACGACCTCCTGCCGTTCGCAGCGGCCGGCGGCACGCTCGACGTCGAGGTCGGGTTCGATCACACCGCGTTCGCGGTTCACGGGCTCGACATGTACGTGGACGTGCTGCTCGCCGGGCTCCGTCGCTGGGTGCGCGACGGGCGCTACGTCGCGAGCGAGGACTTCACGGGCGAGGCGATCCGCAGGCAGGCGAAGCGATCGGAGGTCGACGGCGGTGCGCTGACGGACGCGTGGCGCACGGCGGTCTACGGCCGGGGGCATCCGTACATCGTGGCGGGGCGCGTCCGCCACGTCGCACCGGGGCTCGAGGTCGACGACGCGCGCGCCGTCACGAAGGCGCACTTCACCCCCGACAACGCGACGCTCGGGATCGCTGTCCGGTTCGATGCCCTCCTCGCCGATCGGTGGGTCGACTTCTTGTTCGCGGACTGGACGGGCACCGCGGCGCCGCGCAGCGAAGCCCTCGCGAAGGGCACGGTCGCGTCGATCGCGAAGGACGTGGATGGCACGCGGATCGCCGTGAGCGCTGCGTTCCCCGCCAGCGCCGGGACGCGTGCGCAGCGGCTCGTGGCCGCCGAGATGCTCGCGCAGATCGCGACCGACGTACGCCACCAGCTGGCGGCGAGCTACGAGATGACCGCGATGCTCGACGAGTCACGCCTCGCCACGGTCTACCTCCTGAGTGGCACCGTCGACGCACCTCGCGCGGACGAGGTGCTGGAGCTCGTCCGCACGCGGCTCGCCACCCTCGCTTCCGATCCGGACGCGGCCGCGCGCTCGTTCATCACCGCGCGCGCGCGCGTCCTCACCCAGCTCACCGGCGGC
>JAEUJX010000273.1 GCA_016794545.1 Myxococcales bacterium
GCGCACGCCGCAGGTCGTCGGCGGTGGCGTACCGATCCTCGGGCCGGCGCGCGAGGGCGCGGCAGACGATCGCGTCGAGCGCCGGCGGGATGCCCGGTTCGTGCGTCGACGGCGGCGCGATGCGCTGGTGGACGATCGCGCTCATCGTCAGGAAGTCGTTGTCGCGCGTGAACAGCGGCCGGATCGTGAGTAGCTCGTACAGCACGATGCCGAGCGAGTAGACGTCGCTGCGTCGATCGACCGGGTCGTTGTTGCACTGCTCGGGCGACATGTATGCGACCTTGCCCTTGAGCACGCCCGACTGCGTCTCCTGGCTCTGGCTGTTGGCCTTCGCGATGCCGAAGTCCGAGATCTTCACGCCACCGTCGAGCCCGACCAGGATGTTCGCCGGAGACACGTCGCGGTGGACGATGCCGAGCTCGCTGCCGTCCGCGCGGATCTGCTCGTGCGCGTGATGAAGGCCTGCCGCCGCGCCGCAGATGATCGTCAGGATGTGCTCGAGCGGTACCCGGCGGCCGGTCTCCGCGGCGCGGCCGAGGATCTTCCGCACGTCCTCGCCGAGCACGTACTCCATCGCGAAGAAGTACTCGCCATCGACCTGACCGATGTCGTTGACCTGGACGATGTTCGCGTGGTGCAGCGAGGCCGCGAGGCGCGCCTCGTCGAGGAACATCTGCACGTACGTCGCGTCGCGCGCCTGCTCGGCGCGGATCCGCTTCACGACCACGTGGCGCTCGAAGCCTTCGATGCCCTCGGCGCGCGCGATCATCACGTCGGCCATTCCGCCTGCCGCGAGATGCTGCACCACTTCGTAGCGCCCGAGCCGGGTCGTCGACATCACTGCGCGTGCGCCCACAGTGCCACTGTGCAAAATCAGAACGCCGCGGTCAAGCTATTAGAATCATTGCTGAATGTGGGATGTGTCCTACCGAAATTCTTTCCGTGAGGACGCTTTCAGAGTTTCCGTGGACTGAACCACATGCTCCGCGAGCCACCACAACGTCGCGCGGACCTCGAGGTCCCGGATCCGCGCGATGTTGCGCTGCCCCAGGTGCGGCAGCGCACCGAGGAGCAGCGCGCGATCGGCGCTCTCTCGATCGGCCACGAGGTCCGGGGCGTCGGTGAGCACCACGAGCCGCCGGCCGGGCAGCGCGGCGCGTACCGGCGCGAGCGATCGGTGCGGCGCGGTGTGCGTGCACCGCACCGCGGTGGGCAGCGCGGCGGACAGGATGGCCGCGCGCTCGTTGGCGTCCCACGCGAGCAGCGCGACGGGGAGGCGCTCGCACAGCGCCTGGAGCGCGAGGAGCATCACGCCGTCGATCCGCGCGAGGTACGTGCGCTCGAGAGCGTCGACGTCGATGCACAGCGCGAGCGGGGGCGCCGCCGTCACATCGCCGAGCAGGCGCCTCACGTCGTCGGAGGCGTAGACGCGAGCCTTCGCGCGGAGCGTGTCGAGACGCCGCAGGGAAGAGGGCATGCTCTGGACGACGGCGGCGGCCGGCAGCCGTTCACGCGCTCAGTTGACGAGCTCGAGGTCGACCCGGCGATCGCGCACCCATCCGCGCTCGTTCTCGCCGGTCGCGTCGATCTCGCCGCGCGTGGTCGGCTCGAGCTGCCGGGCCGGCACGCCGAGTCGCTCGAGGTACTGGCGCACCGTCTCGGCGCGCCGCGAGCCGAGCCCGAGGTTGTACTCGTCGGTCCCCCGCGGATCGGCGCGGCCGACGAGCCGCAGCTCGTGACCGACGAGCGGGCCCTTCACGAGGCACTCGGCGATCATGACGAGGGCGTCGCGGTCGGCGGGCTGGAGGTCGCTGTCGTCGTACGCGAACTTGGGAGCCTGCTCGACGTTCGCGAGGCCGAGCTTGCAGCGCGCGAGCAGCGCCGGATCGATGGCGAGGTTCGGGGTCGTCGCCTGGGCCGCCGGGGGCGCGGCGGTGGTTGTGGGGCCAGGTTTCGTTGGTGCTCCAACGGCTTGCGAGGCGTTCTGCGGCGACTTCTTCGAGCTGCAAGCCGCGAGGATCAGGATCGGCAAGAGGGCGTTGCGTCGCGTCATGTCTGCAAAGACGCGGCGGGCGCCGGTGCGTTCACGGTGTATGGTCGTGAACAGAGGAAGTCCGGGACCGTCTTCATGAATACCCAGCACGTCGACGATCAGATGGCCGCCCAGTTCGAGCGGATCATCCGGCGCGTCAAGAGCTCCATGAACTACCGCGGCTCCTACAGCACCCGCGACATCCTCGGCTCGCTCGTGGCGCGCTGGCTCCACAGCGGCGAGTGGGAGCGGCTCAAGCTGTTGCCGGCGGAGGATCGCCGGATCGGCGAGAGCGTGCGGCGCTTCATCCTCGACCGGATGGATCAGCTTCGCCGGCGCGGCGAGCACGACCAGATCCCCGAGGACCTCGTCGCCGTGCCCGACGAGGCGACGCTGGTCGAGCTGATCGAGGCCGCCGAGCTGCGCGCCTGGATCGAGGCGCGGATCGCCGACCTCGAGGCCGGCGTCGTCGATCCGCGGATGCGCATCCCGCTCGCGCACGTCGCCGACGTCGGCCGCGCGCTGCGCCTCCACATGAAGGGGAACACCCAGCGCGAGATCGCGGCGGCGCTCGGGATCTCGCTCGGGGCGGCGAACAAGCGGATCCTCGAGGGGACGAACTACCTCGTCGTGCTGCAGGGCATCGAGGCCGGCCTCGGAGGCATCGGATGACCGAGGCCGCGATCCGCGACAAGCTCGCGCGGATCTCGGGCAGGCCGGAAGGCGAGTGGGCCCGCCGCGTCGAGCAGGAGTTCCCGGGCGATCCGGCGATGCGCTTGCAGGCGCTGCTCTGGTTGCACGCGGACAAGGAGGGCCCGGAGCTCGAGGGCGCGCCGCCGTCGCTCGGCGAGGCCGCCGACGAGCGCTACGAGCTGACGCTGCGGATCGACAGCAGCGTGACCACCTCCGTGTGGCAGGCGTACGATCGGCGGCTCGGCCGCAACGTCGCGATCAAGGTGTTTCACGGGCACGGCGAGTCCGAGGCGCTGGAGCAAGTGCTCGCGGAGGCCCGCGCGGCGAGCGACGTCGTGTCCGAGCACGTCGTGCGCGTGCTCGACGTGCAGGTCGGCGACGGACATCCGTACATCGTCATGGAGCTGGTCAGCGAGTACGACGCCGACAAGGGCGACGTCATGCTCGGCGCGACGGCCGCCTCGACGAGGCCGCGCAACATCGACGAGGTCGCGCGCTGGGTGATGCACGTGGCCCGCGGCGTCCACGAAGCGCACCTGCGCAACGTGTTCCACCGCGATCTCAAGCCGAGGAACGTGCTGATCACGCCGAACTCGCGGCGCGCACGCGTCGCCGACTTCGGTCTCGCCGTCAGCGGCACGAGCCCCGACGCGTCGCATCCCGCGATCACCCTCCTGAAGCGCGGCCCGAGCGGCCCGGTCAGCGTGCGCGGCACCCCGGAGTACATGGCCCCGGAGCAGGCGCGCGGCCTCCCGCTCACGCTCGACGCGCGCTCCGCGGACGATCGCGCCGTGCTCGTCGCGATCGACGTGTGGGGCCTCGGCGCCATCGCGTACGAGCTGCTCGCGGGCAAGCCGCCGTGGCTCGGCCGGCGCGCCGATGACCTGAGCGCGTGGGAGATCGCCGCGTCGACGGAGCGCCCGGCGCGGCTGGATCGCACCCGCGACGGCGAGCGCATCCCGGCCCGGCTGCGCCGCGTCGTCGAGAAGGCCATGGCCACCGATCCGCGTGCGCGCTACTCGTCCGCTGCCGCACTCGCCAACGAGCTGCAGGCCTACCTGGCGAAGCGGCCGACGACGCAGGACCGCGCGCGCGTGCTGCGGATCGCGCTGTGGATCCGGCGCAATCCCCAGCTCGCGCTGACCGTGTTCTTGATCGTCCTGCTCACCTCGTGGGCCGTCGGAGCGCGGGCACGGGTCGCCGACCTGCGCGAGCAGCGAGACGCGCTCGACCGGGCGGTCGCGGCACAGAAGGCCGAGCAGGCGCTCCTGGACCGGACCGTCGAGCAGGCGCGCGCCGCTCTGGCCGTCACGCAGGGCAAGCTGCGTGCGGAGCGCGAGAACCTCACGGCCCTCGAGCGCTCCGTGGCCGAGGAGCGCGCGGAGTACCAGTCGGTGCTCGAGGCGAAGGACCTGGCACTCCGCGAGGCGACGAGTGCGACTCGCCAGCTGGTCGAGAAGCTCGAGGCCGCGCGGCGCGAGATTCGCACCGCGGATGCGGCGCGTGCTGCCGCCGAGAAGTCGCTCGGCGAGGCGCGCCGCGAGGCCGACAAGGCCGTGAAGGACCGCGAGCGCTCCCGGAAGGAGCGCGAGGCGGCGCGCGCCGAGCGAGATGCTCTCCAGCGCGAACGCGACGCCGCGATCGCCGAGCGTGAGGCCGCGGAGCGCCGCCTGCGCGCGCTGGAGGCCGAGCGCACGCGGCGTGCCAGGACCAGCCCGCCGTGAACACGGACGGGGCGCGGCCGTCATCCGGACGTGCCCGCGAATCTGACCACGACGCTCGTGATCGCGCTGGCGGCCTGGGTGGTTGCTACCTTGTGGGTGGCGGCCGCACGCGAGGCCCACGCGTCCGGGCGCGGAACCCACCGGCGACTCGCGACCGCGGCCGGTGCGGTGCACGTCTGGACCCCCGCGCGCTTCGACCGCGACACCGCGGGCGTCGTCATCTACGTGCACGGCTACTTCGCGAGCGTGGACGACGCCTGGCGCAGCCACCGGCTCGCGCGGCAGTTCGCCGAGTCGGGGATCAACGCGCTGTTCGTGGCGTGCGAAGCGCCGCGCGGTCCCACGGAGCCCGTGCAGTGGCCCGAGCTCGGCCCGCTCCTCGACGCGGCGGCAACCGCGGTCGGTGGAGAGCTGCCGCGCGGTCGCGTGGTCGTCGTGGGGCACTCGGGTGCGCACCGCACGATCGCGAGCTGGCTCGGCGACGCGCGGATCGGCACGATCGTCCTCGTCGACGCGCTCTACGGCGATGTCCCGGAGCTCGAGGCCTGGCTCTCCGCCGATCCGGATCGGCGGTTGATCGACGCGGCTGCGGTGACGCGCCGGCGCGGCGAGGAGCTACTCGCCCGGTTCGACGACGCCCTCGTGTTCGATCGCTTTCCACCCGCGCGCGCGGGCAAGCTCGCCGGCGCGCGCGAGGCGCGGTTCGTCTACGTGAGGTCGCAGCACGAGCACATGGAGCTCGTGACCGGCGGCGTCGCACTTCCCATGATGTTGCGTGCGTTGCGCCTGCCGATGGTCGCGGACGCATCCCGAGAGGCACCGATCCATGCGCAGTGAACCACCCGCGGTGATGGCCATGACCTACGATCTGTCGCGCTGGCGCGACCTCGCCACGTGCGAACAGCTCGCCGTGCTCGTCGATCTCGACGGCACGCTGATCGACTTCGCACCCACACCGGACGAGGCCGTGCTCGACGATCGCGCGGCAGCCGTGCTCCGCGAGGTCGTCGCGGCCGGGATCCAGGTCGTGGTCGTCTCCGGGCGGCCCCGGCACGCGATCGATGCGATGCGCGCGCGGGTGCCGGGCGCATGGTGGGTCGCGGAGCACGGCAGCTGGCGATGGGACGGCACGGACGCCGTGCCGCCGGCGATCAGCGCGCCGGAGCTCGCGAGCCTCGAGCGACGCCTGGGGAGCTTGCTCGGTGTGCCCGGCACCCTGATCGAGCGCAAGACGCTCTCGCTGTGCGTTCACTGGCGGCTCGTCGCGGCCGCCGAACGCGCCGGGGTCGTGGCGGCGCTCGAGAATGCGTGCGACGAGTGGCTCGAGGAGTACCCGGGGTACGAGCGGATGGCCGGCGTCGAGCTGCTCGAGGTCCGCCAGCGCACCGTGCACAAGGGCACCGTCGTCAGCTGGGTCCGCGCTCGCATGCCGGGCGTGCGGCTCCTCGCGCTCGGCGACGACGTCACCGACGAGGACATGTTCGCGGAGCTCGGCGACGAGGACGCGTCGATCGGTGTCGGCCCCCGGGTGATGCGGGTCGATGCGCGTGCCGCCGACGTGCGTGGCGCTCATGCCTTCCTGCGCTGGCTCGTCGATGCGCGCCGGGGCGCGAGCCGCGAGTTCCCGCTCGTGCCGCTCGCACCGCCGGCGGTGCGCACTGGCCATCGCTTCCTCGTCATGTCGAATCGCACGCCGGCGGTGACGCAGGGCCGCACCCGCGAGGTCGGTGGGCTGGTCTCGGCGCTCGAGCCGGCGCTGCGGGATGCCGACGGCGTCTGGCTGGGATGGAGCGGGCAGGTGCGCGAGCACGGCTCGCGCGTGGTCGTCGATGATGCGGTGCAGCCCGCGCGTGCCCGGTTCGATCTCCCCGCGACGGTTCGCGAGCAGTTCTACGCCGGGTTCTGCAACAGCGTGCTGTGGCCGCTGTTTCATGGCTTCCCGAGCCGCGTCCGCGCGAACGCGCAGGACTGGGAGGCGTACCTCACGGCGAACGAGCGCTACGCCGGTCACGCGCTCGAGCTCACGCGTCGCGATGCGACGCTCTGGGTCCACGACTATCACCTCCTGCTCGCGGCGCGGTCCCTGCGCGCGCGGGGGCACCAGGGACGGATCGGACTGTTCCTCCACATTCCGTTTCCCGCGTACGAGGTGCTCTCCACGATCCCGTGGGCGGGCGAGCTCGTCGAGGGCATGCTCGCGCACGACCTCGTCGGGTTCCAGACGGCCTCGTCGGCGGCCAGCTTCCTCGCCGCGGCGCGCACGGTCCGCGGTGCCGTGGTCGATGGCTGGTCGGTCCGCCACGGTGGGCGAACGACTCAGGTCGGCGTGTACGCGGCGACGATCGATCCGGCCGGGTTCCGCACGCCGGCGGAGGACGCCCCGGAGGTCGCCGGTCTGCGTGCATCGCTCGGCTCGCGGCGGCTGATCCTCGGGGTCGATCGGCTCGACTACTCGAAGGGGATTCCGGAGCGCCTCGCGGCGTTCGAGCGCCTGCTCGAACGGTCTCCCGACTGGCACGGCCGCGTCGTGTTCCTGCAGGTGTCGGTGCCGTCGCGCGCCGAGATCCCCGACTACGCCGAGCTCCGCGAGAAGGTCGAGGCGCTGGTCGGACGGATCAACGGCCGGTTCGGCGAGACCGACTGGGTCCCGGTCCGGTACCTGTACCGTTCCTACGAGCACCGCGTGCTCGCGCAGCTCTACCGGCTCGCGGACGTGGCCCTCGTGACGCCGCTCCGCGACGGCATGAACCTCGTCGCGAAGGAGTTCGTCGTGGCCCAGGACCCGGCGCGGCCGGGAGTGCTGGTGCTCTCGCAGTTCGCCGGGGCCGCCGAGACGCTGACCGACGCGCTGGTGACCAATCCGTTCCATCCGGAGGGCCTCGCCGCCGACCTCGATCAAGCACTACGCATGCCGGAGGGAGAGCGCGTGCACCGCCACCGGATGCTCTCCGCGGCGCTCGAGCGGGAGGGCGATGCGCGGGTGTGGGCACGCCGCTTCCTGGACGATCTCGTTCCGCGCCGCCTGCACGCGATCGACTGAGAACCGCGTGATACGTTCGGCCGGATGCGCCGTCGCATGGGGATCGTGATGGCGCTTGCCATTTCATGTGGGGGCCCATCCGATCCGGCGGTCGATGCCGCGCGGCCGATCGACGCTCCGACGATCGACGCGGGCTGCGCGATGGGCTGCGATCCGCTCTCGACCGCCGCGTGCCCGACCAACCAGCGCTGCGGCTGGATCGTCAACGCGGCCCAGCCGCGCGGCGGCGACACCGCGTGCTTGCCCGGTGGCGCGATCGCGGTCGGGATCTCCTGCATGCGCGACGCGAACGGCGGCGACAACTGCGTGAAGGGTGCGACCTGCTACATGGACACGTGCCGCCAGATCTGCGATCTCGCCGCGACGGCGATGACGTGTGGCACCACGCTCGCCTGCAAGCCCGCGACGGGGATGTTCGCGGCGTGCACCGGCACGACGCCGCTCGCCGGGCTCTGTCTGCCTTGAGCTACGGCGCGAGGTCGGTGCCCTCGACCGGGTTCTCCGGGCACACCTGGTTGAACCGCGCGATCAGGCCCCCATCGACGCGGCGCGCCCGTGCGAGCCGCTCGACGGCCACCGACAGCTTCCCATTGAAGCAGGCACGCAGCACCTTCTCGTCGGGAGCCGCCTTCCGCGCGGCCTCGGCGGTTTCGGTCTCGAGCTTGAGGTGCGCGATCGGGAGGTCGTGATCGCAGACCTGGTGGATGTCCTTCGCGAGCTCGGCGTACCCCTCGCGCTCGAGGACATCGACGTTCGCGGTCACGCGCGAGCACGGGATCGCGTCGCCGGGCGTGCCGGCCGCGATCTTCGCGCGGATGTCGGGCAGCACGACGTCCGTTGCGTCATCGGCGAGCCTGTCGACCTCCGACTTCTTCTTGCCACAGCCGCCGGCGAGGGCGGCGACCAGGAGGGGGACGAGCAGCAGCGAGCGCATGTCCATCCAGACGGAACAGGTCCGACCACAGTCGCACGGTATAGTGTCGCCCGATGGCGACGCGTCTGAAGACGCTGTGCAACCGGGACTGTCCCGACGTCTGCGGGATCGTGGCGACCGTCGAGGACGACGGTCGGGTGTCGCGGATCCAGGGCGACAAGGACCACCCGATCACGCAGGGCTTCCTGTGCGAGCGCACGAGCAAGTACCTCGACCGGCAGTACTCGCCGGAGCGCCTGACCACACCGCTCGTGCGCCGCGGCGGTACCCTCGAGCCGGCCACGTGGGACGAGGCGCTCGACGTCATCGCGGAGCGGCTCGTGGCGATCCGGCGCGAGTCGGGCCCGGCCGCGATCTTCCACTACCGCTCGGCGGGCTCGATGGGGTTCGTGAACAGCGTCACGAGCTACTTCTTCGAGCAGTTCGGCCCGGTCACCGATCGCACAGGCGATATCTGCAGCGGAGCGGGGGAGTGGGCGCAGACCGCGGATTTCGGCGACTTCGAGATGGCCGATCCGTCGGATCTGACGAACGCGAAGCAGATCATCCTCTGGGGCCGCAACATCTACGTGTCGTGGACGCACCTCTTGCCGTTCGTGCGCGACGCGCGCGCCGCCGGCGCCGGGGTCGTGCTCGTCGATCCGGTGCACCACCGGACGGCGGAGCTGTGCGACCGCGTGTTCCAGCCGCGCCCCGGCGGCGACTTCGCGCTCGCGATGGCGATCGCGCGCGTGCTGTTCGAGCGAGGCTGGACGCACCCCGACGCCGCGCGCTGGTGCGATCACCTCGACGGCTTCCGCGCGCTCGCGGAGTCCAAGGCGCTCGCGGCGTGGTGCGCCGCGGCGGACGTGGGGCCGGAGGTCGCCGAGGATCTCGCGCGGCGCCTGCACGAGGGGCCGGCGACGATCCTCGTCGGCTGGGGGCTCGGCCGCCGGCTCAACGGCGCGGGGATCGTACGCGCGCTCGACGCGCTCGGCGCGATCACGGGAAACGTCGGCATCCCGGGGGGCGCGGTGTCGTTCGAGGCGAAGCGCCGCCGCCCGTTCGACCTGTCGTTCCTCGCCGACAGCGCGCCGCGGCGGATCATGGAGCCGCAGCTCGGCGAGCAGATCCTCGCGGCGACCGATCCGCCGATCCGCGCCGTGTGGATCACCGCCGGCAACCCGGTCGCGATGCTGCCCGACAGCCAGACCACCGCCCGCGCGCTCGAGACGCGCGAGCTGGTCGTGGTCGCGGACTCGTTCCTCACCGACACGGCGGAGCGGGCGCACGTCGTGCTGCCGACCACGACGCTGCTGGAGAACGACGACGTGCTCGGCGCGTACGGCCACCATCACGTCGGCGTCACCCGCCCGGTCGCCGCGCGCCCGCCCGGCGTGAAGTCGGATCTCGAGATCATCCAGGCGCTCGCCGCGCGCGTCGGGCTCGCCGACAAGGTCGCGGGCGATGCGCGCGCGTGGAAGCGCCGCCTGCTCCGCAAGCTCGAGCCGCACGGCATCACGCTCGAGCGGCTCGAGGAGCAGGGTCCGGTGCGCCACCCGTTCGTCACGCCGATCGCGTTCGCGGACCGGCGCTTCGCGACGCCGAGCGGGCGCGCCAACCTGATGACCGAGCCGCCCGCCTCGCCCGCGATCCCGACGGCCGAGTTCCCGCTGGTCCTGCTCTCGCTGTCGACCGAGAAGGCGCAGGCGTCGCAGTGGTCGCGCCCGCTCGTCGGTCCGTTGCCGCTCACCGTGCACCCCGACTCCGCGCACGGCATCCCCGACGGAGCCACCGCACGGCTCGAGTCCGCGATCGGCTCGATCGTCGTGCGCGTCGTTCACGATCCGGCGCAGCGCCGCGATGTCGCGCTGGTCCCCAAGGGCGGCCGCTTCCGCGACGGCCAGTGCGCGAACGCGCTGATCCGGGCGCGGCTCTCCGACCACGGGGGCGGGGCAGCGCTGTCCGACGAGCTGGTGCGGCTGGTCGCGATCTGACTCGCGGCGCCGGGCTCGCTCACTCGCGGGCGCGCATGAAGATCCGGATCACGTACCAGAACATCAGCGCGACCGACGAGAACAGCGCGAGCGCCGCGGCCACGTGGTTGCGCGGGTCGTAGTGCGCGAGCACCTGGGACGTCTGGAACAGGATGTAGCCCGCGGCCAGGAGCACCATGCCGATCGAGAACACCAGGCCGAGGTTGAAGCCGAACACGAGCGACAGCACGATCAGCATCAGCGCCGCGCCGCTCGCCATCACGAGACCGCTGCGCAGGAACGAGAAGTCCTTCTTGGTGATGAACACCGACGCGGTCAACGCGCCGAAGATCGCGAGCGTGACGTAGGCCGAGTCGCGGATGATGTTCGGATCCTGGCCGCCGCGCGCGAGGATCGCCTGCGTCTTCCACGCGACGATCGCGAGCAGCGGCACGAAGATCACGGCCTCGGCGATCACGTAGAACCCGAGCCCGGCGTACTGCATCGGCCGCGACTTGGCGTGGCTCGCCCAGTAGTCCGCGACCCAGCTCACCGCCATGAACACGGCGAGCACGACGCCCCAGTTCCAGCGGCCGCCGAGCGCGAACCGCACGAACGGCACGGAGACCTTCTCGACGAGAAACGAGTTGGTCATCAGCAGATATTCGAGGCCCGCGAACGCGAGGATCGCCCCGAGCAGGTGCAGGTACGTCAGCCGGATGAACCGCAGGCGCTCCGACACACCGGCGGTGGCGTTCGCCTGGTCCCGCAGCGGCGGCTGCTCGCCGCTCGGCGCCAGCGGTTGCGGCGTCGACGAGCGGGCCGATGCGTCGTGGTAGGGCGGCGGATCCGTGAACACCGGCTGCGGCGCGGCCGCCGACGCGTGGCCCCCCGGGGACGCGCCGTACGCGCTCTGGGATCCATAGGCAGCGTTGGCCACGCCATACGCGCTCTGCGATCCGGCGTGCGCCGCGCCGTACGCGCCAGCGTGCGCCGCGCTCTGCGATCCGGTGCCGGCGTGCGCCGCGCTCTGCGACCCGTAGCCGGCGCTCTGCGCGCTCTGCGATCCGCCGGTCGCAGGGAGCGTGCCGTAGGAGGCCGGCATCGCGTACGCATCGTGCGACGAGGACATGTGCTGCGATCCGGAGAACGCGGCCTGCGATCCGACCGACGCCGGCGGCGCGCCGTAGCCGAGCTGTTCCCGCGCGTAGGCGAGCTGCGGCCCGTAGCCGTGCTGCTGCGCGTACTGCTGCTGCTGCGCGTACTGCTGCTGCTGGGCGTATGCCTGCTCCTGGGCGTACGCGTGCTCCTGGGCGTACGGCTGCGCCTGGGCATACGCCTGCGCCTGGGCGTACGCCTGCTGCTGGGTGTGGAGCTGCTGGTCGACGGGCGCGGGCTGGACGCCATACGGCGACGGGTTCGGAGATGGGGTCGGTGGCGCCGCCGATGGCTGCGTGTCGTCGTGGTCGTGCTGCGGGTACGACGCCACGGAGTGTCGCTGGGCGTACTCGGCCTGCGCGGCGACATAGGCCTGCTGCTCGGCGAACGGCGGCGGCGACGATCCGCGCGGGGTCGAGGCTGGCTGCGGTGGCGGCGCGGCGGTCTCGGCGAACAGCGTCTTCGCGAACGCATCCATCGGCTGCGGCTGCGGCTGCGGCTGCGGCTGCGGCTGCGGCTGGAACGACGACGGGAGCGTCTGGGGCGCCGGCGCTGGCGCGGGGCTCTGCGGTGGGCGGCCATCGGCGTGTGGGGACCATCCGAACACGGTGCGCTTGGGAGGGTTCGACATTGCGGGCCTCCCCACGCAACCTCGGGGCCAGCCGCAAGGCCTTGTGTTTTCTGGATTCTGGGCGATCCTCGGCACGCAAGATCTTGCGTGATCGCGCAACGCCATGACCGACAAGGCCATCTCCACCACGCTCAAGGGCGGCGGCGACGCGGTCCTCCACGCGCGGACGACGCTCGTGTTCTATCACCGCGACGGGTCGACGGTGGCGCACATGGACAAGGGCAAGTCGCTGGTCGTCGGTCGCACGGCGCCGTCGGATGTCGAGATCCCGGACCTCGGGCTGTCGCGACAACACGCGCGCTTCACCTGGGACGATCAGGGCATCTGGGTCGAGGACCTGAAGAGCACGAACGGCACGAAGAAGAACGGCGAGCCGGTCACGCGCGCGCGCATCGCGCCGGGCGACGAGATCGCGGTGGGCCCCGTGATGGTCTCGGTCCACATCGTGTCGTCGATCGACGAGGAGCTCCGCGGGTTCGACGGACACGATCGCTTCGTCGCCGCGCTCGCCGACGAGATCACGCGCGCGCGCACGTTCGAGCGGCCGCTGACCCTGATGCTGGTGCGCAGCGCGGGTGCGAAGGACAGCCACGTCGGGCGGTGGGCGAGCCGCCTGCGCAGCCGGCTGCGGCCGGTCGACCGCGTCGGGCTCTACGGTCCGGCGGCCGTGCTGGTGTCCCTCCCCGAGACGTCCGCCGAGGCCGCGCAGCCGCTCGTCGCGGCGCTCGCGGGCGGAGAGCCACCGCTGATCTGCCGCACGGTCACGTTCCCGACCGACGGCAGCTCCGTCGACGAGCTGATCGCCGAGCTGCGTGCCGCGCGCCGCGCGCCGCGCGACACCCGGGACACCGGCGAGAGCTCGGCCGTGCTCGCGAAGAACGCGGCGATGAAGCAGGTGATGGCGACGGTGAAGCGCGTCGCGGGCTCGACGATCGCCGTGCTCATCAACGGCGAGACCGGCACCGGCAAGGAGGTCATCGCGCGCGCGATCCACGAGGCCGGGCCGCGCAAGCAGCAGCCGCTGCGTTCGATCAACTGCGCGGCGATCCCGGGCCAGCTGATCGAGAGCGTGCTGTTCGGCCACGAGAAGGGCGCGTACACCGGCGCCGATGTGTCGGCGCGCGGGCTGTTCGAGCAGGCCGACGGCGGCACCGTGCTGCTCGACGAGATCGGCGAGCTCGCGCCTGCGGCCCAGGCCGCGCTGCTCCGCGTGCTCGAGACCAAGAAGGTCACGCGCGTCGGCGGCGATCGCGAGCTCGAGGTCGACGTCCGCGTGATCGCGGCGACCCACCGGGACCTCGAGGCGATGGTCGAGGCCGGCCGGTTCCGCCAGGACCTCCTGTACCGCCTCAACAGCATCACGCTCCAGATCCCGCCGCTGCGCGAGCGCGTCGACGAGATCCGTCCGCTCGCCGAGCGCTTCCTCAAGGACGCCTGCAAGCAGGCGGGCACCCCGGGCAAGACGCTCGACGACGACGCGCTCGCCGCGCTCGAGCGCTACGCCTGGCCCGGCAACGTGCGCGAGCTGAAGAACGTGATCGAGCGCGCGGTGGTGCTCGCCGAGGGCGCGACGATCACGCCCGCCGAGCTGACCGAGAAGATCCGCGGTGCACCGAAGGCGCCCGCCGTGCCCTCGGGAGAGCTCCAGATGCCGAGCGACTACCGCGAGCACCTGCGGAAGTACGAGGCCGATCTCATCCTGCGCGCGCTGCACAAGCACGGCGGCAACCAGACCGAGGCCGCGAAGGCGCTCGGGCTGCCGCTGCGCACGCTCGTTCACAAGATCCAGACCTACGGCATCAAGAAGAAGTTCGACCGGTAACCGCGCTGCACGATCACGCAAGATCTTGCGTGACACGCAAGGCGGCCTCGCTGGAGGTCGCGGGGTTACGCGCGGCATCGCGGCTGCACGAGCCGCGCGCCGACATGCGAACCCTGCTCGCGCTCGCCCTGGCCAGCTGCGCCTCGAATCCCTCTCATACCGTCGATCCGATCCGGGAGCCGGATCTCGAACCGGCGGTCCGAATGACCGTGATCGCGGCTCCGCCGGCTGCGTCGGCTGCGTCGGCTCCGTCGGCTGCGTCGGCTGCGTCGGCTGCGTCGGCTGCGTCGGCTCCGTCGACTCCGTCGGCTCCGTCGGCTCCGTCAGCCGCCGCCGGGTCTGTGCTCGGCGCGAGCGCTCGCTCCGTGCGCTTCGTCCACCGCGCGGTCGTCCGGAAGGAGCCGCGCGCCTCCGCCGATCCGTATGGTGTCGCGAAGAAGGGCACGCGCGCGGCCGCGCTGCGCGCGCTCCCCGCGGGTGCTGGCTGCAGGTCGCGCTGGATCGAGATCGAGCCCCGCGGGTTTGTCTGCGAGGACGTCCTCGAGCCCAGCGAGCTCGCGCCGACCGCGCAGCTCGCACCGACGCTCGACGCCACCGACGAGCCCGCGGTGAAGGGCGTCTACGGGATCGTGCGCGGCAAGAGCGTGCAGGCGTTCGCGAGCGTCGATGCCGTGCGCGCCGGCGCCGGCCGGGTGCTCGAAGGCTCGAACACGGTGCGCGCGGCGGGCAGCGCGGTGGTCGATGGAGAGCGCTACTGGCGGACCAGCAGAGGGGAGCTGATCCGCGCCGCCTCGATCGTCCAGATGTCGCCGTCGCGGTTCGAGGGCGTCTCGCTGCCCTCCGGCGCCGGGCTGCCCGCGTGGATCCGTGGCCACGCCGGCGCGCGCAAGCCCGTCACCACGCGCGCCACGCCGTCCGCGCGCGGCGCGATCACTGGCTCGCTCGCGCCGCGCACCCTCGTCACCATCGAGGAGGAGTCCGCGGATGGTCGGTTCGTCCGGGTCGGCACGGATGCGTGGATCGATCGCCGCGACGTCCGCCGCGCCACGCTCGCCGCGCCGCCGCCCGGCACCGCCGCCGGCGAGAAGTGGCTCGATGTCGACCTCGACGAGCAGACGCTCGTCGCGTACGAGGGCGAGCGCCCGGTGTTCGCCACGCTGGTCTCCACCGGCAAGTGGGGTCACGTGACGCCCACCGGCGTCGCGCGCATCGCCTCGAAGCACGAGGCCGCGGCGATGACGAACGACCAGGAGGGCGAGGCCTACTCGGTCGCGGACGTGCCGTGGACGATGTACTACGACCGCGACTTCGCGCTGCACACCTCGTACTGGCACGACGGCTTCGGCGGTCCGCGCAGCCACGGCTGCGTCAACCTCGCGCCGGGCGACGCGCGGAGGCTGTTCCAGTGGTCCTCGCCCGACGTGCCGGCGGGCTGGAGCACGGTCTACGGCGACGCCGAGAACCCCGGCACGCTCGTCCGCGTCCGCTCCCGCGCCGTCGCCGAACCCGCGTTCCGCGGCTACGCGAAGCAGCTCCGCGAGCGCGACGTCACGATCTCGCAGCGCTGATCGTG
>JAEUJX010000341.1 GCA_016794545.1 Myxococcales bacterium
GGTCAGCCGGAGCACGCGATCGAGTGGGCGCCGTTCGCGCTCGCCGCCGCCGCGCGCGCCCGCAAGGACGGCGCCGAGATCGACGGCATCGTCGGCGAAGCGCTGCGCGACGCGGGCCGCTACCTCGAGGCCAAGACGCGCCTCGCCCGGGCGCTCGCCTCGAAGGACCCGCTGCGCGGCGACCGGCGCGCGCTGATCCTCGTCAACGTCGGCTCCGTCGAGCTCGCGCTCGGGGCGCCGGCCGCGGCGGAGAAGTCGTTCACGGATGCGCTCGCCGCCGCGACCGCGCAGCTCGGCGACGGCCACCCGACGCTCGCGATCTACTACGACAAGCTCGCCGCGTCGGCCCGCGCACTCGGCCGGATCCCCGACGCGCTCGCGCTCCACGAGAGGTCGCTCGCGGTGCGCACCGCCGCCTACGGCGCCGACGATCGCTCGACCGCCTCGAGCTACCTCCATCGAGCGCGCACCCTGCTCGAGGCGAAGCGGCTCGACGAGGCGCTCGCCGATGCGAAGCGCGCCGAGGCGATCCGCAGCACGCAGCTCGGGCCGACGAGTGCTCGGCTCGGCGAGGTGATCGTCGTCCAGGGCGACATCGCGCTCGCCGCCGGCGACAAGGCCGCCGCGCTCGCCCTCTACACGCGCGCCGGCGAGATCGACCCGCGGATCGACCTGATCGCCCGCCGTGCCGCGGCCGGCGCCGACATCCCGCTCGATGCGCTGCCGGTCGGGCTCGATCCGCTCACCGCCGACCGCGCCGCCGCGCTCGCGCTGCGCGTCGCGAAGCTGCCGCCCGCGGAGGGCGCCGCCCTCGCCGCGCAGCTCCTCGACCGGTTCCGCGCCCTGCCCCGCCCCGTCGATCCGGCGCTCGCGAAGGCGATCGCCGACGCGCTTCACGCTGCCAACAATCCCGCCGCGGAGGAGGTCCTCCGCCGATGACGCCTCAGCCGAGCTCTTTCTTGATGTTCGAGATGACCTCGGCGTAGCTCGTGCTCTCGACGACCTGCGCCATCTCGGCCGTGTAGCGCGACACGAGGTCCTCGCGGTTGCGCGCGAGCGCGTCGCGGCGGGCGTTGTGCAGCGTGACGAACGCGCGCTCGGCGTTGACGAAGTACTGCGTGATCTTGAGGACGGCGCGGGCGATCGAGATCGTCACCGAACGCGACTGATCGCTGAACGTGAACCGGCGGCCCTCGCTGTTCGTGATCTCGAGCGTGACGCGCCCGACGGCGTCGTGACCGGCCTGCGCCTTCTTGGTCCCGAGGTCAGCGCCGACCTGGAAGTTGGTCAGCGTGATGCTCTTGAGCGACTGGTACTCGCGCGCGTAGCGGCCGAGCATGCCCTGGAAGATCGCGTCGACGACGCCGACGCCCTTGCCGTCGACCTCGATCGACTGGTCACCCTCGAACACCGACATCTTGGCGTGGGTCGTGTAGTCGGCCTCCTCGATGGCGAGCCGGCCGAGCTTGAGCTCGAGGTAGTTCGCGCCGAGCACCTTCTTGATCAGATCCTGGTGGGGAGGCTCGTGAGTCGTTGGCGTCACCTCGCTAGCTTAGCGTGCCGGGCCGACGGTGCAGCGTGATCTAACTCGGTAGATCCCGCGCCCACTTCCGCGGATGTTGCGCGACTCCGGACCGTACCAACGTCACAGGGTTGCTCCATAGTGTGCGCGTGTCCGCGCTCGTACAGATCAAGCGTCACGTCTCGCGCCTGAAGGGCTGTACGGGCTGCGCCGACATGATCGGCCCGGTCGTCACGGGCACGCCCGTCGTCTCGCCGGTGATGCTGATCGGGCAGGCACCTGGCGACAAGGAGGGGCCCGCGGGCAAACCGTTCGCGTGGACCGCCGGCAAGACGATGTTCCAGTGGTTCGCCTCGATCGGCCTGACCGAGGAGCAGTTCCGCGCGCGCGTCTACATGGCCGCGGTCTGCCGGTGCTTTCCCGGCAAGGCGGAGAAAGGCGGCGATCGCGTACCGTCGCCCGACGAGATCGAGCGCTGCAGCCGCCACATGGCGACCGAGGTGACGATCCTGCGGCCGAAGCTGGTCATCCCCGTCGGCAAGCTCGCGATCGCACAGCTCGTCGGCCCCGACGAGGCCAAGGACCTCCAGCTGAAGGACATCGTCGGCGTCACGCGGCGAATCACGCTCGCGGGGCACGCGCTCGACATGATTCCGCTCCCGCACCCGTCGGGCGCGTCGACCTGGCACCGCACCGAGCCGGGCAAGACGCTGCTCGTGAAGGGGCTCGCGCTGATCGCGCAGCACCCGGCGTGGCAGTCGCTCTCCGGATCTCGTAGCGAGTCGGAGTACGCTCACGCCCCGCCATGAGTGCCGCCGCCGAGCTCCTCGCGAAGCTGATCGCGTTCCCCACCCAGCAGGCGAACGCCACGCGCGGCCCCGGCGACGAGCGGGCGCTGTGCGAGCACGTGGCACCGCTGCTCCGCGAGCGCGGCGCCGACGACGTGGTCGTTCACACCGCGACGCGCACCGACGGCAGCCCCGGCGCGTACGTGTTCGCGCGCTGGGGCACGCCGAAGCGCATCATCAACGTGCACGTCGACACCGTGCCCGCGAACGACGGCTGGACGCGCGATCCGTGGACCGCTCACATCGAGGACGGCAAGCTCTACGGCCTCGGCGCCGCCGACACCAAGGGCGCGATGGCGGCGACGCTGGTCGCGCTCGAGCGCGAGCGCGCACGGGACTTCGGCGTCCTGTTCTCCGGCGACGAGGAGGCCGGCAGCCGCGTGATGGAGGCGTTCCTCGCCACGCCCGAGGCGCGCGCGATCGAGGAGGTCATCGTGTGCGAGCCCACCGCGCGCGCCGCCGGCACCGCCCACCGCGGCGTGCTCGGGCAGAAGGCGACGCTGCTCGGTCCCGGCGGCCACTCCTCGAAGGCCGACCTCCTGCCGAAGCCGCTCGCGCAGCTCGCGCGCCTCGCCGTCGGGCTCGACGACGCCGGCCTCCGCCGCCTCCACGACGGCCCGGCCGGCATGACCGGCACGTGCCTCAACATCGCCGGTCTCGCGGGCGGCATCGCGTTCAACGTCATCCCCGCGAGGGGCGAGCTCGAGTGGTCCCTGCGGCCCTACCCCGGCTTCGATCGCGCCGCGTGGGACGCCGAGGTCGCGCGCCTCGTCGCCGCCATCGATCCGGCGATCGCGCTCGCGGTCACGATCGACCACGCGCCGTTCGCCTGCGAGTCACCGCTCGTCGAGCTGTGCCGTCCGTTCGCGCAGCGGGTCGGCCCGCTCGACTTCTGGACCGAGGCCGCGCTGTGGGCGGAGCACGGCAAGGCCGCGATCGTGATCGGACCGGGCGACATCGCGCAGGCGCACGCCGCCGACGAGTTCGTCTCGCTCGAGGACCTCGCGTGGGCGGTGGACTTGTTCGCCGAGCTTGCGAGGCGGTAAGCGTTCGCCGAGCTTGCGAGGCGGTAAGAGTTCACCGAGCTTGCGAGGCGGTAAGCGTTCACCGAGCTTGCGAGGCGGTAAGCGTTCACCGCCGCGCTACGGTAGCGGCGGCAGCTCTTTCTCGGTGTTCCGGATCACGGGGTCGTCCGCGCGCGGAGCCTCGGCGCCGACGTAGTCGATGTTCGACCGCATGTACTTCTTGAGGCCGCGCTCGGGACGGATGACGAGCTGATCGTCGGCTTCCCAGTCGGGCAACGAGTCGTCGTGCCACGTCTTGCGCTGCACGGCCTGCGTGAAGCACGCGGTGAGCGCGGCGTCCTTCAGCGTGTTCTCCTTCTCGCGCACGTTCGAGATCGTGACCTCGCCGTCCTTGATCTTGATCTTGAACTCGAGCGTGAGCTTCTGATTCCGGTGGAGGCGCTGTGCCTCGGGGCGGCCGTCGTAGCACTTCACGACCTCGCGCGAGAGGATCGCCGGCGTCGCTTCCTGGAACTTGTAGAAGAACTCGTCACCGGCCGGATCGAGCTTGGCCGGCTTGCCGTCGGCGCTCGGCGCCGGAGCGACGGGCTCGGGCACGCCGGCCTTGATGTGCTCTTCCTTCGCGATCGCCTTCGCCTGCGCGAGCGCGTCGTACTGCACCGGCGCGGGCGGCGCCTTCTTCACCTCGGGTGCGGCGGCGCTCGAGTCATCGAGCTGTCGCCACATCACGACGAGCAGGATCAGGAGCGCGGCTCCGCCGATGGCGAGCCATTTACCCATGGCGCTCACAGGTTCTGGTTGGAGTCGTAGAGCGCGTACTCACCGAAGCCGGCCATCGTCCCGTCCGGCGCGAGGTGCGGCCGCATGTTCCAGAACTGCGTGCCGTCGGCCGAGAACAGCTCGATGCCGCCCTGGCAACCGTCCGCCAGCGCGGACACGCCGACCTTGCGCACTTTGAGCTCCGTCCCACCGAGCCAAGTATAGCTCTCGACGTAGCCCTCGTCCTTGGTCGGATCGGGGTTGACCGCGCGATCGACCTTGAACGAGTAGGAGGCGAGAACACTCGGCGCCTGGTCGCACGCATTCTGGTCGACCTTCGCCGTGAACGTCCACGTGCCGACGGGCCAGCAGCCCATCTCCTCGGCGGGGCGTGCCGGCACGCCTGCCGCGAACGTTCCCGTCGTGGTGAACGTCGCCTCGCAGAGGATGCCGAGCTGCTCGTCACGATCGTCGGTCTCGACCGTCTCGTCACCGACGCCGCACGCACCGAGCACCAGAGATCCGAGGAGAACGAACGCCCCAATGGTCCGAGTCATGGGCCTCGTCCCACGCAACACCGGTGCCAGCCACAAGCGATTGGATTTGCTCGCGCGCACGGGGCGATCGGCCAGGGGCCGCGTTCCCCACCTGGTGAGTCGAGTCCTCGACGAGCGGAATTGTTCATGCATGCTTGTGTCGGGAATGCGGCCCCCGAACAATGAGGTCATGCGGTTCATGCGCCGTCACGTGTCGTTCGTCTGTCTCGCGCTGATCGCGATCGCGGGCTGCAAGGACTCCAAGGGTGCCGCGCCGTCGACGGGCTCGTCCGGAAGCGGCAGCGGCAGCGCCATCACACCGGTGCCCGTCTACGAGGACGACAAGAAGAAGCCGAACGAACCGATCGAGACGACGCGCGACAAGATGATGCAGGACGCGGAGGCGCGCGCGCGCGCCGGCGGCAAGGACAACACGAAGGGCGACGGCAATGACAGCGAGTGGGTGCCCGCGGAGTTCAAGAGCGGCATGTCGCGCTGGAAAGATGTCGGCGTCTACCTCGACGGAAAGCCGATCGCGTTCATGTCGTGGGGCGAGCTGCCGATCGGCTTGAAGCCGTTCTGGGTCAAGGATCAAGTCTCCGCCGACAAACCTCCCGGAAGTGGTCCCGAGTTTCCTGGCTGGAAGTGGTCGCAGCAGCGGTTCTACCTGTTCACCGACTACTTGAAGGCGCTCGGCGTTCCGATCGCGAAGATCAAGGAGTTTCATCTCTACGGCCCGAAGTTCAGCGAGAGCTTGATCGTCACGGGCAAAGATCTGCTGAGCAAGAAGGCGCACGAGTTCCGCTTCCGCTTCGGCGGCAACACGTACGGCAAGGCGATCCCGCGCATCCAGAACGACTTCGGCAACGGACGGTCGCCCGACAAGATCGCGGGCATCATGATCTACATCGACAAGAAGCCGCCGACGCTCGTGAAGAACCAGGGCTGGTTCCTCGACGGTGTCTATCAGGAAGGCGTGCCGTATTACGGCGAGCCGATCCGAGGCGGCATCCGCGTGTACGCCGACGATCGACTCATCGCGATCATCAAGCGCCAGGATCTCGACGTCTCGAAGGCGACGAAGTTCCCCGACGGCGAGCTGCACTGGAAGCTCGCCGACGTGCTCGGCGCGCAGGGCGCGAAGCTCGACAAGCAGCTCGAGCTCTATGCGATTCGCGACGAGCTCCGTCAGGACAAGCCGCTCACGCCGGAGCAGTTCGCGAACATCACGTTCTCCGCGGGGGCGCAGGCGAAGGGCGGCATCCTGCTCGACATCGATGGCAAGCAGGTCCGCGCGAACGCCCTGGCGTTCCACAGCCGGAAGCTGTCTCCGGAGGAGATTCCGGTGGTCACGGAATGGGACGACGGCGCAGAGCTGGGTCAGTGAGCCGCTCCCGGCCCTGGTCGGGCCGGTCGAGCAGCTACAATGGACGGCGGCGAGCCGGTCGCTTCGCTGCCGTGGACGGGGGTGAACCCTGGGGAGACGCCCCCCACCCCGGGGGGAGACTCCCCAGTCTCCCGGTTTCGGGATCGGTCGAGCTTCGCTCCGGATCCACGCGCGTAGATCCCGGGATCGAACGGGGTTTCCGGGGATGGGACCCCAGGTCGGGGAACCGGGGCCCCATGTTTCACCCTGGTCACATCCTTTCATTTCAGCTCGTTACACTGTGCAAATCGCGGCACATCGCTTGCTCATTGGTCCGCCATCACCAACCAACACTGGGGCAAGACGAAAATGACCAACATGAAGAAGCTTCTGATGTTCGCGGCTGCGGGGCTTCTGGCCGTCCCGGCCACCCATGCACAGGCGGAGGTGGGCACGGCCGAGGTGTCGACGATGGTCGCGGCGCCCGTCAACGACCTGGCTCCGGTGTCGGGTACCCCGGCGCGCCTCCGTCGCACCGACGAGGAGCAGCCGGGCAACGAGATGGCGAAGTTCGCCATGTTCGCGGACAACAAGAAGGGCCTCTTCGTGTCGATGGCGACCGAGCTCAACGGCCAGCCGGCGACGCACCGCATGCAGCTCGCGGTCGTCCCCTTCTCGCTGGTGCAGACCACGACCGGCAAGGTCACGGCGCAGCCCGACATGACGAAGGCGCGCTTCGCGACGAACAACATCGGTAACGAGTACCGCAACGCGAACCACCCGACGGCGATGCCCATCATGGACGGCAAGCTGGTCGCGGTTCACTACAACTACCAGCCGAACAACACGAACAACACCGAGACCTACCTCCAGATCTTCAACGATCAGGGTCAGACCGTGATGCCGCAGAAGCGCATCATGGCGAAGAACAACGACGACTGCGGCATGGCGTCCGACTCGAACAACACCGTCGTGTTCCAGCGCTCGGCGACGACGGCTCGCTACGTCCTCAGCATGGGCTGCAACGGCAACGGCCGCGATGACGGCTGGCTGAACGCCGTCGACATCACCTGCCAGGCCGACATGAGCTCGTGCACCGCGCAGAAGGCGTTCGACCTCTCGGTCGTTCCGCGCGAGGAGCGCTCGCACGCGGCCGTCATCCGCGGCACCGACGAGAACACGGTGTTCATGGCGTACACCGAGGGCAACACGCAGCCGCAGCGCGACGGTACGTGGCTCGCGGCCATCAACATCGGCCCGGGCCAGAACGGCGAAGGCGCGCAGAGCCGCCTCCTGTGGAAGAAGCAGATCGGTGGTCGCAGCACCATCGAGGGCCTCACCACCTACTCGATGCGCGCGACGCTCATGCCGCTCACGAAGTGGGACACGGCCACCGGCAAGCTGGTCCCGACCGACCAGTTCATGATCAGCGTCAAGGACCTCCGCGGCAACAACAACAACAACGGCAAGGGTGGCACGTACTACCGGAACAACATCGGCGTCATCGAGGCGACCGCGGCCGGCATGAAGTACATCCAGCCGCTGAAGGACATCTCGCCGGACTTCCCGGGCCTCGAGGCGACGCACATGGTGCTGCAGTCCGCGTGGTTCGGCACGACGAACGCGATGACCCCCGGCTTCATGATGGTCACCGGCTCGCACACCGGCGGCGGCAACGCGGGCAAGGCGCGCGCGGTCACCTACGACGCGACGACCGGCAAGCTCGCCGACGCCGGCATGTACGCCATCGCCCCGTACGACCGCCACCTCTACCCGAACTACCTCGGCAACAACCCCGGTAACCAGGGCCGCAACTACGGTACGATGGAGTTCATCGCGAACCCGTACGTTGGCATGAACGGCAACACCGACTCGCACCTGATGCTGTTCTCGTCGACCGGCAAGGACCCGTCGCTGATGATGGACCCGAAGCGCAAGCTCACGGCGTACCTCACGGTCCTCCCGGTCGTCACGACCCCGAAGGTCACCACGCCGCCGACCCAGAACCCCGACCCGACGAACCCGAACCCGCCGCCGACCCAGAACCCCGACCCGACGACCCCGGACGAGGGCACGGACGAGGCTGGCACGGCGCTCGGTGGCTGCTCCGCGACGACCGGCTCGGGTGGCGCGCTCTCGCTGCTCCTCATCGGCCTGGCCGCCTTCATCCGCCGCCGCCGCTAACCACGACCACCCCGACCAATCCTCGAACTCCTCGGAGCTCACACCATGCGCAACATCCTCCTCACGGCGATTGCAGCGTTCGGTCTGGTCGGCTGCGTCGGTGGTATCTCGTCGGAGGGCGGTGACCCGCTCGACAGCCCCGACGGCGATGGCAACGACAACGGCGACAACCCGGCCGGCTCTGACCTCTCCGCCGCCAAGGCGCTCTACGACACGACCGTTCACTCCATCATGAACGCGAAGTGCTCCGGCGGCGCCTGCCACTCGGAGAACGCGACCGGCGCGACCCTGACCCGCTTCGTGGCGCTCGACGCCGCGAAGGGCTGGCAGACCGCGACGAACTACACGGCGCTCGTCGGTAACTTCGCGGCCTCGGCCGCGCCGATCCTGACCAAGGTCAAGGCGGGCGGGATCGCCGGCCACCAGGGCAAGACGTACACCCCGGACGAAGAGACGAAGATCACGGCGTGGCTCAACAAGGAAGTCGAGCTCCGCAACGGCCAGGTGGCGCCGCCGCCGAACCAGCCGCCCGGCGTCGAGACCCTCTCCCAGGCGACGGAGCGCGTCCTCTCCGAGTTCGCCGGCTGCATGACCAAGACCGACTTCGATGCGGCCAACATGGCGCAGGCGTGGGGCGGCATGCAGGCTCAGAACAACCAGGAGTGCGACAACTGCCACGCGAACGGCGGCGAGGGCTTCGTCGCGAGCCGCCTGTCCACGCAGTTCTGGAACATCTTCTCGGTGAAGAAGTACTACTTCCTCCAGTACATGACGGTGGACCTGACCCAGGGCGCCGCGGCCGCCAAGGTCGTCATCAACACGACGTCGTTCCGCGGCGTCGCGACGGCCCAGGACCCGCACCGCGAGCACCCGACGTTCAACCCGACCAACAACCAGGGCATGAACGCGCTCAACACGTTCTACAACACGACGATGGCGAAGAAGACGGCCGGCACCTGCGGCGCGCCTCGTCCGCTGCAGAACTAACGACGTAGATGTAACGTCCCAAAGGCGCCGCCGAGAGGTGGCGCCTTTCGTCGTTTTCGGCGGTACATTGGAGAACTCATGAGCGATCTCGTCGGCGGCGATGGCCGCACGCACATCCACTCGAAGCTGATGCGCGAAAGCCTCCAGAACAAGAGCGTGCTCTCGAACACCGACAGCGAGCGCGACCTCCAGATCTTCCCCGACGTCACGCTGGTGTCGATCGGCGGCCAGAGCATCTTCGACCGCGGCAAGGACGCCATCCTGCCGCTGGTCGACGAGCTCATCGAGCTGAAGAAGGGGAACAAGCACAAGATCGTGATCGGCGTCGGCGGCGGCACGCGCACGCGCCACACGATGGCGATCGCGACCGACCTCGGCCTGCCGGTCGGCGGCATGGCGCAGCTCGTCGGCGCGATGGAGGAGCTGAACGCGATCCTCCTCAACACGCTGCTCGCGCCGCACGGCTCGATGCCGATGCAGCGCGACCACTTCTGGGATCTCCCGCTGTACTTTGCCGAGGGCATCACGCCGATCGCGATCAGCGTGCCCCCGTATCACTTCTGGGAGCCGCCGCCCGACGAGGGTCACCTGCCGCAGCACGGCTCGGACTTCGGCCTGTTCCAGATGGCCGAGGTCCTCGGCTTCGGCCAGATCGTGTTCGTCAAGGACGAGGACGGCCTCTACGACAAGGATCCGAAGAAGCACGCCGACGCGAAGAAGCTCCCCGACATGACGCTCGAGCAGCTGCTCGCGGTCATGCCCGAGGAGAACATCCTCGACCAGGAGCTGTTCCGCGCGTGGAAGCACGCGAAGAACACGAAGCGGATCGCGATCGTCAACGGCCTCGTGCGCGGCGAGCTCTCCAAGGCCGTCCGTGGCGAGCGCGCCGGAACGGTGGTGACCAAGTGACCGCCGAGCGCAAGACGCTGCAGGCCCACGTGCCGGGCGAGTACCAGCCCACGGCCGTCATGCCCGACGTGCGCGTGGTGAAGATCGGCGGCCAGAGCATCCTCGACCGAGGGCGCGCGGCGGTGTTCCCGATCCTCGACGAGATCGTCGAGGCCCGGAGGCAGGGGATCCAGGTGGTCCTGCTCGCCGGCGGCGGCACCCGCGCACGTCACATCTACTCGATCGCCAGCGAGCTCGAGATGCCGACCGGCGTGATCGCCACGCTCGGCAAGTACATCCCGATGCAGAACGCGCGCATGCTCCAGATGCTGCTCGCCAAGCACGGTGGCCTGTACATCCTGCCCGACGACTTCGAGAAGCTGCCGCTCTACCTCCAGATGGGCTGCATCCCGGTGATGAGCGGCATGCCGCCGTTCGGCTACTGGGAGAAGCGCGAGGAGGGCAGCCGCATCCCGCCGCACCGCACCGATGCGGGCGTGTTCCTCTCTGCGGAGTTCCTCGGCTCGCGCCGCGCGATCTTCATCAAGGACGAGGACGGGCTCTACACCGATGACCCGAAGAAGGACCCGACGGCCACGCACATCCCCCGGATCACCGCGCAGGAGCTGACGGCGCGCGGCCTTCCGGATGTCGTCGTGGAGCGCGTGGTCGTGGAATATCTGCCCCGGGCCCAGTGGTGTAAGGAGCTACAGGTCATCAACGGCCTCAAGCCCGGCCAGGTCCTGGCCGCCCTCAAGGGAGAGGATGTCGGCACGATCATCTCTGCGTAGCCTGCTGATCCTGAGCGCCGCGGCGGCGTGCTCGTCGAAGAAGGGCCCGCCGGAAGCGGACCCCGCCCAGGTGAAGGCGCGGGCACATGCGATGATCCAGAACACCCCCGCGCCCGCCGCTGCAAGGCCGTGCACGATCGAGCAGCTCAAGGCGCCGGGGATCACGGCTCGGAGCCTGATCCTGATCGCCGAGAACACGTTGCCGGACACACCCGAGCGTGCCGACTGGAGCAACCCGTGGGAGCTCGAAGATCCGGCCGTGCGCATGTACCTCGACGCGACCGATGACACGGTGAAGCGTCAGGCCGCGGCGAAGGTGCTCGCGCTGCCGTCGTTCATCGTGTGGCGTCCCGAGAACATCGACGTACCGCTCGCGATCGGCGTGAAGGAGCTCAAGCGCGGCGTGGTCGGGATGCGGGCGATCGGCTACGACAACGCCGCCAACGTCACGTGCATCACCGTGTTCAGCTACAAGAACGACAAGGACGTGAGCGAGTGGGCGCAGGTGCAGAGCGACAAGGCCGTGATCGATCCGGCCGTCGCGAAGGCGCTGCAGCACGACCTGAAGCAACGGCTGCGCGGCAAGGTCGCCGCGATGCAGGCCGGCCAGGAGCCGTAGACCTCGCTCAGGGCGAACAGGCCACGCGCTTGTCCTTGGACAGCGCGAGATCCTTGATCAGCCCCTCGGAGATCTGCGCCTGCTGCTGGCGGCCGCAGATCACGGTCTCGTTCGTCGGTGTGCCGTCGATGTCGACGTCGTAGTCGATCGCGAACACGACGCGCCGCTTGTTGATGAACGGGCGCGCCCGGTCGCACTCGGCGTACTCGCCGCAGCGCTCGATCATCATCCAGTCGAAGTCGTCCGCGGTCGTGTCGACGAGATCGGGGATGGTGTTCGCCGTGTGCATGCCGGCCGACAGCTCGCGATCGTGGAGCTGCTTCGCGAGCTCCGCGTACCAGCTGAACTGCTCGCTCACCGAGAAGCTGAATCCCGAGTAGGTCGGCGTCTCCAGGGAGACGGAGTCGTTGTGATCACCATCGACGCCGTCGCAGCCGATCTGCTTCGCGAGATCGAACCGCTCGAACATGTACTTCGTCCACTTCGCGCGGCCGGCCAGGCTGAGATCGAGGAGTCGCGTCCGCGGGCGATTGGCGTCGACGCTGTAGCCGATCACGCTGCCGGCGGCGACCGGATCCGGACGATCGGGCGGGTTCGCCTCGTAGCCCGGGAACTTCCTCGCGTCGGGCTCGTCGAGATCGACCGCCCCCGTGTTGATGTGGCAGATGACCTTCACGCCCCTGCCCTTCAGCTCGGCGAGCTTGCCGGCGTTCTCGCCCATCGGAACGGCGACCGGATCGCCGTCTCCGTAATCGAGCATCGTCGGTGCCGGCACGAGGTCCCACAGGTCGAGGACGTACATCGTCCGCGTCGCGCTGACGTCGATCGGGTTCACGAGCTGGATGTCCCAGTCCTTCGCGGTGCCGAGCTCGGGCTGCCACCACGGCGGCGGAGGAGCATCGCGGCCCGCTTCGGGGTGCAGGTGGCGCTTGCCGTTATCGCAGGCGCCGGCCGCGAGCAACGCCGCGGCCAGCCCGAGTGCACGACGAACCATCACCGCGATCATACCTCCGGCCGACGAAATGGCGTGTGATCCGCGTCGTCGGGAGAGCGATTGTTGGCCGCGCCGCCGACGCTGTCAGTGCCAGCGTGGCACGCGAGGTGCCGCGCTGGCGCTACTTGTTCTTGCCGCTGCCGCCACCGGCGCCGCCGCCGGTGCCCTTGCCGCCGCCACCGCCGGTGCCCGCGCCGCCGCCCATGCCGTCACCGCCCGAGCCCGAGCCCGCGCCGCTGCCGGCGGCCTTGCGCTCGATGCCCTTGCCGTCGCCCTGGCCCGAGCGATTCATGCCGTCGTTGCCGGAGCCGCCGCCGACGCCGCCCATGTTGAGCTTGTCGCCCGGCTTGAGGTTCTCTTTCACCCACTCCGCCGACTTCGTGATGCGCGCGTCGATCTCGCCCTTCAGGAGGTCGACCTTGTCCTTCGGCGTGATCGTGATCGTCACGCCCTTGTCCTCGTTCTTCGCGGTCGCCGCACCGCCGTCGCCGAGGTGCACCGGGCAGATGCCCATGCTACCGCCGTGCGTCCCCTTCTGATCGTGACCGGTGCCCGGCGCACCGCCATCGGTCTTCTCCTTGAGGAGCGCCTCGGTGCGCGTCTGGATCGCGAGCACCGCGTCCTTGTCGTCGGAGGTGATCGACAGGAGGATCTTGCCGTCCTTGAGCTCGGCCTTCGCGGTCGCGCCGAGGATCATCGCCGGGCACTTGCCGCCCTTGTGCGCCATCGTGGTGGCGGCGCCCGAGCCCGAGTCACTGCCGGAACCCGCCGTCGCGCTGGCACTGCCCGCCGCCGCGCTCCCGCTGCCGGCCGCGGTGGTGGTGTCGGAGCCGGCGGCCGAGCCGGAGCCCGCCGTGGTCGTCTCCGAACCAGATCCACTCCCCGTCGCGTCGCCGCCCTTCTTCTTGCTGCAGCCCGCACCGATCGCCAGAGACATCGCAAGCAGCGCCATCGCGATACGCATAGAACCTCCGGAGCGCATGCTACCGTGATTGCGGATGCGTGCGACGGTCCTGGCCGCGATCCTGACGATCGCCTCGTCCACCGGAGCGAGCGCGGAGCCCGAGCTGCGCATGCCGCCGGGCACCCGCACGGACGCCGCGGGCACGCGCATCTCCGGCCGCGGTCTGCGCGACTCGACCGACTTCCTCGCGAAGGAGCTCGACAAGAAGGGCATCGCGGTCAAGAAGATCGGGCCGTACCGGGTCCGCGGCGTGGAGCTGACGCGCTTCGTGTCCGAGACCCCGTCGACCCCGTGGCTGGCCCTCCACATCGTCCGCAAGGACGGCAAGACCGCGATCTCCTTCGTCCCTCGTCCGGGCTCTTGACGATCGGGCCCGGGTCGTTTAATCACTCGTCTCCCTCATTCGGGGATCGTCTAACGGCAGGACGCAAGACTCTGACTCTTGCTATCTAGGTTCGAATCCTAGTCCCCGAACCACCTTGCTCTCTCGCTCGTTCCAGGTTACTCAGCTGCTCCTTTCCGGCCCCATCGTCTAGCGGTTAGGACGCCGGCCTCTCACGTCGGTAACAGGGGTTCAAGTCCCCTTGGGGTCACGATTCGTTCGAAACCGGGAGATGCCCTCGACCTCCCCCAACTCTCTGAAAACTGCCTCTCCTTCGATCTGCCAGACCTGACGCCGGCCATCCGGCGTACGGGAGGGCACGAACGTGAGGCCATCCGGAAACAGCGCCTGGAAGATCTGCCGAAGGTCGGTCTGGTCCGACAGCGCCGTTCCGAGTGATCGGAGATCCGCGCGTACGGCCGACTCGACCCGATCGACCAGAGCGCACAACTCGGCGGGCGTCCGCTTGGCGGCAAGAAGCTGTGCCTCCAGATTCTGGATGCGAGCGGAGCGCTGGTGCAACTCCGATACGAGTTCCGGGATCGTGTCGGAGAGGGCTACCGCTTTCGCCAGGCGGCGCTGTTCCGCGCGCGCCTCGGCGATCTCGGTTTCGAGCGCGGCGACGTCGTTCTCGCGCTGCGGGATCTGCGCGCTGATCTCCGCACGGATCTTCGAGATGAGCGACTCCATCACCGACTCGCCGAGCACGTGCCGCTGTAGTTCTGCGATCAACGCGTCGTGAACTTCCCGCATGTCCTGGTAGATCGTGACCGGGCAGACCGCCGCACCACGATCGCGGTGCTTGCTGCACGCGTAGGTCACGACCCGCTCGCGTCCACCACCGGGAGCGCGTACCTGGTGAGAGATGATGGACCCGCCGCACGACTTGCAGTGCCCGAGTCCCGTCAGCGGATACTTGGCGGCGTTCTTCACGCGAGGTGCACCACCCCGTGACTGAAAGCGCTCCTGCACCGCGAACCACAGTTCGTCATCGACGATTCGCCACTCGGGGATCTCGACTGTGATCACGTCACGCGGATCCGCCTTCACGTGCGAGACGCCGCCCGGCCCGCGCACCTTCTTCATCCGGCCGTGGACGTAGAGGCCGCGATAGCGCGGGTTCAGAAGGATCGCGCGGATCGTTCCCGCCGCCCACGAGCCAGTGCCCCGGCGGCCCGCGGAGGGCGCCGGCACGCCTTCCGCGTTGAGGCGGTGCGCCAGCTGTTTGAAGCCCGATCCCGCGCGGCTGTCCTCGAACATACGCCGGACGACCGCTGCCTCCGAGTCGTCGACCTTGGCAACCGTGAACTTTCGGCCGGTCCCATCCGACCGCCTCTCCAGGGAGTACCCGAAGCAGATGCCGCCCGCGATGCGCCCCTCGCGCACGCGCGAGCGCAATGCCTCGCGCGTGCGCGAGCGGATCGCCTCCAACTCCATCTGATGGCCAGTGCCCTGGATGAACGTGGTGGCCTGATCGATCGCGTTCGCGAACAGCGCCTCTTGCCCGGTCGCGTAGTAGAACAGCCGGCATCCGCGATCCCGCACGAGGTCTCGCACGACGAGCGTAACCTCGATCGCGTCGCGTCCGAGACGCGACTGATCGCGGCACACGATCACGTCGCCGCGTTGCGCGTCCGCGAGAAGCGCGCGAAGTCCCGCGCGCGTGTGGAAGTCGTCTCCCGAGCGCCCGTCGTCGATGTAGTCGCGGCGCTCGGCGTCCGCATGACCCATACGTGCGATCAGCTCGGTGCAGCCAGACGCCTGCACGTCCAGGCTGAACTGCTGTTTGCCCTCGTCGTTCTTCGAGCGGCGGCAGTAGGTGCGAACCGTCATGGCGATGCTTCTCTCGATCTTCATGCCGCGCGCTGGCGGCTGTTGGGGTCTTCGGTCTGCGATAGCGCGCTCTCTGCGACGAGTGCGCGCCGCACCAGGACTCGAACGAGTGTCGCGGCCCAGGTGTCGCCACGCCCGTTCAGCGACAGACGCTGGAGCGCTCGGTTGTCGTTCGAAGCGGGGGCTGTCATCGGCTTCCCTTCTTCTTGGTTCGAGGTTTCTTGATTGCTGGTGTCGCAGTTGCGGGCGCGGGTGCGCTCGCCGGGCGACCATCGCAGCGGCGCCGGATCCAATCTGCGAGCGCACATTGGTCCGAGTCGGCGGCAGCCTTCCAGCGCTCACGATCCATCGCCGTCACGGGCACCCGCACGATCGTGTCCTTCGGTGTTGCGATCCGCGGCCTCGGCATGTGGCGTAAGTATGGCCATACTTTGGCACGCGGCCAAGCGAGTATGGCCAAGAAATGCCCCTGCCGGTCACTTGCCAACCGGGGAGCCCTGCGCGGCGCCGAGCGGAACGAGGTTGAAGCGGAGCGCTTGAGCGGGCGCGACCGCGGCGCCGTCGGGAACGGCGGCGCGTAGGCGCGTGATGGCGAGGTCGAGGAGTTGATCGGGCGGCATTCCGCGAAGCGCCGCAACGAGTGCTCGGACGGTCGCGGTCGGGGACGGGCGCGGGCTCTCGCTCGGCGCCGCGTAGGGTGCGGGCGATGTCATCGCGACGAGCGCCGCCGATTGCACGGGGGCGGGCGCGGCGGGAGCCTGCATCGGCTCGCCCGCCTTGGCATCGAGTGCGGCGAGGATCGTGCGGCAAGCGTTTGCACCCGCGGCGCGGGTGTCGTCGCTCGCGTCGGGCACGAGTGCGGCGCGGATCTGATCGATGAGCTGTTCCATGGCGTGTGCCTCCGTGAAGGGTGAGGGGTTGGAGGAACGGATGCGGCTAGCGTGAGCGAAGGGAGGTGCCTGGACGCGATCGGTAGTGCGCGACAACGCGCACGAGATCATCGGCGCCCGCGTTGCGAGCCACGAGCGACCCGAGCGGCGACCGGATCACCTCCCAGGCGCTCATCAGCTTCGCGGGATCGATGCGATCCGATGGGCCGCCGAGCCACACCTCGAAGTGAAGATGCTTGAGGCGCTCGCGATCCTCCGGCGATGCGCCGACGATTCCGATCGGCTGACCTGCCTGCACGGTGGTCTTGGTCTTGTTCGGACCCGGCTGCGTGAGCGGAACGACGAGCTGGTCCAGATGCGTGTAGAACGTGGCGACCTTGCGCGGCGCGTGATCGATCACGACCGCGTAGCCCTTCGCCGTCTTCATCGCCGACCAGATCACCCCGTCGGACGCGGCGAGCGCCTGGGTTCCGTCGGGCATCACGAACAGCTTGGAGCCGTTGGGCGAGCCGACGGTGAACGTGTCGTGCTGCGCGCGGGGGAACATCACATCGACGCCGCCATGCGTGCCGCCGGGACGCGGCGAGCCGAACCCGTCGGAGATGACCGGCGAGCGTCCGTTCCACGCAGCGATCGGCCAGACCCAGCGCCCGGGGAGCGTCGAGGGCGTCGGCGAGGGCCTGGGCGGCGCATCGCTGGGCGGGAGTTCGGCCCGCGCATCGCTCGGAGGATCCACGCGCCGCCCGCGCGCGATCAGGTACGCGGCGAGCGCGCCGCCGCCAAGGAACCACGGGAGGCGACTCACGGCACGCACCCTCGGCTCGGGATGGGCGCGAGCTCGCTCGGGTCGTCGGGATGCTCGCTCGAGGTGTCCGCGAGCTGCCACGCGCGTGGCACTATGCGCACCGTCCGGCGCTTGCGACGGAACATCCGGCAGAGCCGAAACGCCGGCTGCGAATCGAGATGGGGATCGAAGTCGCCGAAGTAGTCGAAGTGATCGAACGGATCGGAGTGATCGTAGGGATCGCGCACGGTGGCTCTCCTTGGGTGAGGGGTTGGTTGGTTGGGTGCGATGACTGCTGATCTCAGAACGGCGCGTCTTCGAGCGCGCCGGCCTCGTCGTCGGGTTGGCCGATAAGGTTGTCGCGTGGGCGCATGCGGTGAATGAGGCGTGCTTCCTCGTCGAGCGAATCGCTTGGCGAGGTGATCCGGACGGCGGCCTCGACGCGGTCACGCTGGTAGGTGACGCCCGGATCGTGGCGACCGGCGGTGGCGTACTGGGCTTTCCAGTGACCTTTCCAGCGGCGCCAGAACTGAAAATGGCGTGTGAGCGTCGCGTAGAGCTGCGTGGCGGACGAGCCCACGTAGAGCAGCTCGTGCGTGTCGATGTCTCGGATCAGGTACACGCCGGCCTTGCCCTTGAGATCGCGCACCCAGTCCGGATAGGGCTCGCCGCGTCTGCCCACCGGTCGATAGACGAGCGTGGCGTTACGGCGCGGCGCCCGCGTGCCGTCGTCGTCGGAGGACGCGCGCGGCATCGCGTCGGACCGCGGAGGGTTGTGATCGCTGCGCCACAGCGCGTAGAGCGCCACCGCCGCGCCGAGAAGCCAGGGGAACCGCTCCACGGCGCTAGCCTCCCGCCGTCGTGCTGGTCGCCGCCGCATTGCCGCGTTGGCTGCGCGAGATGAGGTAGAGCCCGAGGAGGCCGCCGCCGATCAGGAGCGGCGTGCCGAACCCGGAGAACAGCCCGCGCCCGGCTTGGTTGGCGATGTTGCCGACACCATGTGCGGCCTTGCCGGCGAGATCGCTCGCCGCGCTCGCGATGGCGCGCGCACCCGACGCGATGTTCTGCGGGAGGTTCGCGAGACTGGTCTTGAGCGAGTCGAGAAACATCTCGGTCTTGCTCGGGTGCTCGTCGACCACCGCGACGTGAACGGCGGTGGCCTGGAGCGCACGCCAGAACGCATTGTTCTTCGCGTAGACCGCCGTCGGGGCGCCGCGCCGCGCGATGGTATCGATGTCGGTGAGCGCGGCCTTCCAGCGGGCCGCGATGCCCGCGTACCCATCGCCCGGAAGCCGCTTGACGCGATCGAGCTGCTTCGTCCAGTAGTCCGCGAGCGCGATCACGTCGGCGTGGGTCGTGCGCGGGATCGCGGTCTTCGGTCCGGCCTGGCCCGGATCCGGATCGAGCATGTCCTCGCCGCGGAGCGTGCGGAGGTAGTTGCGCTGCGCGAGGAACAGATCGTCGAACGTGCGCGCGCTCTCGAACGCGCCGAACGGGCCGGGCTCGGTTGGGCCGGCGTTGCGCAGGCGCTCGCCGACCTGGGCGACCAGCGCCCGCCAGATCGACTCAGGCGGGAGCTCGGCGTCGCGCATGCTCAGGTAGACCGCGATCGCGGCGAGCGTGCGCCAGAACGCGCGGTTCCCCGCGAAGGTCATCAGCGGCGCGCGGAGTGCCTCGCCCTCGATGTCGTCGAGCACGAAGCGCCAGCGGTCGGCGAGTGCATGGCCGTCCTCGCGACCTGCGTGCGCGCGCACGATCGGATCGATCACGGCGGCGATGGCGAACACGTCGGCGCCGAGGGTGGCGGGCCAACGTTCGGCGGGATCGGCGCCGAGGTCGAGCACGACCGCGCCGCGCGCGTCGAGCGCGGTCTCGCGAAGCTCGGAGAACGCCTCGATCCAGGCATGGGTGGTGAACATGGGGTTGGGACTCCTGCGAACGGGGTGAGGTGGTGGGGAGGTGGTGGAGAGGGTTGGGGCGAATGAATCGGGACGAACGAACGGAGACGCGATCGGGAAGCGGGGTCGCGCGAGCGGAAACGCGCGTGGCCCAGCAGGAAGGAAAGCCAACGAAGGGACGTGCGATGGCGTTGCTACCCGGCTCGCTACGCGGATGGGTCCGCGCGCGGGACGGGCGCGACTACCAGATCAGGCGCCCTGGAACGGGAAGCCGTGCGGCACGATGATCGCGATGCGACTCGCCAGCGGATCGGTCGGGCGCGGAGCCTCGACGTGACACGCGCACGAGCACGCGCTCGGGCCGGTCAGATCAGCGGCCCCGCAGACGGGCGCCTGCGTCGCGCTCGTGCCGTTCGTCAGCACGGTCGCCGTGGAGGCGCTCGCGCTCGGCACACGCGCGACCACCGCCGCCGGTGCAGCCGGCGCGAGCGGCGCGAGCGGCGCGACCGCATACGCGGGTGTCGACGGCGTACCGAACAACGCACCGATCCGGCCGAACAGGCCGCTCTGCGCGTCGGCGGGCGGCTGGCCCGGCCCCAGATACTTCGGGGTCGCCATGGCTAGCGCACCAGCTTCCCGACGAGCGAACCGATCGTCCGGATCTGCTCGTCACGCTTGGCGTGGGTCGCGAGCGCACTCTGATACAGGATCAGATTCGCGAGATCGGTCTCCATGTCCTTGGTCGCGATCGGCGCCGAGGGCAGCGACGCGAGCGCCGCGAACCCGGCGGCGACCAGTTCGAGGATCTGGCCGATCGGCATCGAGCCGAACAGCGCACCGAGCGCCGTGCCCGGGGCGGCCGGAACGAGCTGACCCGTGTACGGGTTCAGCGTGTAGGTCGGCGCCATCTGCGCCGCACCGATGGGCGCCATCGGATAGGCGCTCGGCGGATACGCGGGAAGCGTCGGATACCCCGGCGCGGCCGGCGTCGTAACGATCACGCGGCCCGGCGCGTTCGCCGCGCCGCCGCCCGAAGGACGCCAGCCGCCCGCGGGGCGGTTGGTGCGGTGATCGCGCGGATCGGCGTTGCGGCCGTCGACGTAATAGATGTCAGCATACTCGTCCATGTGTGTCTCCTGGTGGTGATGGGTTGGGTTGAGGGTTGGGGTTGACGCTGGGCCACGTTCGTTTCCGCTCGCGCGGCCTCGCTTCCCGATCGGTCTGGTTCGTCTGGTTCGTCTGGTTCGTCTGGTTCGTCTGGTTCGTCTGGTTCGTGGCGTTGGTCGTGTTCGCTAGCCTCCGACCGCCATCGCGAGCCGCGCGCGGTTGAAGGCGCTCTCCAGCGCGCCGCTCGGCAGGTCCCCGCCGTCACCGTTGGAGAGCTGCTTCTTCGCGCCGCCGGAGACCTGGCTCGCGGTCGCGGGCGTCGTCGTGGCGGGTGGGTCGGCCTTCTTGTCGTGGTCGTCCCACAGCATCAGCGCGAGCTGCGCGCCCGCCGCGCTCATGGTTCCGACGCCGACGCTGCGTACGGCGGCAGAGTCGCCCTTCCATCCAAGACCGGCGCCCAGCAGCGTAAGCCCGGTGGCGACGGTCTTGGGCGCCCAGCCCTGCTTCATCAGCAGGCCGCCGACGACCGAGGTCGCCGCGGCGCCTCCGGCGGTGTAGCCGAGGCGCTGCGTGTTGGTCTCGCGGTTCTTGTCATCCTGGGTCTGCGCGCGCGGCGCGCGCGGCCCGGCGTTGCGATGGCGGTTGCCCGGGTGGTGCTTCTTCTTGTGCTTGTTCTTGGCCATGTCGATGTCTCCTTGCGTGTTCGGGTTGTGATCGGTCGGTGGTGGTTCTCGGTGGTGGGTGATGTCGTCGCGCTCGGGTCGCGCTCGGGCCGCGCTCAGGCCACGCGCAGCCGCGCCGTGGAGCGCGCCCGGCGCGCGGTCCGCCCCGCGTCGGCGCCGTCGGTGTCGTCCGCCTCATAGGGCGCGAACGCGGGCCGGCCGAGCCAGCGCCACGCCGCGTCGAGCGGGCGCAGATCGCCGGTGTTCGCGGCGAACACCAGCGCGAACGTGTACGCCAGATCCTCGGGCGCGATGCGCGCGACCACGCCGAGCGCGCGGCTGCGCGCGAACGAGCGGACGCGGCGCACGGCGGCCAGCTCCTCGGGATAGGCGTCGGCGAAGCTCGCGGCGTGATCGAGCGCCCACTCCGCGGCCGACTGGAGAGCCGCGTAGAGCGGCGTCCAATCGGTGGCGGCGGCGTCCTCGAAGTTCGCCGCGAAGCGGCGCGCGTTCTGGTTGGTGTTCTTGGGCTGGGACTTGATCTTGGTCTGCACGTGACTCTCCTGGGTCGTGGGGTCGTTGGTCGTTCGTGTGGCGTCGTCGTCGGATCGCCGGGCGCACCCGGCCAGCGCTCGCGCGCGGCGAGCGGTTCCTTCGCCGCGCACAGGTGCGGGCGTGTGTCGTGTCGTGTCGTGGCGTGGTGTGCCGCGGCGCGATCGGGTCGCTACGCGGCCGTGGTGGTCGGCGTCTTCGGCGCGAACAGGTTGGCGAGCGTCGGGAGCTTGGGGGGCGCGCTAAGCGCCCCGAGCGTCATGCCTTCGCGGTTGAGCTCGCGCTCGACGAGCTGCACCATGTCGCTTCCGATCCCGAGCTGCGCGAGCTTGGCCTGGAGCACCGCGCCACCGACATCGAGGCCGACGCGCCCGGCGAACCGCGCGAGCGCGGACCACGGGGCCGCCGAGACGCGGTGACCGAAGACCTCGAGAGAGAGGTTGCGGACATGCTCGTGCTCGGTGTGCCGGCGCAGGCGAGCAAGCGCGTCGTCGGCGAGGTCGGCGATCGCGCGCGCGGTCGTGCGCACGATCTCGATCGCGCGCGGGCCGATCTTGCGCGCCGCGCTCTCGGCGAGCGCGAACATCCACCCGATCGCCTCGATCACCTCGGGCGAGGTCGGCGGCGTTCCACCATCGATCAGATCGGTAACCGCGTCACGCGCGACGCGGACGCGAGACCAGCCGTTTCTGACCGAGCCTCCGCCCATCTCCGCGAGCTGCCCGGCCCAGTCGATCGCATCGCGCGTGTCGATCTGCGCCGGGCCCTCGCTCGACGCGGCGATGCCGCACGCCAGGCAGTTCCGCGGCATCTGCGGATCGAGGATCACCGGGGCTCCGTTCTCGATCGGGAACGTGTGCAGGCCGATCGGTAGCTCCAGCGTGGCGAGCTGGCGAACCGGGTGCGGATCGATCAGCTCGGCAACCGCGAGGTACAGCGATGCCTTCTCGACACAGTTGCCGTCCTCGGTCACCGGCAGGCGAAGCCGCTGGGACGGCTGGCAGGCGTGAACGCGTGGGCCGTCGCTCTCGTCTCCCATGTCGTCACGGTGGGGAACCGAGCGGATGTACGCGGTGAGTTGGTCGGTGGTCGGATAGCGCTCCGCGAGCGCGACGAGCGCCGGATCGTGCGCAGCGACCAGGCCCGCCACGTGATCGGTGATCGAGCCCAGGCATCCGTGGTCGTTGAACGGAAGGCCGATCACGACGCGCGCTCCGGGCTCGCAGCGATCGCGTCACCATCACCAGCGATCAGCGCGCGGATCTGCGCGACCGCCTCGGCAGGCGTCATGGTGGCGAGCCGTGCGATCCACGCGTCGCGCTCGTGGGCGGGCAGCTCCTTGGCCACCTGCATGACGAGCGCACGCTCGCTCGGCGCGAGCTGCATGACGATCGCGCCGAACATCGGCAGGATGTGCGGCGGAAGGGCGCCCAGTCCCGACTCCGCGGGCGTAGGCGTGGCCGGCGCGTTCATGGTCGTGGCCGGTGCATCGAGCGCGGGTCGCTGCGGGCTCGGCGCAGGCGTCGGTGCAGCCTTGCGCCAGTCGAGCAGCTGGCCGAGGTCGAGCGAGCCCATCCCGCCCGCGAGGTTGCCGAGCTTGGCGCCGAGCACCTGGGCGCCGCCGTTGGCGGCGAAGCTCTGGAGAAACGGCGCGAGCATCGGCCCGAACGTTTCGAGCGCCGCCAGCGCCCGCTCGACGAAGCTCCGCGGTGCCGGGGGCTGATCGTCGCCGTCGCGATCGTCGTGATCGTCGCGGTCGTCATCGTCGCTACTGTTGACGTCGATCACGCGCGGCGTGCGGCGCGGCATGCCCGCGCCGTCCGCAGCGTGGATCAGGGTCGCCGTCCCCGAGATGATCTCGGGGAGGCGATCGACGATCGAGCGCGCCAGCTCGGTGTTGGAGCGGACCACCTCGCCATTGGAGTGCAGCACTGCGCGCAAGAGGCTCGCCGCCTCTCCCTCGCCGAGCTGTCCGCCACCACCGATCGCGACCGGCGCGAGCGACTGGTCGACGCCGGGTGCGGCGCTGAGCTGGTTCACCTGGACGTAGGCGGCCGGCACGCCGTCGAGTACCTTGCCGTCGACGCCGACGGCATCGAGACGGAAGCGCCCGACCTGGCCCACCGCCTCGGCGAGCGCCTCGATGTCGGCATCGATCGGCAACAGCAACGGAGCGCCCTGGCCATAGACCAGCTCCGGCGCCCCGCGCGGCTTCATCTTGCGCAGCCGCCAGGCGTGCGCGTGCGGGGGAAGCTCGAACGGATCACCGTTCATGTTGAAAGCGAGTGCGGTCATCTTGATGTGTCCTCC
>JAEUJX010000344.1 GCA_016794545.1 Myxococcales bacterium
GCCGCGCGGCGGCCCTCGCGGCGGTCTGGATCGCGGCCACCGGCTGCGAGGCCGACCTGCACCACTACGATCCGGAGGAGGCTCTCCGGACGTATCGCCTGATCGAGAGCGAGCTCCGCGCGGAGCTCCGCATCTCGCTCGGTCGGGCGATCACCAACGAGCCGCACGCCGCCACCCGCAACACCATGATCAGCATGCTCGAGCACCTCGAGGAGCTCGAGGCCGCGGCGGTCGCGCCGCGTCCGGCGCGCCGGCGCCGCCGCCGGTAATCTCCGGTCGTCACTACATTCAACGCAGCGAGAGGGCTCGGCGGTCGCCGGGCCCTTCGTGCTTTCGGGCCCGCTACAGGCAGCGGCCCATCTCGCACCGGTTGCTCGCGCAGTCGATCGCGAAGTCGCAGGCCTTGCCGGCGGTACACAGGTCGCAGCCGCCCCCACAGTCGACGTCGGCCTCGTAGCCATCCTGGACGCCGTCACTGCACGTGGCGGCGGCGCACGTCCCGCCGGCCGAGCAGGCCGCCGTCTGGCAGTCGTCCGCGACCGCGCAGCGGTCGCCGCCCGGACACGCGGCGCAGCTCCCCCCGCAGTCGACGTCGGTCTCGTCGCCGTCGAGCACGCGGTCGCCGCAGTGGTCGGCCACCGTCGCGGGGGCGCACCGCCCCACCGGGCACGGCGAGAGGTGGACGCGGAACGCGAGCGACAGCATCGGCTCGACGGCGCCATCGCGGGTCCGGATCTCGATGTCGGGCGCGAGCAGCGCCTCGAGGAGGCCGTCCTGCCGAGCGAGCTCCTCGTACGTGACCACGCCGTCGCGGATCTTCTCGACGATGTACCAGAACGCGCGGTGGTCCTGCGGCATCGCGGCGAGCATCGCGAGGATGCCGTCGTAGGCGGTCTGCTTCGCCTCTTGCTCGCGAACGGCGCCGCGGATGATCGCGTCGAACCCGCCCCTGCCGTCCGCCTTCAGATCCATCTCGACGCCGTACAGGTCGAACACGACCGGATCGGTGTCGACGAACACCGGGAGGTGGATCCGCGCACGCCCCGGCACGCGCGTCGTGCGCGTGCGATTGCTCGCGAACACGCCGTCCTGCAGCGCGCCGCCGACCGCCTCCGCCTCCTCGCCCTCCGCGCCGTAGTACCAGACCCGCACCGTCGGATCGTTCGCGGGGTCGTCGGCCTGGATCTGGACGATCGACGCGAGCACGCCCGACGCCACCATGTCGGGCGCGTGCGTCGTGAGGTTCTTGAACGACGCGAGCGATCCGAACGTCATGCCGAGCTGGTTGTCGGCGTGCTGGTCGCCGTCGAGATCGTCCGCGAGCTCGCGCGCGCTCGTCGACGACATCGGCAGCGTGTAGCCGTCGACCACGTAGCGCGTGATCGGCCCGGTGTACGGCCCGGTCACATCATCCGGATCCACGTCCGTGGTCTCGAAGCATCCACACAGTGCGACGGCAGCTAGCGTGACGAGGCGGCTCATGATCCGACCATTGATCCACTGCCGCTCCTCGCCAACCGGGTTGCCGGGCCGTGCCGCCGTTCGCCTCACGTCGCCCAGTCTACCGCCCTGCACCGAAGCTCCCTGTCGTGCGCGTCCGGCGGAATCCGGTCATCGGACGGCCTCGGCCGAGGTTCGGACATTTCGGACAGCACGACCGGCCAAGGGCCCGGTTTCATTCCACCGCCGGTTGGCCTCGTGCGTGCTCGTGCGGCAGGCGATGACGACGCAGAGACTATCCGCAGACGGACCAACCGCAGTGACGGCACAGCCGGCAGCTGCTCTGCACGACGAGCACGGAGGCGCACTCGGGACAGTGGGCCTGCGTCGCCGGCCGCGCGGTGCGTGCACCGGTGACGAGTACCTGGCCCTCGCGGCTGCCGTCCCGGTAGACGGTGATTCCCTTGCAACCCAGCTCGTACGCGAGCTGGTACGCAGCTTTCACGTCGAGCGCGCTCGCGCTCCGCGGCAGGTTGATGGTCTTGCTGACGGCAGCGTGGACGTGCCGCTGAAACGCGGCCTGCATCCGGACGTGCATACCGACGTCGACCTCGTGCGCGGTCGGGAACCAGCGCTGGAGATCGGCGGGCACGCGCTCGTTCCCGCGCACGCCGCCGTGGGCCGCGATCTCGGCGAACAGCGCGGGGCTCGCGATGCCCCGCTCGGCGGCGAGCCGCTGGAACGCGGGGTTCACCTCGGTCAGCTCGGCGCCGTCGAGCACGTTGCGCCGGTACGCGAGCGCGTAGATCGGCTCGATGCCGCTCGCACACCCGGCGATGATGCTGATCGTGCCGGTCGGCGCGACCGTGGTCGTCGTCGCGTTGCGGAGCTCTCCGGTGTCCTCCCACCGCGAGCCCTTCCAGGCCGGGAATGGACCGCGCCCCCGGGCGAGCGCGCGCGAGGCTGCCAGCGACTCGTCTTCCAGGAACCCGGCCAGCCGCTCGGCGAGCGCGAGCCCCTCGGCGGAGTCGTACGCGATGTGGAGCGCCGCGAGCGCATCGGCCCACCCCATGACGCCGAGGCCGATCTTCCGGGTGGCCTTGGTCGCTCGCTCGATCTCGGGGAGGGGGTACCGGTTCGCATCGATGACGTCATCGAGGAATCGCACCGCCAGGTGGATCGTGTCGCGCAGCCGGCCCCAGTCGAGGTCCGCGCCCTTCACGAACCGGCCGACATCGATGCTGCCGAGCGTGCACGACTCGAACGGGAGCAGTGGCTGCTCGCCGCAGTTGTGGACCAGGATACCGTTCGCGAAGAAGTGGCTGGTCGTCGGCTCGGTGAGGTCGAAGACCTCGGCCTCACCCTCGTAGGTGATCGCGGCGATCGTGAACCACGCGCGCTCGGGGTTCGCGGTTCGCACGCGATCGCCGGCGGTCAGCTCCCCGGCGGGAACATCTCCGCGCTCGGTCGAGACCCGGTGGTCGGCCGTGAGCCGGAGCTCGACACGCTCCTCGGTGGTGAGGCGCAGGATGGGCTTCACGCCGGTGCAGAACACGCGTGTCGCGCGGCGGAAGACCACCTGGCCCGCCTCGAGCGTCGCGACGTTCGGGGCCGTCCCGACCAGGTCCGCGATCGGCACGGAGCCGCGGCCTTCGACCCAGACGCGGGTGTCGCCGGTGACACACGGATTGGTGGCCTCGATCGGACCCAGGCCTGGCGTCGGCTGGAGCTCGTTGATGCGGTCGATGAAGACCATGCCCGGATCGCCGACGGCCCAGGCGGCGTTCGCGATCGCATCGAGGACACGGCGCGCATCGAGCTTCCCGGTGACGATGCCTGTGCGGGGGTTTACGAGATCGTACGTCGTCCCCGCCGTCACCGCGTCCATGAACCCGTCGGTCACGGCGACCGACAGGTTGAAGTTGCTCATCCGCGACGGGTCGAGCTTGATCGAGATGAACTCGAGGATGTCGGGATGGTCGACGCGCAGCATGCCCATGTTGGCGCCGCGCCGCGTGCCGCCCTGCTTGATGGCCTCGGTCGCCACGTCGAACACCTGCATCAGCGCCACGGGGCCCGACGCGGTGCCGCCGGTGGAGGCCACGAGGTCACCCGCCGGGCGGAGGCGGGAGAACGAGAAGCCGGTGCCGCCGCCCGTCTTCTGGATCTCGGCGGCCCAGCGCACGGCCTCGAACACGCCGGTGGTCGAGTCCTCGACCGGCACGACGAAGCATGCCGCGAGCTGGCCGAGTGGTCGGCCTGCGTTCATGAGCGTGGGCGAGTTCGGCAGGAACTCGAGCGCGGACATCATGCGCTCGAAGGCGCGGGCGACCTCGGCGATCTCGTCGGGAGTCGCGCCGTTTTGGGACTCGACCGCGGCGATGTGGGTCGCCACCCGGCGGAACAGCTGCTCCGGGGTCTCCACGACGACGCCGTTGTCGCGCACGAGGTACCGAGCGCGGAGGACCGCGAGCGCGTTATCGGTGAGCGTCGCCGCCACGTGGGCACCGTACGATCCAGGGCCCGGGCACGCAACCGGGCGCGCCCGACGCTGGCGTGGCTGATCCTCGCGATCGTCGCGGTGGTGATCGCGCTCTCGGTGCGCCTCGCAGCGGCGGATCCGATCGAGGCCGAGGAGCTGATCGAGGATCTCGACAGCGAGGAGCTTCACGCCAGCGGCTTCGCCGATCGCGAGCTCGACGACCTCGAGAGCGACGAGCTGCTCCAGAGCATCGACGAGCTAGCGGCGGACCAGCTCGACGAGCTCGGGCTGGATCCCGAGGCGCTCGACGGCGGCTCCTGGACGAGCGACGAACGCCGTGCCTCACCGATGTGGTCGAGCTCGCCGATCGGCCGGGTGGATCTCTCGCTCGTGTACCGGCACGTCGATCCGATCGCGAGCGAGCGACGCGACGAGCTGCTGCTGGTCGGGACGTGGCGGCGATGAGAGCGCTCGCGATCGCGGTCGTGCTCGCGGCGTCGGCGACCGCCGGCGCGGACGAGCCCGGCGAGGAAGCCCCCGACGTGCTGGATGACGGTCGCGCGCGTGTCGTCGCGAGCGCGCCGCCGGTGGCGGACGTCGTGGCGGCCGCCGTGCGCGCGCAGCGCCTCGCCGGTGATCCGGCGAAGGCGGCGGCGCGGCGCGCGCGGCTCGCGGGGCTCGTACCGCTGGTGGCGGTGCGGGCCGGCAACACGGCGAGCTGGCGCGACGCGGACCCCGACGTCGGGCGCGGCGCGTCCGTCGAGGTCCGCGCGACGTGGCGGCTCGACCGGCTCGTGTTCGACGGCCGGGAGCTCCAGGCCCAGGCGATGAGTACGGCGCGCCAGCGGGAAAAACGACGCCTCGCGGCGCGGGTCATCCGGGCCTACTTCGTCTGGAAGCGCGCGGCGATGGCCGGCGCCGTCGTCCGCCGGGAAGAGGCCGAGGCGGAGCTCGACGCCCTCACGGATGGGTGGTTCTCGGAGGCGCGCCGCAGTGCGTCCGAAACCCGGACAGTCGGGGCGGCGCCGTGAAAACTTGCCAGGGGGCGCCTGGACCCGCAAGCTTTGCATTCAGTGGGACATACCGAACGAGAGCACCCGCGCTACGCCCACGAGGCGGTGGTGACGGTGCGCGTCGGCGGCAAGCAGCTCCAGGGGCGCACCACGAACGTGTCGCGCGGCGGGCTCGCCGCGGACCTGACCGACAAGGTGCCGGTCGGCACCGACGTCGAGGTCGACCTCCAGCTCGTGTTCGAGGACGACGTCCAGAGCGAGCCGCTTCGCGTGCCGGCGCGCGTCGTGTGGTGCACCGCGCTCGAAGAGGTGTTCCAGGTCGGCATCTCGTTCAAGCCGATGGACGCCCAGAAGGCGCAGTACATGACGCTGTTCCTCAAGTACCTCGACGACTCCGGGCCGCGGGTGAAGACGCCGAAGGCCGAGCGATCGATCGACGATCAGTTCCGCTGAAGCGCCGCCCGCCCGCTCAGGTCGCGGAGGTCGCTTGCGCCTTGGCCTTGGCCTCGGCCTGCATCCGCGCCTTCTGGATGTCGGACATCATGCCGAGCACGAGGCGCGGATCCGTGAAGACGTTGAGCTTCGGCGCGAGCGACTTGGCGTAGCGATCGAAGTACAGCAGCTGCTTCGTGATCAGGATGAACTCGTTCGGCATGCGCATCTGATGGCGCGTGGCCGTGCGCTGGATGCCCGGCAGGAACTCGGCGTAGTTGACCTCGCCGAACGACAGCGTGAGCAGCGGCTTGTACGTCTCGCCGAGGTCCTTCACGAAGCCGTCCATGTCGAGCCCATCGGGCGCGCCCGCCATCTCGATGATGATCTCCGCGAGCCGTTTGTAGTTACCGGAGGCGAACGCGATCATGTAGTCGGTGACGAGGTAGCGCTCCTTGTCGTCGAACCGGCCGACGATACCGAAATCGAGGAAGCCGATCGTGTTGTCGTCGAGCAGCATGAGGTTGCCGGCGTGGACGTCGCCGTGGAAGAACCCATAGAACACGACGCACTGGAACCACGCGCGGAGGCCGTCGACGAGCTTGCCCTCGCCATCGATGCCCTTGGCCCTGATCTCCTCGAACCTGTCGACGCGGAGGCCGCTGAAGCGCTCCATCACGAGCACCTTGCGGGTCGTGTACTCGTGATGCGGCACCGGCGCGTGGATGTGCTTGTGCCCGAGCTCGCGCATGATGTCGTTGAACTTGTCGAGGTTCGCGGCCTCCTTGCGGAAGTCGAGCTCCTCGGTGAGTGTCCGCGTGAAGTCGTCGACCACGCCGACCGGGTTCGCGAGCTCGGCGTTCTTCTTGAAGCGCTGGACGATCGACGCGAGGAAGCGCATCAGCTTCATGTCGGCCATGCAGCGCCCGATGATGCCGGGGCGCTGGACCTTGATCACGACGAGCGTGCCGTCGCGCAGCTTCGCGGTGTGGACCTGCGCGATCGAGGCCGAGGCGAGCTGCTTGGGCTCGATGTCGATCAGGTGCGCGGCCTTCTCGGTGCCGAGCTCCTCGTCGAGCGTGCGCTTGACGTCCTCGAACGGGAACGGCTTCACGCGGTCGAGGACCTTCTGGAACTCCTTGACGTACGCGTCGGGGAACATGCCCGCGGACGACGCGATGATCTGGCCGAACTTGATGAACGTCGGACCCATGTCCTCGCACCACATCCGGAACAGCATCGGGCGCGTGAGGCGGACGTACTTGTCCTTCGCCACGAACAGCCGGCGGAGGCCGATCCGATCGGCGACCCACAGCCAGAAGTACTTCCACGTGTAGATCCAGAACGCCCAGATGCGACGCGGTACGGGGAGCGCCACTGACAGCAGGAACAAGACCCCGAGGACGGCCAGCAGCGAGTACCAGAACATGCTCCCGGGCATCCTACCTCAGGGCGGGGCCGTAT
>JAEUJX010000395.1 GCA_016794545.1 Myxococcales bacterium
TGCACGCTGCTCGCCGCTTGCAGCGGGGACCCCGCCCCGCCGGGCGGCGAGCTCGATGCGGCCACCGAGGTCGACGGTCCGCCCGCCGCGCACGCCCGGGTTCATGTCGTGCTGTTCACGCACGTCGAGGACAACACACCCCAAGGCACCCTCGGGTCGGCGCAGAGCCGCCAGGCGTACACGACGCTGCGCGCGCGGCTCGTCGAGACCGCGCAGCGGTTTCGCGCGCGCAGCCTGCCGTGGGTGCTGCAGCCCGACTGGAAGCTGCTCGAGGCCGCGAGGCTCTACGAGGACGCGGCGATGATCGCGAGCACCGCGGGCAAGAACGTGTTCCGGTACCTGCACGAGGATCTCGGCGTCGTGATCGATCCGCACTCGCACGAGAACGGCGGCTACAACTACACCGACGTCGCGTACCTGCTCGACCAGCTCGGCGTCGGCGGCAGCACGGTGATCGGAGGGCACATCTGGGATCCGGCGCTCGCGCAGTTCCAGCAGTGGGACCGGTTCCGGGTCGCGGTCGCCGGCGAGAAGTATCCGAGCGCGTCGTGGCGCGGCGACCTCCTGATCGGGGCCGGTACGCCGAACCACGTCAACGATCCGCTGGTGAGCGGCGTGTGGCGGCCCGCGGATCGCGACCACTACTTCGACGACGACCCGGACGGGAACATCGTCGCGGTCGGCGCGTGGCACGACGGCGTGGCGGGCGTGCAGGAGCTGGTCGAGCTCCACGCGAGCGGTGTGGTGCCGGCCGACCAGCTCCTGACCGCGTCGTGGAACGTGACGCCGCTCGCGCTCGCCGATCTCGCCACGGTCGAGGCCACGGTCCTCGCGCCGATGGCGGCGCTGCGCGATGCCGGGGACGTCGTGGTCGGCGACTTCCGCGCGCTCGTCGATACGTGGCGTGCCGCCGGCGCCCGCGCGGCCCTGTACCGACCGTAGCTGGGCTACGATGCCTACGTGGCAGGGCAGAGCACCGGCAAGCGCGTGCTCGCGATCGCGCTCGGTGTGATCGCGGCGGCGGCGCTGTCGGTGTCGGCGTTCTCGACGAAGTGGCTCGCGAGCCCGCTCGCCCCGGATGCCGGCATCGGCCTGCGCGAGGCCGGCGTCTGCGACAAGGGCCGCTGCGAGTCCATGTCGAACGAGGCGCTCGTCGCGTACATCGAGGCCGAGATCGCGCGCATCGTCGAGCTCAACAAGACCGCGGAGGAGCGGCACATGCTGCCGGTGCCGCGCACGCCCTGGGCCGGCTGGCCTGTGTGCGGGACGATCGCGTTCGTCGGCTGCCTGCTCGCCGCCGCGGGCCTCTCGATCGGTGCGCTGCTCGGCATGGCCGGCCGGCGCGTCGCGTGGCCGGTCATGCCGACGACGATCGGCGTGCTCGGCCTCATCATCGCGATGGTCGCGGGCTGCGTCTTCGTCGCGACCAAGCCCGAAGGCATGGAGGCCCTCGGCCTCGGCTGGGCGTTCGGGGTGTTCGGCGGCGGCGTGATCCTGGGCCTCGCGGCCGTGTTCCCGCTGAACCGCCAGATCCGGCCCATCGACGAGGACCTCGGCGCCGCGTCCGCGACGATGTCGTGGGGGAGCAGCCGGGACGAGCCATGAGCGCGCCGGCCGTCAAGGAGCCGTCGATCTGCACCGGCTGCGGGATCCTGCGCGATCCGACGAAGCCGCGGTGTGGCACGTGCGGCGCCGCGTATCCGCCGGCGGCGGTGCGGGCGCTCGCGCAGCCGGCGCAGGGGTTCTGGGTCGCGGTCCGTGGTGCGTTCTGGTGCCGGGCGTGCGGCTATCAGGGCCCGCTCAATCACATCGAGGAGGGCGACGGCGTGACGTGCACGAAGTGCGGTGTCGAGCAGAAGTTCGACACGAGCTGGAAGGAGCTCGTCGCCTTCGCACACGCGGTCGGCGACTTCGGCACGCCGGGCCATGAAGGTCGCTTCCCCGATCCCGCCATCCGGCTCACCGAGGCCAAGCCGCACGCGCAGGTCGGATCGGGCGCGCCGTGGGTCGAGGCGCCGCACGGCGAGGTCACGCTCGGCAACCCCCTGTGCCGGGGCTGCCGGGCGCCCGTCGTCGCGGTGCCCGGCGGCGCCTCGTTCACCACCGAGTGCAGCGGGTGCAAGGAGCGGCGGTCGTACGAGCGCGCACCGGCGAAGCGCTACAAGCTCGCCGGCGTCGTCGCCGACGAGCACGAGGTCGACCGGCGCGAGGTCGGGGTGACGTCGAACCGGGGCGCGATGATCATCACGTGCCCGAACTGCAACGGCCAGCTGTCGGGGATCACCCAGTCCGACGGCGCGTGCACCTGCGCGTTCTGTAGCGCGCAGTGCCGGATCTCGACGCGCACGCACGCGAAGGTCGGTCACGCCGACACGCCGCGGAAGGTGTGGTGGTTTCACCTCGCGGGCCCGTGCGCCGAGCGCACGCAGATCGCGCGCCGCGCGAAGCAGCAGCTCGAGCACCGCGCGAAGCTCGAGGGCAAGGACCGGGTCCGCGCCGCCCAGGTCGCGCGCGACAATGCCGCCTACGACGCGGCGAAGAAGAAGCGGTAGGCTGCGCCATGGACACGCTGCTCCACGCCCTCCTCACGCTCAAGCCCGCCGCCGCGGACACGCTCCGCGCCTGGTGGGAGACCGCGGCCGAGGAGCGCGCGCGGTGGCCGCACACGATCGAGCGCGCGCTCGTCGGTGGCGTGCTCTCCGATCGGCTCGGCTTCGCGTTCGCGAGCGGCTACGCGGAGGCCCTGCGCGCGCTCGCGCCGACGCACGCCCGGGGCATCACCGCGCTGTGCGCGACCGAGGAGGGCGGGAACCACCCGAAGGCGATCCACACGCGCCTCGTGCCCGCGGGCGAGGGCCACTACACGCTGACCGGCAAGAAGAAGTGGGCGACGGTCGCGACCGAGGCCTCCGCGCTGCTCGTGGTCGCGAGCACGGGGACGGACGCCGGGAAGAACCGCCTGCGGGTCGTCCGCGTCGCCGCGAACGCGCCGGGGGTGGTGCTCGTGCCGTCGGCGGCGCCGTTCGTCCCGGAGATTCCGCACGCCGAGGTCGAGCTGCGCGAGGTCGCGATCGCCGAGGCCGACGTCCTGCCCGGCGACGGCTACGACGACTACCTGAAGCCGTTCCGCACCGTCGAGGACCTCCACGTGCACGCGGCGCTCGTCGGATACCTGATCGGCGTCGCGCGCCGGCACAACCTCGACAAGGCGATCATCGAGCCGCTGCTCGCGCTCGCGACGACGGTCCACGCGCTCGCGCACGCCAACCCGAAGTCGCCCGCGACGCACGTCGCGCTCGCCGGGCTGATCGGGCTCGCGACGCGCGCGGTGGAGGCGGTCGAGCAGGCGTGGGGAGTGCCCGATGAGGAGCACGCGCGCTGGCACCGCGACCGCGCGCTGCTCAAGGTCGCGGGCGCGGCGCGCGCGGCTCGCCGCGAGAAGGCGTGGGAGACGCTGGGATAGCGCAGGTTCGCGATTCGATCAGTTCGAGTTCCCGTCGCCGTCGCAGCCGCCCTGCTGCCCCGGGAAGCACGGCACCTGGCCGTTGTAGAGCACGAGCTCCGCGAGCCGCTTCGGCGTGTCGGGGTACTTGATGCAGTCCGCGACGATGTAGACCTGCAGATCGGTGTCGGCGGTCGGATCGTCGGTGTTCGTGCCCTCGTCTCCGTTGTCCTTGATGTGGACCGTGAAGTCGGCGACGCCGTCGCCGTCGAGGTCGTGGCTCCCGATGCCGGCGCTCAGCCACAGCGGCTCGCTCGTGTCGCCCGCCGCCGAGGCGGCGAGCGCGGTGCTCCACTGCGCGTAGCTGTTCGCGACGACGGGGCGCGCCGCGGACAGGGCCGCCTCGGCGCAGTACAGCCCGGCCGTCCCGCTGTGCGTGAGGTCGACCGAGCGGTTCGCGGACACCTGGAGCGAGACCAGCGCCGCGGCGCCGGCGAGCAGCGCGCTGATCACGATGAGCGTGACGAGCATCGCGCTGCCGCGCTGCCGTGGCCGCGAGCTACGGATCGCGCGGCGCATCAGCGAGCCCCCGCGGCATTGCGAATGTCGACCGTCGAGGTCAGCACGCGGCGCCGGAAGTTGTCGGCGGTGGTCCCAGCAGGCCGGTCCCCCAGCGCGGGCGGGAGGAACGTCGCGACTCCGGTCGTGGGGCCGACCGAGCGTGCGAGCAGCGAGAGCTTGATCGCGCGCGGCGAGCCAGCGGGGATGGTCTCCGGGCTCGCCGGGTCGTTGAACGTCCATTCGTCGCTCTGGCCGTTCGCGGTCTCGGTCAGGTTGCCGTCGTTGCTGGTATCGAATCCGATCGCGACCTGGAAGTCCTCGATCCCCTCGGCCATCGGCTCCGCGGCTCCCGGGCCCTCGGCGTCGGCGTCCATCCACAGGGCGGGGATCCCGTCGAGATCGGCGACGTAGAACCGGGCGCGGGCGACGCGGATGACGAGCGCGCCCGCCGGGTGCGTCGACGTCAGGGCGGGAGTCGTGCAGACCAGGCTGAAGCCGAGCGTGTTCCCGGCCACCGAGGTCAGCGTCACCAGGTGGCCGTGCGTGAAGCTCGACACCAGGATCATGTCGCCGGCCTGGAGGCCGGTCGCGTCGACCACGTCGATCGAGGTGGAGGCGAGCGGGTCGAACGACGACATCGAGGACGTCACGATCGATCCGTACGAGAACACCAGCGTGAGCTCGTCGGGCCCGGTCTGGCTGTTGACGACCGCCATCGCGCCGCGCGTGCACGCGGTCACCGACAGGTTCTCGACGTCGCCGCCGAGCACGCCGGGCGTCGCCACCGCGCCGGTGGGCACCGCGGGGCTCGTGCTGCGGATCGCGTCCGCGAGGAAGTCCATCGCGACGCGTGACGTGCTCTCGGCGCCGATCGTGTTGCGTTGCTCGCGGTAGCCGTTGGTCATCGCGACCGCGACCGAGAGGACCCCGGCGATCACCAGCGAGAACAGCACCAGCGAGATCATCATCTCGACGAGCGTGAAGCCGCCCTGCCGGCGGCGCAGCGGGCGACGGGGGCGCGTCACTGGTTCCTCCGCGACCGCAGGATCACGCTGCGGGCGACCTCGTCCTCGGTCCAGGACACGGTCACCGTCATGTCGTCGAACCCGATCCCCGGCACGACCTCGTAGCTGCGATCGAAGATCCCGCCGCTCGTGCCTTGCTCGGTGAGGCCGGTGGCCGAGCCCGTCCCGAGCGTCGTGCTCGCGCGCAGCGCCTCGATCTGGTCCTGCGCGAGCACCGTCGCCTCGGCCACGTGGCGGCTGAAGCCCGAGGCCCGTGTCTGCGTCGTGTAGAGCGCGAGCAACCCGGTGGTCGCGAGCACGGTCAGCGCCATCGACACCAGGACCTCGATCATGGTGAAGCCCAGGGCCCGGCGGTCGCGGCGCGCGCGGCGCCGGCGACCTCTCAGAGGGAGCGCAGCCATAGCTTCCTGCTCACCCGGGGCGATCCGCCGGTGTTCAGCGACGTGCCCGCGGTGCCGTCGGTGGTCATCGCCGAGAGCTGCTCGGCGCCGTTCTTCGACACGCTGTAGATCGCGGTTCCACTCATCGCCACCGATCCCGCGCCGCCCGCGACGACGACCGTGGTCGCGGTTGCCGTGCCGCTCGCGGACAGCCCGACCTTGTAGACCTTGCCGCTGTCGCCCACCGTCGAGCCGTACGTGAGCGAGTTCACGTCCTCCGAATCGGCCGTGATGAACACCTCGTTCCCCGCGACCACGGCCTGCGCGAACCCCTTGTCTCCGGTATCGAGCCCGAGGGTCCACTTGACGCCCGGCGATCCGGACGTCTCGGTGAGCGGCGTGTCGGCGGCGGACAGGCGCGGGTGGAGTCGCACCGCCACCGCGGTCTGGTCGGCGGCGGACCACAGGGTATCGGCCGCGAGGTCGGCGTAGCCGCCCGGGACCGCGACGCCGTAGAGCGAGCCGTCGCCGAACAGCGCGATCGGCGAGCCGATCGGGTGCTGGTCGGTGGTGTACTGGAACAGCGGCTCGGTGCCGTAGCGGCCGGCGCCGGTCGCCGCGTCGAGCTGCCAGATGTCACCGTAGATCGTGCCGAACACGACGTCCGTCGTGTTGCCGCTGCCCGTCGCGTCGAGCGCGACCGCGCCGCCGGGGATCGCCGTCACGGGCGGCACCGTTCCCGACGCCCGCGCCGGCGGCGTTCCCGGCGTGAACAGGTAGGCCGAGCCGACGACGGGACCGCCGCTCTTCCAGACCTGGGCGCCGGTCTCGACATCGATCGCGGTGACCACGTTGCCCGAGGCCGCGGCGCCCGCGTTGGTCTGCGCGTACGCGTAGTACTTGTTGCCGCCCGGCGTGGACACGCGGCCGACGTTGACGATCAGCCCCTGGCCGGGCAGGGCGACCTCCCAGACGATCTTCGGGTCCGTCGGATCGGTGACGTCGAGGGCGGTCATCGAGGGCTCGGCGCCCGTGACGGCCGGGTCTCCGTAGGTCGACTGGAACACGAGCAGGGTCTTGAAGCTGCGGCCGCCCGGGCCGGCACCGTCGAGGTCGGCGAACACGTCGAGCACGCGGGGCGAGCCATCGACCCGCGCGAGGTTCTTGCGCAGCCACGGGAGCTGGCCCCTGGGGATGTATGCCCACAGCTCGCGGCCGAGCACGTCGCACGGCGGGCCGCTCAGCGTGACGCTCCCGCACGCGGCGTGCAGCATCCCGTCGGCGGCGCCGAAGTAGATCATCGTGGGCCGGCTCGCCGAGCCCGCCACCGAGCTGGCCGGGATGACAGCGACGGTCGAGCGGTCGACGCCGCCGAGCTTCGGGAGGAACGTGCCGCTCGCGTCGTCGCCCGCCACGATGCGGCGGAGGAACGTCTGCGCCGCGGTGCTGATCGAACCGGCCGACGGTCCGCCGTTGATCGCGCTCAGGAGCGCGGTGTTCGTGCTGCTGCCGTCCTCGAACAGCACGCGGTTCGGCGCGACGCCGGTATCCGTGTGCGTGAACACGGTGCGGCAGTTGCCGGCGCCCTTGCCGAACGCATTCGCGCCGCAGCCCGAGAAGCTCACGCCCATGCCGGCGAGCACGGTCGCGACGTCGAACGCGCCGGTCAGGCCCTTGATCGCTTGCGGCGCCGGGCTGCGCGCGCCGATGTCGGCCACGGCGATCGCGCGCAGGTGACCCGCGATGTCGGGGAAGCGGAACGCGGTCACCTGGCCGTCGGTGTCGGCGCTGAGCGTCGTGCCGGCCGG
>JAEUJX010000275.1 GCA_016794545.1 Myxococcales bacterium
CGCCGGCTACTTCGGCATGCTGAGCGTGCGGCCGGGGCTCCAGGGCATGGGGCTCGGCAAGCGCCTGGTTCGCATCGCCGAGGCGCTCGCGGAGGCCACCGGGGCCCGGGAGATGACGCTGCGGATCGTGAACCTCCGGGAGGAGCTCGGCCGATGGTACCGGAGCCTCGGGTATCGCGAGGTCGGGACCACCCCGTTCGACCACCGCGCACTGAAGCGTCCCGCACACTTCGTCGACATGGCCAAGGACCTGTCCTCGGTCTCCCTCGGAGCCGAGGCCCGGCTCGGCGCCGCCTGAGGTAAGCTGTTCGCATGTCCTCGGTTCGAGTCGTCCTGGCGATCGCCCTTCCTGGCGCGCTGCTGGTCGGGTGTGGCGATGGGGGCGGGTTTCCGGATGCGGTCCCGATCGATCAGCCGCCGTCGAACGGCACGTTCTCGCTCATGTGGTCCGTGAAGGACCCCGGCGGGGCCACGCTCGACTGCGCCGAGATCGGCGCCCAGGCCGTCACCGTGATCACCCGCAACAAGGCGGTGCAGGGCGGGTCGACCGAGGTGTTCACGTGCGCGACCGGCGCCGGCACCTCCCAGGGGCTCGCTCCCGGCACCTACGACCTGGACTTCGAGCTCGGCGGCGTCGGCGGCGACCCGCAGACCGGCATCCTCGCGACCTCGCCCAAGGTGATGGGCGTCCAGATCCCGTCGGGCAACAACGTCCCGCTCACGCCGATCACGTTCACGGTCAACGCGACCGGCGGCATCAAGCTGAACCTCACCGTCCCCAGCAAGCCGGGCGGTAACTGCGCCACCACCGCGATGAACGGTGCTGGCATCACCGGCATGACGCTCGTCCTCCAGCACCAGGGCACCGGCACGTGCGAGCCCGTGCAGTTCACCTACGCGGCCAACGCGACCCGGCCCGGCGGCACGTACACCGTGAACTGCGCGTCCCCGGTGGTCGCGCCGTGCATCGAGAACGACCAGCAGCTCACGGCGAGCGGCGTTGCCTCGGGCAACTACCAGCTCCACATCCGCGGCAAGGTGGCGGCGGCGGACTGCTTCACGAACGACGACACGCTCCCGGTCTACCCGCTGGGGCGGGATGTGACGCGGACTCTGAACTTCGCAGCCGCACCTGCGGGCACGCCCGGCTGCTGAGGGCTGCTATGTTCCGGCGGTGACGACCGTCGATCATTACAAGCCGAACCTCCGCGACACGTTCTTCCAGCTCTTCGAGGTGCTGGAGATCCAGAAGACCAGCCTCGGGAAGGGGCCGTTCTCGGCGATGGACGAGGACACCGCGCGCGCGTCGCTCGAGGGCTTCCTCGAGGTGATGCAGAGCGCGTGGGCACCGGCGTTCGCGCCGGGCGACCGCGAGGGGGCGGTGTTCGATGGCAAGGGCAACGTGAAGCTGCCGGCCGGCTACAAGAAGGCGCTCGACGCGTACTTCAGCGGCGGCTGGAACAAGCTCGAGCTACCCGAGAGCCTCGGCGGCTACGGCGCCCCGCCGACGGTGCAGTGGTCGGCGTTCGAGCTGATGGCCGGCGCGAACCCGAGCGTCTGCTTCTACGTGCTCGGCAACGTGATGGTCCGGATCATCGATCAGTTCGGCACCGACGCGCAGAAGAAGCGCTACGTCCAGAACATGCTCGACGGCCACTGGGGCGCCACGATGGTGCTGACCGAGCCCGGCGCGGGCAGCGACGTCGGCGCCGGCACCACGAAGGCCACGCACGTCGCCGGCGACGAGTACCACCTCGAGGGCGTCAAGCGGTTCATCACGAACGGCGACTTCGACCATCCGGCGAACATCGTGCACATGGTGCTCGCACGGCCCGAGGGCGCGGGGCCCGGCACGAAGGGGCTCTCGCTGTTCATCGTGCCGAAGTTCTGGGTCGAGGCCGACGGCTCGATCGGCGCGCGCAACGGCGCCGTCGTGACCCAGGTGGAGCACAAGATGGGCATCAAGGGCTCGGCGACATGCGAGCTCACGCTCGGCGACGGCGCGCCCTGCCGCGGCCTGCTCCTCGGCGAGGTGCACCAGGGCATCGCGCAGATGTTCCACGTCATCGAGTACGCCCGCATGGGCGTCGGCACGAAGTCGATGGCGACGCTGTCGACGGCCTACCTGAACGCGCTCGAGTACACGCGCGTGCGCAAGCAGGGCGCCGACCTCGCGAAGCAGATGGACAAGGCCGCGCCGCGCGTCGAGATCATCCGCCACCCCGACGTGCGGCGGATGCTGATGCTCCAGAAGGCGTTCGCCGAGGGCCTGCGCGCCGTCGTGCTGTGGACGGCGAGCATCCAGGATCAGGTCGCGATCTCCGGCGGCCACGGCAACGAGAGCTCGCGCCAGCTCGACGCGCTCAACGACCTCATGCTGCCGCTCATCAAGGGCTACGGCTCCGAGAAGGTCTACGAGCTGCTCGCGGTCTCCCTGCAGTGCTTCGGCGGCTCGGGCTACTGCGAGGACTATCCGATCGAGCAGTACATCCGCGATCAGAAGATCGACTCGCTGTACGAGGGCACCACGCACATCCAGGCGCTCGATCTGTTCTTCCGCAAGATCGGCCGCGACCGCGGCGCGACGCTGACCGCGCTCGTCGGTCAGATCGCGAAGACGGCCGCGGGCCTGCCGGCCGAGCTCGGGGTCGAGAAGGCGGCGCTCGAGGCCGCGATCGGCGACGTGCAGGGGATCATGGGCGCGATGATGGGCAAGCTCGGCCAGAGCGTCTATCACGTCGGGTTCCAGGGGAACCGGATCCTGTTCGCGCTCGCCGAGCTCGTGATCGGCTGGCGGCTCGCGGTGAGCGCGCAGGTCGCGCACGGCAAGGTGGGCAGCGCGACCGGCGAGGACAAGGCGTTCTACCGGGGCAAGCTCGCGGCGGCGCGGTTCTACGCGAAGAACGTCCTGCCGGGCCTCGCGCTGACCCGGAAGCTGATCGAGGCCGGCGACCTCGAGCTGATGGAGCTGCCGGACGACAGCTGGTGACGACGCACAAGCGCATCTGCCCGCTGTGCGAGGCGTGCTGCGGGCTCGAGCTCGAGCTCGAGGGCCCCGCCGGCGCGGAGTCGGTCGTCGCGATCCGCGGCGACGAGACCGACGTGTTCTCGCAGGGCTACATCTGCCCGAAGGGCGCCGCGCTCGGCGAGCTGCACGCCGATCCGGATCGGCTGCGCGCGCCGCTCGTGAAGCGCGATGGCGCGTTCGTCGAGGTCACGTGGGACGAGGCGTTCGCGGAGATCGCGAGGCGCCTGCCGCCGATCCTCGGCGAGCGCGGCGGAAGCGCGGTCGCGATGATCCTCGGCAACCCGAGCGCGCACAAGGCGGGCCTGCTCCTCTACGGCGCCCGGCTGACCCGTGCGATCGGCACGCAGAACATCTTCTCGGCCTCGACGCTCGACCAGATGCCGAAGCAGCTGTCGTCGGGCTGGATGTTCGGCCACTGGCTGTCCGTCGCGGTGCCCGACATCGAGCGCACGCAGCTGCTCGTGATCCTCGGCGCGAACCCGATGGCCTCGAACGGCAGCATGTGGACCGTGCCCGACTTCAAGGGCAAGGCGAAGGCGCTGAAGGATCGCGGCGGCAAGATCGTCGTGATCGATCCGCGCGCGACCGAGACCGCGAAGCTCGCCGACCAGCACCTCGCGATCCGGCCGGGCGGCGACGCGTTCCTGCTGCTCGCGATCGTTCACGCGTTGTTCGCCGAGAACCTCGTGAAGCTCGGGCGCCTCGCCGAGCACGCGGCCGGCGTCGACGAGCTGCGGGCGGTCTCCGAGCCGGTCCCGCCGGAGCGCGTCGCCGCACGCTGCGGGATCGATGCGGCGGCGATCCGCGCGCTCGCGCGCGAGCTCGCGACCACCGAGCGCGCCGTGCTCTACGGCCGCATCGGCACGTGCACGCAGGAGTACGGCACGCTCGCGTCGTGGCTGGTCGATGTCGTCAACGCGCTGACCGGCCACCTCGACGAGCCGGGCGGCGCGATGTTCCCGAAGGCGGCGGCGTTCGCCGCGAACACGACGGGCGCGCCGGGGAAGGGGAAGGGCATCACCGTCGGGCGCCGGCGCAGCCGCGTCTCTGGTGCCCCCGAGGTGTTCGGCGAGTTGCCGATGACCTGCCTCGCCGAGGAGATCGAGACGCCGGGCGACGGCCAGGTGAGAGCCGCGATCGTGATCGCGGCGAACCCTGTGCTGTCCGCACCCAACGGCCCGCGGATCGCGGCGGCGCTCGCGAACCTGGATTTCCTGGTCTCGTTCGACATCTACCTGAACGAGACGTCGCGCCTCGCGCACGTGATCCTGCCGGCGTTCAGCTCGCTCGCCGAGCCGCACTTCGACGTCGCGTTCCCGCAGCTCGCGTGCCGCAACACCGCGCGCTACAGCCCCGCGCTCGTCGCGCCGCCCGCCGGCCATCCGCCGGAGTGGCAGCAGCTGCTGCGCATGTACGCGATCGTGACCGGCAAGGGGGCGGATGCGGACCTGATGGCGCTCGACGACGAGCTCGCCGCGGCCGACGTCGCGCGCGTCGCCGGCCCGATGGCGCCGATGATCCTCCAGCAGGTCGCGCCCGCGCGCGGGCCCGATCGGCTGCTCGACCTCGCGCTGCGCGCCGGGCCGTATCGCCTGACGCTGGCGCAGCTGCGCGAGGCACCGGCCGGCGTCGACCTCGGCGAGCTCGCACCGCGCATCCCCGAGCTGCTGCGCACGCCGTCGGGCAAGGTCGAGCTCGCGCCGCCACCGCTCGTCGCGGATGTCGCACGCGCGCTCGCGGACCTCGATCGCCCCGCGCCGCCGCTCGTGATCATCGGGCGTCGCCACCTGCGCTCGAACAACTCGTGGATGCACAACCTGCCGACGCTCACCGCCGGCAAGTTCCGCGGCGCGCTGCTCGTGCACCCGGCCGACGCCGCGCGCACGGGCGTCACCGATGGTGGTCGCGCCCGGGTCTCGCGCGGCGGTCGCACGATCGATGTCGACGTCGCGGTCACCACCGACGTCGCGCCCGGCGTGTGCTCGCTGCCGCACGGCTGGGGGCACGATCAGCCGGGCACGCGGCTCACGGTCGCGTCGCAGCGCCCGGGCGCGAACCTGAACGCGATCCTCGATGACTCGCTCCGCGATCCACTCTCCGGCAACGCCGTGCTCGGCGGGGTCGCGGTGGAGCTCGCTCCGCTGTGATGCCCGGCCCGGACGCGGCGCGCATTCGCGTCGTCCGCGGCGACATCACCAAGCTCGCCGTCGACGCGATCGTCAACGCGGCGAACACCTCGCTCCTCGGCGGAGGTGGCGTCGACGGTGCGATCCACCGCGCGGCCGGGCCCGGGCTCCTGGAGGAGTGCCGCCGGCTCGGCGGTTGCGAGACCGGCGATGCGAAGCTGACCAGCGGGTACGACCTGCCCGCGGCGTACGTCATCCACACGCCGGGTCCCGTCTATCACGACGGCACGCGCGGCGAGCCGGCGCTGCTCGCGTCGTGCTACCGGCGCTGCCTCGAGATCGCGCGCGAGCACGGCGTCGAGACGATCGCGTTCCCGGCGATCTCGACGGGCATCTTCGGCTATCCGCTCGACGAGGCCGCCGACATCGCGGTCACCACGATCGCGGCCGAGCTCCGCGCGCACGAGCTCCCGCGCGAGGTCGTCCTGTGCACGTTCAGCCAGGAGGCGACGAACGCGATCCTCGATCGGCTCGCGCGCAAATGAGGATCGCGGCCGCCGTGCTCGTGCTCGCCGCCTGCGGATCGCGGCGCGCTGCCGACGATCAGAAAGCGCTGCGCACCGAGGCGCAGGTCGAGCTCAACAAGCTCGCGAAGAGCCTCAAGGCCCACTGGGTCGAGGCGGGGAGATTCCCGATCGGAACGGCGGCGCCGCTTCCCGCAGACCCGTGCTGCAAGGGCAAGCATGGGCGGTGCGGCGTGACGTCCGCGTGGCACGCCGATCCGGTGTGGAAGGCTTTGCGGTTCGACGTCCTCGATGCCGGCCACCTGCAGTTCGCGTACGAGAGCGACGGCACGACCGCGACCGCGAGAGCGATCGCCGACCTCGACTGCGACGGCACCACGATCACGTTCACGCTGCGCGTGTCGGTGCAGGACGGCACGCCCCGTGCGGTGCTCGATCAGCCGCCGCTCGATGCCGACTGACGGGCGTCAGGGCTTGATCCACGCGAAGTCGCAGATCGGCTCGCCCGTGAGGTCGTTGTAGAAGCAGCACTCGATGTACTCGCGGCCCTCGGGCCAGCTGCGCGTGACGTCCTTGTAGCAGCCGACCCACGGATCGAGCCACTTCGCGAAGATCGCGTCGCTCGCCGACACATCGGTGCAACCCTCCAGCGTGCTGGCAATGCACTTCGCCCCCGCCGTGGTCACGGCTCCGAGCGCGGCTTTGTAGAGCGGCGGGTTCGACGTCTCGCACCGCTCGACATCGGACCATCGCGTGAACGTCGACTTCGTCGCGAGGCACTTCGACTTCGTGACGAGCGCGGAGCTCTCGAGCTCCTCCTCCTCGGGCACCTCGTCGATCGCACAGGCGCCGGTGACGGCGGCAAGGCCGAGCGCGAGGACAACGGTTGCGAGCGAACGGTGAGCTGGGACCGGGTTCTTCATCATGGCGCTCGCTTCAGCAAGTACGAGGCCATCGCCTCGCCACGCGGCGCCACGACTTGCGCGCCGCACAGACCGATCGAACGGACGATCAGACCGGTCGTTTCGAGCGATGCGCTCGTGCCATGGGCTTCGCGATCGCGTTGGTCTCACCGGAGGCCCCAACAATGCGCGAGCTCATCCTCGCGACCCAGGCCCAGCAGCGGTTGCGTGCAGCTATCTTGGTGCACTCCCCCTGAAGACTGAGTAGGAACTGCCGTGCTTTGAGGCTTCGCACGTGCCACGACGTGCCATCCCGGCAGAACGCTTCTTGGCGATCTCGGCGATGGATCGGGACACGGGGTGCCGTGCGAAGCCGGAGGCGACAGCGCAGGTGGCGTCGACGGCGCGTGGACGCTGTTCGCAGCAGCTCCGCCGTACCGACGGGCACAAGCCCCCGCATGGGAACCACCGATCAGCGCCGCTTGCGTCGATCACGCAGATCCTCGGCGAGCCGGCAATGCACGCGCTCCCGTGCTCCGTCCTTCGCCCTCCTTGGCCCCCCCGTTCTCCGAAGACCTGGTTTCGGTTCGCGGACCCGGGTCGGCAGGTCATGGGATGCGTTCTAGCGCGTCACTGCTTCTTGCCGAGCTTCGCGTAGACGTCCTTGTCGAAGCCGACCGTGACCTGCTTGCCGTCGATCAGGATCGGGCGGCGCAGGAGGTTCATGTCCTTCGCCGCGGCCGCCGCGAACTCGGCGGCGGAGGGCGGCTTGGCGGACCAGCCCTTCGCCTTCGCGATCTCGTGCCGCGTGTTGAGCACCGCGGCGACCGATCCGGCGGCGGCGACGAGCGCCTTCACCGTGGCCTCGGACAGGCCGGTCTTCGCGTAATCGATCTCCTCGAACTCGAGCCCGCTGTCGCGCAAGGAACTCCTCGCGTTCCGGCAGCTCGTTCAGGTCTTCTTCAGGTAGAGCTTCACCCGAGCGAGGTTACATGAAGTTGCGCGTGTGGAGCGCGGACAGCGCGGCCGCCTGGTCGGGAGCGAAGCCGAGCCGGACGAGGCGCTGGCGGCGGCCGTCGTCCATGTCGCGCTGGAGCTCGACGACCGCAGTGTGGCCGGCGCGCAGCCGCGCGGGCTCCCAGCCGCCGGCGGCGAGCAGGAGGAGCGCGTCGAACACCTCGGCATTGAGGCCGGCGGTGTGGGCGAGCGCGGTGTGGCGGCGCTCGATCGCGGCCGCGAGGCGCTCGCGGAGGGCAGGGTCCTCCGCGACGTGGCGCTGGAGGTGCGCGAGGCCGAACGCGACGTGGCGGGCCTCGTCCTGCGCGGCGAGGCGGGCGACCTCGCGCGTGCAGAGGTCGGGGCCGTGCCGGTGCAGGAACCACAGCAGCGAGAGGAACGAGCCCTCGCCGAGGACGGAGAGCAGAAACGAGGCGATCGCGAAGTCCGGTTCGTCGAACAGCGTCGCGAGCGACGCCTGGCCACCGGCGCTCGACAGGCCGAGCACGTCGCGGCGGAGGCGCGCGCGGCGCGTGAACACCTCGACGTGGCGCGCCTCGTCGGCGGTCTGGATCGCGAGCAGCTGCATGATCTCCCGGAAGTGCGGGTGCAGCCGGCCGAGGAACCGCGCGGGCACGAGGAGCGCGGCGGTCTCGTTCTCGATCAGGTAGGTCATCACCTGCACGACCGCGTCCTCGACCTCGGCGGGGTGATCCGCGGGCGCGTCCCACGGGATCGCCGTCGCCGGATCCCACTGCGCGGCGGAGGCCTGCGCGTAGAGGCGCGCGGCCTCGTCGGCCCACACCTCGGCGCGCGTCGCGAGGGGCAGGTCGAGCGCGGGTGCGCCGCGCTCGACGAGCGCCCCGCGGGCGGCGAGGCCCCAGTGCGCGGGCGCGACGGCCTCGGGCGCGGCCGCGCGGCCCGCCCGCTCGGCGGTGCGCCAGCGATCGGGGCCGCGCACGAGCACGAACCCGCCGTCGCGCGCCGTGCACGTGTGGCCCTGCGCGCGCGCCCACGCCGGGACGTCGATCACCAGCGTCGACGCCGTGCCGCGCACGACGACCTCCGGGGCCTCGGCGAGCGCGCGCTTCACGAGGAGGTGTGCGCCCTCGTCGAGTCCGAGATCGCCGAGGTCGAGGTTCATGCGACCGACTTCAGCCACGGCTCGATCGTGCCGAACCGATCGATCGCGCGCTCGAGGAGCGCGTAGCCGCTGGTGCGCCCGGGCTTCCAGACCTTCAGGCCCTCCATGTCGAGCAGCGGCCGCACGCGCTCGTCGTCGTACGACATGCCGAGCAGGAGCTCGCGGAACTTCGCCGTCGCCGGCGGGCCGCCGTCGAGCACCGTGAAGTTGCAGTGGTCGTAGGGCGCGGTCTGGAGCACCACGCGCACCGCCGGCGGCACGAACAGCGCCTCGCGGATGAACGCGAGGCGGTTGCCGTCGATGATGCACGCCGCGTCGACCGTGCCGGCGAGCAGCGCCTTCACCGCGTCGCGCTCGCCGCCCACGTGATCGCCGTGCTTGCCGACCATCACCTCGTGGCGCACCACGTGACCTTCGACCCCCGCCTCCGCGAGCGCGACCAGCGGGATCAGCGTGGCCTGCGGCGAGTCGGAGGCGCCCACGCCGATCCGCTTGCCCCGGAGGTCGGCGAGCTCGCGGATCGGGCCGTCGGACCGGACGAGCACGACGCTCGTCAGATCGCAGTCGGTGTCGCGCATCGCGATCGCGGTGGCGGTACGGCCGGCCTGCTTCGCGGCGCGCTCGGCCTCGAGCCACGCGAGCGGCGAGTTCCACGCGCAGTCGATGTCACCGCGCAGGTGGGCCTCGACCTGCTTCTCGTAGTTCGAGTAGAGGACGAAGTCGAACGGGAGGCCGTGGCTGTCGAAGTACGTCTTGAAGCCCTCCCAGATCGGGACGACCTTCGCGTCGTACGCGACGGCACCGAGGACGAATGGCTTGCTCGTCGTCATGGCTAGAACAGCGGCAGGCCGCAGACGGCCTTCCCGATGAAGTCGTAGAGCACGTCGGTGGTCGGGCCCATCACCTGGGCGGCGCGCGCGTCGCGGAACACGCGCTCGACGCCGACCTCCTTGCGGAACGCCGCGCCGCCGCACACGCGCATCGCGGTGTCGGTGACCTCGGCGGCGGCCTCGCCGGCCGCGGCCTTGCTCTGCAGCACGCGCAGCATGGTGTCCGCGCGGTTCGCGCCCATCGCGGCGAGCGTGTCGCCGATCAGGGCCTTCGTCGCATCGGTCGCGATGCGCATGCGCGCGATGTACGCGCGCACCGTCGGCAGCTCGGCGAGCGCGTTGCCCGCGTGCTCGAACTTCGTGCCGCCCGCGTGCGCGGCCGTCCGCGTGGTCGCGGCCTCCATGAGGCCCGCCGACACCGACGCGACGAGCACGTTGAACCACGGCAGCACGGTGCCCATCATCAGGCCGAACCCGCCGCCGTCCTCGCCGAGCATCGCGCTCGCGCGGATGCGCGTCGACTCGGCGACCACCGGCACGGAGTCATTGCCGCGCAGGCCGATGCCGTCGAACAGCGCGTCGGAGATCCGCAGGCCCGGCGCGGTGCGCGGGACGAGCCACAGCGTGCTCGCCTCGGCGCCCGCCATCGGCCTCGACGACCACACGTACGAGTCGGCGTGGTGCGCCGACGTCACCCAGCTCTTCTTCGCGGTGAGGAGGACGTCATCGCCGTCCTGCTTCGCGGTGCCGAGCGGCGCCCAGAAGTGGCTGCGCGATCCGGCCTCCGAGAACGCGAGGGTCGTGAGGTGCGTGCCGGCGGCGATCTGCGCCTTGACCTCCGCGGACCCGTGCTTCTCGAGCACCGCCGACGCGCAGTAGTGCATGCAGACGACCATCGCGGTCGAGCCGCACTCGCGCGCCAGGCGCTCGACGATCACATGCGCGTCGGGCAGGGACACGAAGCCGAACAGGCGGGCGGCGCGCAGGGAGTCGACGGTCTTCGTGGGGAAGGCGCCGCGATCGACCTCGGCGGCGTTGGCCGCGGCGATGGCGGCGATGGATTCGAGCTTCTCGAGACTGACAGACATGGAACTCCGAGCGCGGGCGCGCCCGGAGGGGCTCACCCGACGAGGCTTGGCCCGAGTACCCCGGACCGTGGTTGAGCTCAAAGGCGGAACATGGCGCGGACCATACCGCAGGGCCGCGGCGGCGCATTCCTGGCGCGCACGTTTATCGCGGGTCGAGCCGCCACGCGCCCGGCGCCGGCAAGGCGGTGGCCGTCGCCCGCGATGCCTCGGCGATCGCGGGACCATCGACCGGCCGCCGCGGCGCACTCGCGGCGTACCAGACCGTGCCGGGCACGAGCTCGACCGGCTCGGCGGCGGTCCGGATCTTTCGCGCCCCGCAGCCCGCGTACCACATGAGCTGCGGCGTCGCGCGCGCGATCACGGTGCACGGCCGCCCCGCCGCGTCCGCGCGGATCGCCCGCGCGGCGGCGACCAGCGGTGCGAGGCCGCGCGCGATCCGGCGCTCGAGCGGCACCATCGTCGTGACCATCACGGCGCAGCCGAGCACGCACGCGATCGCGGCCGCACAGCGCGCACGGGGCCACGCGGTCGCGCGCTCGATCGCGGCGACGCCGAGCACGCACGCGAGGCTCATCGCGAGGAAGATCATCCGCGTGCTCGCGTGACTCACCATGCCGATCGCCACGATCTGCCCGACAGCGACGAGCGCGAGGAACCGGATCACGCGCCGCTCGGGCGCCGGCGGGCGCACCGCGCTCGCGAGGCCGAGCACCAGCACCGGCGGGAGCAGCACGCCGTACTTCCGGAACGGGTTGCTCGCCACGAAGTGCCACAGGCCATCGCCGAGGTACTTCCGCGGCGCGAGCTCCGAGGCGGCCGCGAGGATCCCGGCGACCTCGCCCGTGCGCGCGATCGAGTACGCCGCGAACGGAGCCAGCAGCACGGCGAGCGCGCCGGCCGTCGCGAGCACCGGCCCCGGCCGCGCGCGCACCGCCCCCGGCCACACCGCGATCGCGCCGGCGCCGATGATCGCGATCACCGGCGCGCTGCCGTATCGCAGGTACAGCGCCGCGGCGAGCAGCGGCGCGGCCCACACGAGCCGATAGCGCGGCCCGCCGTCGCGCGGCAGCTCGTCGACGATCACGACGATCGCGCCGACCAGGCACGCGGTCGAGGGGATGTCGTTCAGGAGCTCCGGCGCTCGAAGCACGACCTGGTGCGAGGTCGCCAGCAGCGCGGGCGCACCGGCCGCGGTCCACGGCCCGAAGCGCCGCCCGAGTGCCGCGACGGCCACGAGCAGCAACGGGCTCGCGAGCGCGCTCGGCAGGCGCACCGCGAGGTCGCTGTCGCCGAGCAGCGCCCCGATCCGGCCGAGCAGCACGAGGCCGACCGGCCGGTAGACCCAGTCGTCGCCCGCGCCGCGCGCGAGCAGCGCGTACGCCGCCTCGTCGCCGGTCAACGGCGCTCCGGCGGCGAGACCGAGCACGACACACGCGGACCAGGAGACGAGCGCGGTGATCCACAACGCGCGTGGGGTGCACGGCACCGTGGTGCATCGAGCAAGGCACGTTCCAGGGCCCGCGCTGCGCGGCGTGGTCCGCGGGCGCACGCACGGCGTCCGCGAGCGCGGTGCACCGCGCGCCGCACGCGAAGCCGTCGTCATGTTGGCCGCGCCTCGGCGCCTGCGTCGGCGCTCCGACGACGATCGCGGATCGCCGCGAGCTCACGTGCCGGGCCCCGGCGATTGGCCGCACCGGCCGACCGCGCCGCGTTCGCGATGCGATGCCGCAGCCGTCCGCGATTGCCGCCTCGGTGGATTTTCGAGGCGGCGTGACAGCGGCGTCGTGCGCCGTGCGATCCGCACATCACGTGGCAGCGTGCGATCGACCGGGCCGGGTACGTGCGACGCGCTGCGGATCATGTATCGTGGGTCGCCGTGACCGGTCTCGTTCTGTCGTGCGAGCACGCCTCGTGGCAGCTGCCACCCGATGTCGACCTCGGCGTCGATCAGGACGTGCGCTCGTCGCAGGCCGGCTGGGATCACGGTGCGTTCGAGATCGCCGAGCAGCTCGGCGAGGCGCTTGGTCTCCCGGTGCACGCGGGCGCGTTCACCCGGATGTTCGTCGATCTCAACCGACCCGCCGATCACGCCGACGTCATCCCGCGCAACAGCTACGGCGCGATCGTCCCCGGCAACGCGCATCTCTCGCCGGGCGACCGCGCGGCGCGGCTCGCGCTGTTCCACACGCCGTACTGGGACGCGGTGCGCCGCGACGTGGCGGCGCGGCTGCGCGATCGTGGCAGCGTGCTGCACTTCTCGTCGCACACCTTCGATCCGTCGCTCGATCCGGCGGCGCGCACGTTCGATGTCGGCGTGCTGTACGACGCGTCGCACGCGTTCGAGTCCGAGCTCGCCGAGCGGCTGATGTTCCAGCTGCGCTCGGCCGGCCTCGACGTGCGCGCGAACCAGCCGTACTCCGGCACCGGGCCGGCGATCTGCACGACCTTGCGCGCCGAGCTCGCGGGGCAGCGCTACGCGGGCATCGAGCTCGAGACCTCGCACGCCGTGACGTTCACCGCCGGCGGCTGCGCGCGGATCGCCAGGGCGGTGCTGCCGTTCCTCGAGCGGCTCTGATGAGCGACCTCGTCCGCAGGACAACCGGGAGCCGCGCGGCCGGTTCTCGAGCGGGTGTCAGCGTCGCAGGGCGTCGAGGAACGCGAGCACGCGCTGCCACGCCGCGCCGGCGCTGGTCTCGTCGTAGACCGGGTTCGACGGGTTCGCGAAGGCGTGCTCGGCGTTGTAGATCTGGATCTCCGCGCGAACGCCGGCCTGCTCCAGGCCGGCGTGGAACGCGGTGACCTTCTCGACCGGGATCCCCGCGTCGCGACTGCCGAAGATGCCGAGCACGCGCGCCTTGATCGCGCGGAGCTTCGCGGGATCGGTCTCGAGCTGGCCGTAGTAGATGATCGCGCCGTCGAGGTCGGCGTTCGCGATCGCGGTCTGCAGCGACCAGCCGCCGCCGAAGCACCAGCCGATCACCGCCTTCTTCGGCGCCAGGATCCGCGGATCGGTGGCGAGGAAGTCGAGGCCGGCGCGGATCGTGGCGGCGGCCTTCGTGTCGTCGACGGCCTTCATCGCGGCCATCGCGGTGTCGCGATCGCTCGCGACCACGCCGCCGTAGAGATCGACCGCGAGCGCCGCCCAGCCCGCGCTCGCGAGGCGGTCGGCCCAGTGCTTGACGTTGCTGTTGAGCCCCCACCACTCGTGGATCACGACGATCGCGGGGAACGGGCCGGCGCCCTTCGGCAGCGCCAGGTAGGCCTTCGTGCCCGCGAGGTCGAGGTCCTGGCCATCGAGCTTCTCGGGGCCCGCGGTCGGCGGCGCGTGCAGCGCCTTGAACTCGGCCTCGGTCAGCGCGCCCGTCGACGACGGGCGCACCGGATCGGGGGTCGCGGGAGCGGGCTTGGTCGACGACGAGCACGCGGCGGCGAGGAGCAGCGGGAGGAGGAAGCGGCGCATGCCGCGCTTGTACCGCGGATCAGCGCGGCTCGGTCCGGCCCGGCACGAGCGCGGCCGCCAGCAGCGCCGCGACGGTCACCGATCCCGCATGCATCACGCCCGTGTGGAGCGGGTCCGTGATGGGACAGTGAAAATGGAGCAGGAGGCCGCCGAGGCTGCCCCCGCCCGCGCCCAGGCAGGCCGCGATCCAGCGCGCGCCCGTCGGCACCGCGCCGCGCAGGTAGATCGCGCCGAGCACGACCGGCACGATCGACGTGGCCAGGCCGAGCTCGAGGCACCAGTGGCCGTGGAGGAAGCGCTCCGCGCCGAGCTGGATGCTCGACGGCCCCGACGGATGGATCAGCATCCCCATCGCGATGAACGCGATGGCCGACGCCACCGCCGCCACCGCGGCGGTGCGGCGACGCACGATCATCGTGCCCTTCTCCGGCACGAGCGCCAGGTAGCTCGGCACGACGAAGCCGAGGAACCACGCAAGCCCGCCGCCGACCATCCAGCCCATCGGCAGCTCGCCGGCATCGGCGCGCACCGAGAGGATCGCGAGCAGCGCCGCGGCATAGACCATCGACGAGATGCACACGATCGCGAGCTGGCGCATCGGGCGGCGCGTCTCGACCGGGACGAGCCTGCCGAGCTCGGCCTCGAGCTCGGCGCCCATCGGCGGCGGCGTGAACGGCGGCAGCTTCAGCTCGTCGCTCACGCCCGGCCCTCCAGCTTCTTGCGCAGGGCCTCGTACCCGCGGTGCGCGCGCACCTTCATCGCGCCGACGGTGGTGCCGGCGATCGCCGCGGCCTCCGCGACGCTCTTGCCCTCGAGCTTGGTCAGGACGACCGCCTCTCGCTGCTGCTCCGGGAGCTCCGACAGGGCGTCGAGCGCGGCCGCGAGCAGCTCGGGATCCGGCCCCGGGTCGTCGGGCACGGCGGCGACATCCGGGAGGTCGTCATCGGCGACGCCGACCTTCGCGCGCTTCCCGGCCCGCACGTCGTCGAGGAACGTGCGGTGCGCGATCGCGTAGATCCAGGGCAGCGGGTCGGCCCCACGGACATAGGCGGCGCGCGCCCGATGGACCTTCAGGAAGGTCTGCTGGAGGAGGTCGTCCGCGACCGACTTGCTGCGGGCCATCTTCACGAGATACCCGTACAGGCGGGGTGCGACGGCGGCGTAGAGCTCGCGGAACGCGCTCGCATCGCCGTCGCAGTACCTCGTCATGAGCTCCCGGGGATCGGCCATTCCCGCCGATGCCGGGTATACGCCGAACCGGGGGCCCGGTTACAGGGCGCGATCTCTTTGATCGCGCGGGCTTGCGTCGGGCCGTATTCCTGCCCGATAACCCGCGCATGGCACCCGGTCGTCGCACGAAGCGCAAGCTGAAGAATCGCCCCAAGTTCAAGATCAAGCGCCGCCTCAAGGACCGGCGCATGAAGGCGAAGAAGAACGCGGCGCACAAGCGCGGTCTCGCGCGCAGCCGCGCCCGCCGCAAGAACCGCGGCAAGAAGCGCTAAGGCGCGCAAGAGCGCTCGCCGCTCAGGCGAGCGACCACGCGATGAACAGCTGCGCCGCGTAGTAGGCGGGCAGGCCCCACGCCTTGTTCGCGAACGTCGCCGCGACGAACCTGTCGCGCGCGACCGCGAGGTCCGACGCGAAGAACAGCACCGCGCCGACGATCATCCGCGTGCGCGCCGGCTCCGGCAGCGCCTCGGTGCGCCACGCGGACAGCGCGAACGCGACCATCGTCGCGATCGTGAGCACGTAGAAGATGACCGGCACCTTCATCGCGCCGAGCTTGGGCCACAGGAGCCACAGCACGACGCCGCCGGCGGCGTAGGGCGCGACCACGAGGGGCCCGGCGCCCGCGAACCACTCTCCCGCCGGCATGAGCGACGCGAACGCGGCGACGTAGCCGAGGTGGCCGATCAGGAACAGCGTGAGCCCGGCGAGGAACGCCTTGTTGCTCCGCCCGAGCAGTGCGACGTCGCCGCCAGCACCGAACACGAGCCCGACGAGCACGAGCAGCGCGTAGCGGTCGCCGTCGTAGAGCAGCGCGCCGAGCGCGACGAACGCCGCGGACGCGGTGGACTTCGCCACCATCCGCAGCGTCCGGAGGCGCGCGTACTCGGCCGCGACCAGCACCGCGCACGCCCACGCGCAGACCAGGGTGAGGATCATCGCGCGAGCGCCTCCACGACGAGCTCGAGCCTATCCTGGCCCCAGAACAGCTGCTCGCCGTTGACGACGAACGTCGGGACGCCGAACACGCCCGCGGCCACGGCGCGCGCGGTGGTCTCGGCGAGCCGCTCCTTGAGCGCGGGCTCCTTGGTGCGAAGGGCCCAGTCGCCCGGCAGGCCCGCGGCCTCGACGACCCCGCGGAGCACGTCGCGATCCTCGAGGTCCTTGCCCTCGGCCCACATCGCGCGCCCGAGCAGGATCGCGAGCTTCACGCCCGCGTCGAACCCGCGGTCACTCGCCAGCAGGCACAGGCGCTGCGCGTCGACGGTGCGCTGCGGAAACTTCGCCGGGAACGACAGCGGCTCTCCCCACCAGCGCGCCCATCGAGCCATCTCGGCGAGCACGTAGCGCTGCTTGGGCCCCGGCATCGCGTGCATCGGAACGTCGACCTGTCCGATCTGCCGGAACAGCGCCCCGAGCAGGATCGGGTGGAGCCGCGGCGTCACGCCGGTCGCGCACGCGAGCGCGGGCAGCTGCGTGAGCCCGAGATACGCGAACGGGCTCGCGACATCGACGTAGACGTCGAGCGTCGCGCCCGGCCGCGCGGGTGGCGCCTCGAGGAGCGGTCGCGGTCCGCCCGGCGGGGGACCGGCGTCGGGGTCCCAGCCGGCGAGCGCGGCGGTCACCCACTCGATCCGGTCCTGCCCCCACAGGAGCAGCGGGCCCTGGGGGCGGCGCAGCACCCACGCGGGCGCGCCGAACACGCCGAGCGCGATCGCCTCGTCGGTGCGCGCGCGGAGCTCGTCCTTGATCGCGGGATCGTCCGCGCGCTCGAGTGCAGCGGCGACCTCGGCCGCGCCGAACCCGGCTCCCTCCAGCGCGCGCGCGATCACCGCGTCCGAGGTGATGTCCTCGGCGCGCTGCCAGTAGGCGGCGTAGATGGCGTGGATCGCGTCCGGCCAGCGGGAGTGAGGGAGGGCGAGCAGGGTCCTGAGCGCCCGCACCGTCCGCATCGGGTGCGCCGCGGGTAGCTGGAATGGCACCCCGAAGTGAGCGGCCCACCGGTGCATGTCGGCCTGGTTGTGTGCGGCTTTTTGCGGGGACAGGGTCGCCATCGGGCCGTCACCGGCGCCGATCCCCCTGAACACGCCGCCGAGGAGCATCGGCTTCCAGACGACGTCCATCCGTGACGCCAGTCTCGAGGCGAGGTAGGCGTACGGGCACGAGAAGTCGAACCAGAGCTCGAGCACTCCAGACAGGGTCATACCCGATGTCCGCCCGTGTGGGAGGGGGCAGATCTGACTTGGGACTTTCCCCCTTGGGCCCGCAACGCTACTATGGACGCGTCGGACATGGCCAAGCTGGTCGACGGGTTCAAAGACGGCAAGCCGGACCTCGGTCGTCGCACGTTCCTCGTTCCCGAGAATCATGCCGAGGTCCTCGCGCTGCTCTATCACGAGCAGACCGGCATCGTCGGCGGCCTCCCCGTCGGCCCCGTGACCACGGACCCGTTCGGGGCCCATGGCATTCGCATGTATCCGGATCAGGACCCGGTGGTGCTGGAAGAGACGCGGCGCTACTTCGAGAAGCTCGCGGAACGCTTCTCGAATGATCTTCCCAAGGCATAAGGCGCGGGCGTTCGCGGAGTTTTCTGGTAGGGTGCGGCCAGTTCTGGTTTCGTGAACGGTTTGGTTCGATACGTAGTGGCAGGGGTTGTCGGGGTGGGTTCGTTGTCTGCGCTGGCGTGTAGCGGCAAGCAGACGCCGCAGACCGCGTGCGCGAAGGACGTGGACTGCCGCGATCCGCGGATCTGCGAGCGCGGCGTGTGCGTCGACCCGCGGCCGCTCGCGACCGCTCCCGGCAGCGCGGCACCGCCCCCCGGCGGGGCGGCGGATGCGTCGACCGCGAAGGGGTCGGTGCCCGGATCGCCGCCGTTCGCGATGTTCGGCGGCGATGCGCGCCACACCGGTCGCCGCGGCGGCCCGGCGCCGCTGCGTTCGCCGAAGGAAGCGTGGAAGGCGTCCGTCGGGGGTCCTGTCGCGGGCTCGCCGACGATCGGACCCGACGGGACGATCTACGTCGCGTCCCACGAGGGTGGGCTCTACGCGTTCACGCCCGCGGGTGTGCAGAAGTGGCGGTTCGCGATGGGCGACCGGTCGTGGAGCACCCCGGCGGTCGCCGAGGACGGCACGATCTACGTCGGCAGCGACGACGATCACCTCTACGCGGTGACCAGCGACGGCAAGCAGAAGTGGAAGCTGCGCCTCGGCGCGTGTGACCCGAAGGGCTTCGGCCCCGAGTCGTCGCGCTGCGATGTCGACGGTGGGCCGACGATCGGCCCCGACGGCACGATCTACGTCGGCGGCGACGGCATCCACGCCGTGTGGCCCGACGGCACCCTCCGCTGGAAGCTCGCGACGCCGGAGCACGTGGCGTCGACGCCCGCGCTCGGCGCCGACGGCACCGTGTACGCCGGCTGCCAGGACGACGCGCTCTACGCGGTCGGCGCCGACGGCACCAAGAAGTGGGAGGTCCGGACCGGCGGCGACGTCGACGCGGCTCCGACGATCGCGGCGAACGGGACGATCTACGTCGGCAGCGACGACGCCGCGCTGTACGCGATCGATCCGCAGGGCAAGGTCCTGTGGAAGACGCTGACCGGGGACGACATCCGCGGGGGCGCCGCGCTCGGTGCGGACGGGACCATCTACGTCGGCAGTCTCGACGGGCGGCTCTACGCGCTGACGCCCGACGGCAAGGTGCGGTGGCGCGTCGCCGCCGCCGACAAGATCGCCGCCACGCCGGGCGTCGCGACCAACCACATCATCCTCGTCGGCGCCGAGGACGAACATCTCTACGCGATCGGGCCGGACGGCACGCTCCTGTGGCTGCTCGCGCTCGCGGGAGACGTCGACTCGACGCCCGCGATCGCGCGCGACGGGACCATCTACGTCGCCGGCGACGACGCTCAACTTCACGCTTTTCGTCAGTAAGGAATCAGTTCAATGCCAAGTTTCGATCGACAGGCCGTTCTCGAGTGCCTGTCCCGCCTGGTGACCCCGGGCATCAAGCTCACCGCGCTCGCCGACGAGCTCGGTGCGCGCAAGCACGAGTACACCGCGCTGCGGTCCCTCATGGTCCAGCTCGTCGAGGAGGGGACCGCACAGATCCTCCCCGGCGGCGCGTTCGCGCTCACCCCGTCGGGCCGGCCGAATGACCGCCGCGCCCAGAAGAAGTCGTCCGCCTGGGGCGACCGCGAGGAGTACGACCCGCCCGACGAGCCGTTCGTCGCCTCGGCGCCTCCCCCCAGGCCGCAGAAGAAGCCGAAGCCCGCGCCGGTCGGCAAGCACGGCAAGCGCGGCGGGGCACTGCCTTGGAAGCAGCAGGCGCCGAAGCCGTCGTCGTCGTCGTCGTCGTCGTCGTCGTCGTCGTCGGGCTCCCCGGTGCGCGAGGAGTACGACCCCGAGACCGGCGAGGTCCGGTCGGTCCCCGCCACGGGCTCCGCCGGTGCGGACACGAGCGCGGCGCCGCCGCGCGACGACCGCACGATCGGCCGCATCACGGTGCACCCGGCGGGCTACGGCTTCGTCGCCACCGAGGCGGGCGAGACCGTGTTCGTGCCCGCGAAGTACCGGAACCTCTCGCTCGACGGGGACCGCGTCGCCGTCGACACCTGGCCCGGCGTCCGCGGCACCGAAGGGCGCGTCACCGAGGTGCTCGCGCGCGGACGGGCGCGGCTCACCGGCATCCTGCGCCGCGTCGGGCGCGCCGTGTACCTCGAGCCCGACGATCCACGGATCGCCGCCGACTATGGCCGCGTCCACATGGACGACGCACCGAACGGCAAGGACGGCGACGCGATCGTCGTCGAGATCACGCGGTACCCCGATGCCGCGCGCAAGGAGCTCGCCGCGAAGCTGCTGAAGGTGCTCGGCGACCCCGAGGACCCGCGCACCGAGATCGAGAAGATCCTCGCCTGCGCCGTGATCCCGCTCGAGTTCCCCGGCGACGCCGAGCAACAGGCCACGCGCACGGCACAGGAGCTCGGACCGGGCGATCTCGCGAACCGCATCGATCTGCGCGACCGGCGCTTCGCGACGATCGACCCCGAGACCGCGCGCGACTTCGACGACGCCTTGTGCATCGAGGACGGTCCGCACGGCGGACCGCGCGTGTGGGTGGCGGTCGCCGACGTCTCGCACTACGTGCGGTGGGGCGACGCGCTCGACAAGGAGGCCGCGATCCGCGGCGTGTCCGTCTACCTGCCGGACCGCGTGATCCCGATGCTCCCGCACCAGCTGAGTGCGGGCATCTGCTCGCTGAACCCGCAGGTCGATCGCTGCGCGATGGTCGTGCGGCTCGACTACTCCGAGGAGGGCGCGCTCGAGAACGTGGGGTATGCGGCGGCGGTGATCCGCTCGAAGGCGCGGCTCGATTATCCCGGCGTCGCGGCCGCGCTCGGCGGCGACTTCCGCGGTCGGCGCGAGGAGTACAAGGGCTGGATCGACGAGCTGTCGCGGCTCCACAGGCTGTCGCGCCTCCTCCGCGCGAAGCGGCAGGCCCGCGGAGCGCTCGAGCTCGACCTGCCCGAGCCGAAGGTCATCCTCGACGCCGACGACCCGCGCCTCGTGCGCGACGTCGTCAAGGCGAAGGGCGACCCCGCGGTCAAGGAGGCCTACCAGCTCGTCGAGGAGTACATGATCGCCGCGAACGAGGCGGTCGGGAGCTTCTTCCGCACCCGCACTTTGCCGAGCGTGTGGCGCGTGCACGCGCCGCCGAAGCAGGAGCGCGTCGAGCAGCTCGCCGAGCTGCTCGGGGCGTACGGCATCAAGGTCGACGTGCAGGAGGCGGTGACGCCGCTCGGCATGAAGGCCGTGCTCGATCAGATCGAGCAGAAGCCGGGCGCGCAGGCGCTGTCGATGCTCGTGCTGCGCACGCTGACGCAGGCGGTGTGGGACACCGTGCCGATCGGTCACTTCGGCCTCGCGTCGGGTGACTACCTGCACTTCACGTCGCCGATCCGGCGCTACCCGGACCTCCTGGTGCACCGCCTGCTCAAGGCGCACCTCCACAAGGACGGCCAGCCGTCGGGCGACGGCTACACGAAGCAGCCGCCGCCGGTCGAGCAGCTGACCGCGCTCGCGCACGCCTCGAGCCAGCACGAGCGGCGCGCGATGGAGGCCGAGCGAGAGGCGGTCTCGATGTACCGCGCGTACATGATGCGCGACCAGGTCGGCGAGGAGCTCGAGGGCACCGTGTCGGCGGTGACGAGCTTCGGCGCGTTCGTCGAGATCGACGAGCCGTACGTCGAGGGCCTGATCAAGCTGGACTCGCTCGGCGACGAGCAGTGGCAGTACGACGAGGTCCACATGCGCCTGACCGGGGCGCGGACGGGCCGCGCGATCGAGCTCGGCGACAGGGTCAAGGTCCAGGTCAACAACGTCTCGGTGATCCGGCGCCGCATCGACTTCACGCTGCTCGCGACCGCGTCGAGCAACAAGGCGAAGCCGCGACTCGAGGCGAACCCGCGGGTCGGGCTGGCGAAGCAGAAGAAGGCGGGGCGCGAGATCGATCGCGCGGCGCGCGGCCGCACGGATCGCCGCGAACGGCCCGAGCGCGTCGAGCGCGTCGAGCGCTACGACCGCGACGAGCGCGCCGGACGGCCGTCGCGCAGCGGCGGCGGCAAGGCGGCGACCTCGAGCGCGGGCGGCAAGCTGCGGCTCGGCGTGTCGCATCGCGCCGGCGCGGCCATGGGCAAGTCGAAGGGCAAGAAGCGCGGCCGCTAGCATGGTCGCGCAGCTGGTATGCTGCGCACCGTGGCCGAGCTGCGCAACGTCATCGTGTTCACGATCGGCGGCGTGCGCTACGCGCTCGAGCTTCGCTGGGTGCGCGAGGTCGTCAGCCTCGGGTTCGTGACCGGGGTGCCGACGGCGCCGGCGGCGCTCTCGGGCGTGTGCAACCTGCACGGCACGATCCTGCCGGTGCTCGACGTCGCGGCGCTGCTCGGTCACCCGCCGGGGGCCGGCGCGCGCCAGGGCGATGGCGCGCTCGTGCTCGAGCTCGAGGGCACCGTGTGTGCCCTGCGTGTCGATCAGATCGACCACGTCGCTTCGCTCGTCGAGTCGGCGGGCGCGATCGTCGACGCGCGGGGCCGTCCGCTGACGCTGCTCGATCCGGCGGTGCTGGTGCGGCGCGCCACGGAGCTGATCACGACGGCGGCGGCGGTGAGCGTGGCCCCCGCGGTCCCGGCGTCATGAGCGAGGGCGAGCTCGACTTCGACGCGGACGAGCTGGCGATGCTGCGCCAGCTGTTCAAGGCCGAGGCGCAGGATGCGCTCGAGACCGTCACGACGCGGGTGCTCGCCGGTGGCACCGCGAAGCCGACGCCCGACGCGCTGACCGAGATGATGCGCGTGACGCACACCCTGAAGGGCGCGGCGGGCACCGTCGGCCTGAACGCGATGGTCGACCTCTCGCACCGGCTCGAGAGCGCGCTCGCCGCGATCGGCCGCGAGCCGAGCCCGTGGCGGCCGCACACGGCCGATCTGCTGGTCGAGGTGACCGATGCGCTGCGCGCGTACCTCGAGGTCGCGGGCGAGCCAGGGAGCGAGACCGCCGTCGAGACGATCCGGGATCAGATCGACCAGATCGTGCGCCCGGAGCGGCGGTCGCAGTCGCTGCCGCCGCCGTTCGTCGAGCCGCCGCCGGAGACCGTGCTCGAGCCTCCGTCGGATGCGGGTCCGGCCCCCGAACCGAAGGCGTATCTGCGCGTCGAGCCGGAGCGGATCGAAGATCTGATGTCGAGCGCGGGCGAGCTCCTGTTCGATCGCACGCGCATCGAGCGCCGCGTCCAGCTGCTGCGCACGCTCGCGCGCGACCTCGCGCGCACGCGGCAGAGCCTGCACGACACGCTCGACGCTCCGGCGCAGCTCGACCGCACGTCCGTTGCCCACGCCGAGGGCGAGCTCGCGAGCCAGGCCGCGCTGCTGTCCCAGACCACCGCGGCGCTGCTCGACGAGATCGAGGCGCTGCGCCGCACGATCGGCGAGCTCCAGAAGGGCCTCACGCGGATCCGCATGGAGTCCGCCCGAAACTTGTTCTTGCACGCCGCTCGCACGCTGCGCGCGCTGCGCCGCGCCACCGGCGTGCACGTCGAGCTGCGCACGCTCGGCGAGGACACCGAGTTCGACAAGGCGGTGGCCGAGCAGCTCGTCGATCCGATCACGCAGCTGCTCCGCAACGCCGTCGCGCACGGCGTCGAGCCGCCCGAGGAGCGTGCGGCGCGCGGCAAGCCGGCGACCGCGACGCTGACGATCCGCGCGCGCCAGGACGGCAACCTCCTCGTGCTCGAGGTCTCCGACGACGGCCGCGGCATCGACACGTCTGCGCTGCGCGATCGCCTGGTCGCCACCGGCCGGTGGAGCCAGACGCGCGCGCAGCTCGCGAACGACTCCGAGATCCTCGATGCGCTGCTCGGCACCGGCGTGTCGAGCCGCGGCGATGCCGACGAGCTCGCGGGCCGTGGCATCGGTATCGGCCTCGTGCGCGAGACCGTGTCGAAGCTGGGCGGCGAGGTCAAGGTCTCGTCGGTGCAGGGCAGGGGCACGACGTTCTCGCTCCGGCTGCCGCTGTCGACGGCGCTCGCGCAGGCGATGCTGTTCAAGGTCGGCGGGCAGGTCTACGCGATCCCGAACGTGCACGTCGTCGACACGATCACGGTCGAGCCCGCGGCGACGGTCGCGCAGGTGCGGCACGAGCAGGTGCCCGTGCTACGCCTCGAGAACCTCCTCGGCTCGACGACCGGCCTCGACCGCCGGCCCGGCGTGGTGGTGTCGTTCGCCGGCAAGAGCCTCGTGTGCTCCGTCGACAAGCTCGTCGGTCCGCGCGAGATCATCATCAAGCCGCTCGGCCCCTTGCTCGCGCCGCTCCAGCTCTACGCGGGCGCGACGATCAGCGGCAGCGGCAAGGTGCAGCTGATCCTCGATCCGGCGCAGCTCGTGCGCCGCGCGTACCCCGACGCGCCGAGCGAGGTGATGTCCGCCGGCGATTCGGCGCCGGTCGTGCTCGCCGGCCGCGCGCTCGTCGTCGACGATTCGCGCGCGATCCGCGAGGCGATGACCAGCATGCTCGGGCGCGAGGGCTGGATCGTCGACGTCGCCGAGGACGGGGCCCGCGCGCTCCAGATGACCCGCCAGCTCCGCTACGACCTCGTGGTCACCGACCTCGAGATGCCGGAGCTCGGCGGGTTCGATCTGATCGCGCGCCTGCGCAAGGACGAGCGGTTCGCATCGACGCCGATCGTGATCATCACGTCGCGCGCGAACCCCGAGCACCGGCGGCGCGCCCGCGATCTGGGCGTCCTCGCGCTCGTCGCCAAGCCGATCACGCGCCGCAAGCTGCTCGAGGCGCTCGCGGCGCGCTGACGCGCGGCTACGGCGGTGCCGTGCCGAACGTCTGCGCGGCGACGCCCCAGTCGGCCTTGGCATCGGTGTCGACCGACGTGAGGCGCTGCACCGACGGGGACCCCGGCGTCCCGCCGGTGACCGTGCTCCAGTCGACGGAGACGTCGTTCGCGGTCGGCGGGGAGAGCGGATCGTCGGTGCAGGGCGTGGCTCCGCAGCTCGGGGTCCACTCTCCCGCGGTGATCAGCGTCTGGAGCTGGCCGAGGAAGGTCATCGACGAACCGATGATGTTGGTGAACGCCGCGGCATCCTGGTAGCCCCCACCGGGGGCGAAGACCGACAGCGTCACCCGCGTGGAGGCGATGCCGGCCGCCCCGCCACGGACGTCCCACGCTCCGCCGTAGCACGTACTATCGGTGCAGTCGGAGGGCGTGACGAGCTCCGTGGTCGTGGTGGCGTCCGGGGTCAGGTGAACGACGACGACCTGGCCCGCGCTGACCGTGACGTCGGGGAGCGTGGCGCGCAGCGTGGTGCCCTCGCGGATCGTGATGTCGCGCATCGTGCCGCCGGCCACCACCACGAGCTCGATGAGGTCGCGGCTGCTGGTCTGCGCCGGCGCGACCTCGGTGAGCAGGAGGATCGCGATCAGATCGCACGCGGTGTCGGCGCCCGCGGGATCGTCGCCGGCGACGTTGCCCTGACCGGCGGGGCACGCGACGCAGCTGTTCGCCACCACGTGCTCGTTGGCCGCGCACGGTCCGGGGTTGAAGATGCCGAACGTTCCGGGGGCGACCTCCCAGTCGGCCTTCGTGTTGGTGTCGACCGTCGAGCCGCGCTGCACCGAGGCAGAGCCGGGCGCGGTCCCGAGGCCTCTCCAGTCGACCGAGACCCCGTTCGCGCTCGGCGTGGTCGTCGTGTCATCGCAGCGGACGCCGCCGCAGTCGAACGGCAGCCACTGGCCCGCGGCCTGCACCACCGCGAGCTCGTCGGGGTAGGCCCCCGGCGTGTTTCCGGCGTTGAAGTTGCTGAACGCCGCGGCGTCCTGCGTGTTGCCGACGGCATCCGCGACCGAGAGCACCTTGCGCGAGTAGGTGATGCCGGTCGTGCCGCCGTTGACGTCCCAGGCTCCGGCGTAACACGTGGAATCGGCGCAGCTGGTCTGCGTGGCCAGCTCGGTCGTCGCTCCGACCACCGGGTTCAGGTGAACGACGACGAGCTGACCGGCGCTGACCATCACGTCGGGGAGGGTGGCGAGCACGACGCCGTCCTCCCGGAGCGTGAGGTCGCGCATGGTGCCGCCCGCGACCACGACCAGCTCGACCAGGTCGCGACTGCTGGTCTGGGCCGGCGCGACCTCCGAGATCCGCAGGATCGCCGACACATCACACGTGGTGTCCCCGCCCGCCGGGTTGTCGCCGGGGAGGTTGCTCTGACCGGCGGGACACGCGACACAGCCGTTCGCGACCACCCGCTCGTTGGCCAGACACGGCCCGGGGTTGAAGACGCCGAGCGTGCCCGGCACGACACCCCAGTCGGCCTTCGCGTCGGTGTCGATCAGGGACCTGCGCTGGACCGAGGCGGCGCCGGGCACGGTGCCGGCGCCCCTCCAGTCGGCCGATACGTCGTTCGCGCTCGGCGTGGACGCGTCGGTGCACAGCGTCACGCCGCACGTGGAGGGCTGCCACGCGCCGGCGAGCTGGACATCCTGGAGCTCGCCGGCATACGCCGCCGGCGACGTGCCGAGGTCACTGAACGCCGCGGCATCCTGGATCCGCCGGTACGAGTCGACGACGGCGATCACGTGGCGCGTGTACGTGATGCCCGTGGCACCGCCGGCGACGTCCCAGGCTCCGCCGTAACACGCGGCATCGGTGCACGCGGCCGGCGAGGTCAGCTCCGTGGTCACGCCGGGACCGGGGGTCAGGTGCACGACGACGATCGCTCCCGCGCTGACCGTGATGTCGGGGAGCGTGGCGAGCGGGATGCCGGCCTGGTCGATCGTGAAGCTGCGGATCGTGCCGCCGGTGAGCGCCACCAGCTCGACGAAGTCGCGGCCGCCGCTCTGGTTGGGCGCGACCTCGGTGAGTCGCAGCACCGCGTCCACGTCGCACGCGGTGTCCGGCCCGCTCGGAGCGTCGCCCGCGGCGTTGCTCTCGCCCGTCGGACACGGGACACAGGTGTTCGCGTCCACGCGCTCGTTGAGCCCGCACAGCCCGGGATTCGCGACGCCGATCGTCCCGGGCAGCACCCTCCAGTCCACCTTCGTGTCGGTGTCGATGCTGGAGTCGCGCTGCACCGACGCGTTCCCCGGCCCGGTGCCGGCGCCTCTCCAGTCGACCGACACGTCGTTCGCGCTCGGGCTCGTCGCGTCGGTGCACGGCGCACCGCCGCAGCTCGGGGGCAGCCAGTCGCCGGAGGTCTGCACCGCCTGGACCTGCGCGGGGTACGTGCTCGGCGAGGTGCCGAGGTCGCTGAACGCCGCGACGTCCTGGTTGTCTCCGTACGGATCGACGACCGCGAGCACGCGCCGCGAGTACGTGATCGCGGTGGTGCCGGCGTTGACGTCCCAGGCTCCTACGTAGCAGGCCGCGTCGGCACACGCGGTCTGGGTGGTCAGCTCCGTCGTCACGCCGGTCGGCGGATTGAAGTGGACGACGACGAGATCGCCGGTGTTGACGACGAGCTCGGGGAGCACGGTGAGCGGGACACCGTCCTGCGCGATCGCGATGCCGCCGAGCGTGCCGTTCGCGAGGACCTGGAGCTCGACGAGGTCGCGGCCTCCGGTCTGGTTCGGTGACACCTCCGAGAGCCGGAGGATCGCGAACGGCGCGCACGCGGTGTCGGGGCCGGTCGCGTCGTCGCCCGAGGCGTTGCTCTCGCCCGCGGGACACGCGACGCAGGCGTTCAGCTGCACGCGCTCGTTGACGCCGCACAGGATGACATCGCACGCGGTGTCGGCTCCCGAGGCGTCGTCGCCGGCGGTGTTCGTGGTGCCCGGGCCGCATGCGACGCAGGCGTTGCCGACCACGTGCTGGTCGACGGCGCACAGCGTGGCATCGCACGTGGTGTCGGGGCCCGCGGCATTGTCGCCGGCGGCGTTCGTGGTACCCGCCGGGCACGCGACGCACGCGTTGCTCGCGACGCGCTGGTTCGCGGGACACAGGGTGGCGTCGCACGTGGTGTTCGCCCCCGACGCGTCGTCACCGGCGGCGTTCGTCGTTCCCGCCGGGCACGTCACGCACGCGTTCGCGACGACGTGCTGGTTCGCGGGACACAGCGTGGCATCGCACGTGGTGTTCGCCCCGGTCGCGTCGTCGCCGGCGGCGTTCGTCGAGCCGGGCGGGCAGGCGACACAGGCGTTCGCGAGGACGCGCTGGTCGGTGGCACACAGCGTGGCATCGCACGAGGTGTTCGCGCCGGAGGCGTCGTCACCGGCGGCGTTCGTCGAGCCGGGCGGGCAGGCGACGCAGGCGTTCGCGAGCACGCGTTGATCCGCCGCGCACAGCCAGGGCTCGCACGTCGTGTCCGCGCCCGAGGCGTCGTCGCCGGCGGCGTTGGTGGTGCCCGGCGGGCACGCGACGCAGGCGTTGCCGACCACCCGCTGATCGAGCGCGCACAGGACGGCATCGCAGGTGGTGTCGGCGCCGGTCGCATCGTCGCCGGCGGCGTTCGCGGTGCCCGGCGCGCAGGCGACGCAGGCGTTCGCGACCACGCGCTGGTTCGCGGGGCACAGCGTCGGATCGCAGGTGGTGTCGGGGCCCGACGCGTTGTCGCCGGCGGCGTTCGTGGAGCCCGGCGCGCAGGCGACGCAGGCGTTCGCGACCACGCGCTGGTTCGCGGGGCACAGCGTGGGATCGCACGCGGTGTCCGCGCCGCTCGCGTCGTCACCGGCGGCATTCGTGGAGCCCGCTCCGCAGGCGACGCAGGCGTGCGCCGCGACGCGCTGGTTCAGGGCGCACAGGGTGGCGTCGCACGTGGTGTCCGTGCCGGCGGCGTCGTCACCCGCGGCATTCGTGGAGCCCGCAGGACACGCGACGCACGCGTGCGCGGCGACGCGCTGATCCGCACCACACACGGTGCCGTCGCACGTCGTGTCGGCGCCCGAGGCGTCGTCGCCGGCCGCGTTCGTCGAGCCCGGTGCGCACGCGGCGCAGGCGTGCGCGACGACGTGCTGGTCGAGTGCGCACTTCACCGCGTCGCAGCTGGTGTCGGCACCGCCGGGGTCGTCGCCGGCCGCGTTCGTGGTGCCGGCCGCGCACGGTACGCAGGCTCCCCCCTGCACGCGCTGGTCGGCGCGGCACGGCTCGAGCGGGGTGGTCCCGCCATCGTCGCCGCAGGCCGCGACCGACAAACCGAGTGACACCATCACACCCAGGACACGGCCAACGCGCATGCACCGATGCTCTCAGCCCCGGGCGCGCGCTGACAAGGCGAACGGGGCCCCACCGGACGCAGAGCTCGCGCTCCGGGACGGCTACGACGCGGCCTTGGACTCGAGCACGAGCTCGGGCCGGGCGCGGTGCTCGACGACCTCGCGGGTCACGACGCACTCCTTCACGCCGGTCAGCGACGGGATCTCGTACATCACGTCGAGCATCACTTCCTCGAGGATCGCGCGCAGGCCGCGGGCGCCCGAGTTCCGGCGCGAGGCCTCCTCGGCGATCGCGGTGAGCGCGTCGGGGCGGAAGTTCAGCTTCACGCCCTCGAGCTCGAACAGGCGATGGTACTGCTTCGCCAGCGCGTTCTTCGGCTTCCACAGCACCTCGGTGAGCGCCTCGACGTCGAGCGCGTCGCACGAGACGATCACGGGCAGGCGGCCCATGAACTCGGGGATCATGCCGAACTTGATCAGATCCTCGGTGCGGGCCTGCCGGCGGAGCTGGTCCTTGTCGTCCTCGGCCGTGGACATCTGGGCGCCGAAGCCCAGGCCGCGCTGACCGGTGCGGCGGCGGACGATGTCCTCGAGGCCGTTGAAGGCGCCGCAGCAGATGAACAGGATGTCCGTCGTGTCGATCTGGATCAGCTCCTGCTGCGGGCGGTTGCGCGCCCCGTCGGGGGTGATCGTCGCGGTCTTGCCCTCGAGGATCTTGAGCAGCGCCTGCTGCACGCCCTCGCCGGAGACGTCGCGCGTGGGGGACGGCGTGCCGCCCTTGCGCGCGATCTTGTCGATCTCGTCGATGCAGATGATGCCGCGCGCGGTCTTCTCGACGTCGCCGCCGGCGGCCCGGAACAGCGCCTTCACGACGCTCTCGACGTCCTCGCCGACGTAGCCGGCCTCCGTGAGCGTGGTGGCGTCGGCGATCGCGAACGGGACGTCCAGCTTCTTCGCCAGCGTCTGTGCCAGGAGGGTCTTGCCGGAGCCGGTGGGCCCGATCAGCAGGATGTTGCCCTTCTGCAGCTCGACATCGGTCTGCTTGCCGCGGAGCCCGATGCGCTTGTAGTGGTTGTACACGGCGACGGCGAGGGCGCGCTTGGCGTCCTTCTGGCCCACGACGTAGCGGTCCAGCTCCTCGACGATCGCGCGCGGCGGCGGGTACTTCGGACGCTCCGACGCCTCCTCCTTCGCGAGGATGTCGTTGCACAGAGTCACGCACTGATCGCAAATGAAGACGCGCGGCCCGCTGATGAGCTTTCGCACCTCGCGCCGCTGCTTTCCGCAGAAGGAGCAGTGGAACTCTTCCATCCAGCTCCAATTCTTACATGTTCCGAGGGCCTGGCAATAGGGGTGAGGGCGGCTCGGGGGTGCGACCGTGAAGTACACGTTACGAACGGCTTGACCCGGGAGCGCGGCGCAGCGCATCACTGGCCTGGCGTGCGTGCCGTCGTGATCTGTGGCGACCCCGACACCGCCCTGGAGCCGGGATCGGTTTCCGCGATTCTCGCGGAGCTGGGGTGCCGGGTCACCCTCGGGCGGTTCGACCTCGGTGGCCTCGATCTCGACGAGCTGGCGGACAAGCCACCGGCGGTCGTGGTGGTCGAGGCGGGCGACGACGTGCCGCGCGCGCAGAAGACCATCAAGCGCCTGCGCGACGAGGGTCCTCTGATCGAGGTGCCGATCCTGCTCGCGGTGACGGTGGCGCGGCTGCCGTCACTGGACTTCTCGATCGGCTTCGACGACTTCGTCCTGATGCCGCTCGTGCCGGCCGAGCTCTACGGGCGGATGCGGCAGCTCGACTGGAAGACGGCGACGTTCGGCTCCGACGAGGTGCTGAAGATCGATGACCTCGTGATCGACATCGCCGGCTACGAGGTCCGGATCGCCGGCCGTCGCATCGAGCTCACGCACCAGGAGTTCGAGCTCCTGCGGTTCCTCGCGCAGCACCGCGGCCGCGTGTTCACGCGCGAGGCGCTGCTCGAGCGCGCGTGGGGCTATCGCTACGCCGGTGGCACGCGCACGGTCGACATCCACGTGCGCCGGGTGCGCTCGAAGCTCGGCGACATGGGGTCCGTGATCGAGACCGTCCGTAACGTCGGCTACAAGATGCGGGGTTAGGGTAGAGTCAAGAGACCGTGGCGGGGCGAGCCTCGATCGTTGGCGCTGCCGTGACGCACGTGGGGAACGTGCGCGAGCACAACGAGGATGCGTTCTTCTTCGACCAGGACCTGGGGCTGTTCCTGGTGTGCGACGGAATGGGCGGGCACGCGGCGGGGGAGGTCGCCAGCGCGATCGCGATCAAGACGATCCGCGAGCGGTGGTCGCACTCGGACACCGCCGAGGTCGCGGACGTGTGGCTGGATCGCGGCACCGCGATCGCGAAGAAGCAGCTCATCGCGTCGCTGCGCGAGGGCGTGATCGCCGCGCACAACGCGATCCTCGCCGAGGGCGTGCGCGACCCGACCAAGCAGGGCATGGGGACCACGCTCGTCGGCGCGATCGTGGTGGGCAACGAGCTGGTGTTCGCGCACTGCGGGGACTCGCGCGCGTACATCGTGCGCGACGGCATCGCGATGCAGCTGACCGAGGACCACACGCTGCTCCAGCGGCTGCTCGCCGCCGGCATCGACGTCGACGTGACGGGTGACGGCGCGCGGTTCCGGAGCATGTTGACCAACGCGCTCGGGATCGGGACCGAGTGCAAGGTCTCGACGTTCGTCGTGCCGCTCGCCGATGGCGACCGGTTCATGCTGTGCAGCGACGGCATCAGCGAGTACGTGCCGGAGAACGAGGTCGGCGAGGTGCTGGTGAAGCAGCCCAGCCCGGCGCGCGCCGCCCAGAAGCTCGTCGACCTCGCGCTCGAGCGCGGCGGCGGCGACAACGCGACCGCGATCGTGGTGCGCGTGCTCGAGGCCGGCGAGACCCCCGTGCCGGCGGAGCAGCGCCGCCGCGATGACCTGTCGATCAGCCTGTGCGAGATCTGGAGCGAGAAGGTCACGCCGCAGCAGCGGCTGCGTGCGCTGCGCATCGCGATCCCGCGCGATCACGCGCCCGGCGAGGTACTGCCCGCGCACACGCTCGGCGATCGCGTCGCGTGGATCGTCGTCGAGGGCGAGGTCCAGTACGAGGGAGAGCCGTGCGGGCCCGGCGCGTTCCTCTATCCCGAGTCGCTGATCGGCGGCAGCAAGATCCCCGACAAGGAGGGGCTCGCGGTCGCGAAGACCGAGGTGCGCGGCGTCGCGATCAGGAGCGACGACTTCCGCGAGCTGTGCGAGGACGACAGCGAGCTCGGCGAGGCGCTGCTCGACCGCCTCGGACAGATCATCGCGGCGAAGAAGCCGCGCTCGGTGCGACCCACGCTCGAGGTCGATCCGCACGGCAAGACGATCGCGCAGGCGCCGACCGATCCGACCATGCAGGCGCTCGGCAACGCGACGACCGATCCGAACATGAAGGTCGTCTCGGCAGCGGCATCGGATCCGAGCCTATCGACGAGCGCGATCGGGCGCGCCGCGACGCTGCCGCCCCCGGTCGCCGTGCCGTCGTCGCGGACCGTCGAGACCGTGGTCTCGCTCGGGCGCGCCGCGACCCCGCCCGTGGGTGTCCCGACCACGTTCCCGCGGGCGCCCAGCGAGCCCGAGATCGTCATCGAGATGCAGGCCGACGAGCCCGATGACGGCGTGCCATCGGCGGCCGAGGACGAGCCCGTGATCACGATGACACGCGGCGAGGAGCCGGAGCCTCCGCGGGCGCCCGAGCCGCCGCGTGCTCCGCCCGAGCCGCCGCCGCCGATCCGTGCGGCGACGAGCGAGCCGATCAAGCCCCTCGCGCGCTCCAAGCGCGCGAGCGAGGGTTGGGACGACTGAGATACCGACTGACGCGACTCAGCGCTGGTAGTCGAGCAGGTCCATCGAGATGTCCCCGAGCTCGGTCGCCGCGGTGACCTTCAGCGGGACCCGGTCGGCGTCGTCGGACAGCCAGACCTTGAACGTGCGGGCCGGCTTCGTGCCGTCGATCGTCATGTCGTTGCGCGCGCGGTACGACTTGCCGTCGAACACGACCGCGCGGCGATTGCCGAGCGCGGAGCCGATGCTCTCCTCGCCTGCGTAGGTCAGATCGATCCGCCACAGCCGGCGGCCGCCGACCACGTACACGGTGCGCGTCTCGCCCTTCTTGCCCTTCCAGCCGCGCAGCTGCGCCATCGCGGTGTGCGCGTCGTGAACGGGCGCGCCGCGGAAGTCGAGCGTGACCGCCTTGGCGATCGGATCACCGGTGCGCTGGTACTTCACGACCGCCGTCGAGCCCTTGAACGTCGCGGTCGCCGAGATCTGCTTGTCGCCGTGGATGACGAGGGTCTCGAGCGTGAGCGGGCGGCCGGACTCCAGGTCGATCGTCGTCGTCGCGTCGTCGGAGATCTTCTTGATCAGCGCGGCCGCGCCGGCGGTCGCGGCGTGCGAGCGCACGACGATCGCCTTCTTGCCGTCGACCTCGCCGATCTCGCCGACTGCGAGCTGCGCCTCGCCGGCGAGCACGCCGGCGAGCCGCACCTCGAACGCCATGGCCTCGCCGGGGTTGAGCCCGAGCTCGTGGCGCGTCGGCGGGGCCGCGGCGGGCCCCGCGGAGGTGCCGGTCATCGCCTCGGCGCCCGCGCAGCCGGCGGCGGCAGCGAGCACGAGCGTGGCGAGGAGGCGCATTCCTATTGGATGAACGACTCCGCCCGCCGTGGCAAGCACTCGTGCTGGCCCCCGTGGGAGGAGTCACGACATCCGAATAACGGAGGTGCTGGCTCGTCGAATGCCTGCCGCCTCGCGGGCTCGGCGAACGTTCTCGCCTCGCGGGCTCGGCGAACCCCCGGCGCGAACGGTACGCTGGCGTCGTGCTCGCCCTGACGTTAGGTGACCCGGCCGGTATCGGTCCCGAGATCGTCGCCGCTGCGCTCGCCGCGGCGCCCGGCTCGCTGCTGGGACAGCTCGTGGTGTTCGGCGACCGTGGCCCGCTCGAGCGCGGTGCCCGCGCGATGGGGGTCGCGCTCCCGCACGGCCTCGACATCCGCGGCGAGGGCACCGGCGAGGCCGCGATCGCCGGCGACCCCGACGAGCGCTCGGGCGCCGCGCAGGTCGGCTACCTGGAGGCCGCCGTCGCCGCCGCGGCGCGCAAGGAGGTCGACGGCATCGTCACCGCGCCGATCTCGAAGACCTGGGCGAAGCGCGCCGGCTTCGCGTTCCCCGGCCATACCGAGATGCTCGCCGAGCGCCTCGGCGCGAAGCACGTCGTCATGCTGTTCGCCGGCCCGCGGCTCAAGGTCGCGCTCGCGACGGTGCACGTGCCGCTCGCGCAGGTCGCGCGGACGCTGACCACGGCCTCGCTGCGCGCGACGATCGAGCTGGTGGCGGAGTCGATGGGCCGTGACTTCGGCATCGCCGCGCCGCGGATCGGCGTCGTGGGGCTCAACCCGCACGCGGGCGAGGGCGGCCTGCTCGGCGAGGAGGACCTCGCGATCATCGCCCCGGCGCTCGCCCCGCTGCCGCCGGCGGTGCTGCGCGGCCCGCTCGTCCCCGACGCGGCGTTCCGCGACGCCGCGCAGGGCGCGTACGACGTGCTCGTCGCGCAGTACCACGACCAGGGCTTGATCCCGGTCAAGCTCGTCGACTTCGACGAGGCGGTGAACACGACGCTCGGCCTGCCGATCGTCCGCACGTCACCGGATCACGGCACCGCCTACGACATCGCCGGCAAGGGCGTCGCGCGCTTCGTCTCGATGCAGCGCTCGCTCGAGCTCGCGGCGCAGATGGTCGTGCGCCGCGCGGCGGCTCAGCGATAGATCTGCCCTGATCGCTCGATTCGTTCGCGATACCGGCCGGTGTCGTCGAGCAGGGTCGCGCGCCGCGCAGCCTCGAAGCGGGCGACGTCCGCGTCGATGTAGCCCGTGATCGTCCCCTCGGCGATCGCGAGCTCGTCCTCGATCGCCTGCTCGCGCGCCGACGGCTCCCGCGCGCTCTGCACGAGCGCAGAGGCGTCGTGCTGGACGCGCGCGCAGCTCGGCTTCGGCGCGATCGCGAGGCACAACGCCACGAGGAAGCCCAGCGCGAGGCTCGCGAGGGTCCACGACCGTATCGAGACGTGCTCCAGCATCAGTAGAGCGCCTTGAGGGCGTCGGAGTCCGAGATGATGACCTTGCGCCCCTCCGTCTGGATCAGGCGCTTGCGCTTGAACTGCGAGAGCGTGAGCGACACGGTCTCGCGCGTGGAGCCGATCAGGTTCGCGAGCTCCTGGTGCGTGATCTTGAGGGCGACGAGGGTGCCGCGCGCGTCGTCGACGCCGTACTCGGAGGCGAGCTTGACGAGCAGCTCGGCGAGCTTGGACGAGACGTCGCGGAACACGAGGGCCTCGACCTTGTTCTCGAGCTCGCGGCGGCGAACGATCATGAGGCGCGTCATCGCGAGGCCGAGCGCCGGGTGGCTGTGGATCAGCTCCTCGAAGTGAACGCGATCGATCTCGGAGAGCAGCGCGTTCTCGACGGCCTCGGCCATCTCGGTGCGCGGGCCACCGTCGAGCAAGCACGAATCGCCGAACAGCTCGGCGGGGCCGTGATAGGCGAGCGTCAGCGACTTGCCGTCGCGCGTGACCTTGCTGACCTTGATGCGGCCGCCGTGCACGAAGAACAGCGAGCGGCCCGGATCGCCGGGCAGGTACACGACGTCGCGGCGCCGCGCCTCGCGCAGCTCCACGCGCTCGGCCATCCGGGCGATCGCGTCCGGCCCCAGATCCGCGAGGAGAGGAACCTTGCGGAGGTACCAGAGAACGCGCTTCGGGTCAGGCACGAGATAAGTGTAGCAGGGATCGCAAATCGTCGGCGCGCGTTGTCGGCATTACAAAGGCCTCACGGGATCGTGAGATCGGCGGGACCGGGCTCGGAAGCCGCCTGAATTCGCACCGTTGCGTCGCGCCAGGCCGGACTACGCGACATCCGATCCGCAAGCGGCGCCACGACGTGATCCTCGATCGTTCGGCGCAGCGGGCGCGCGCCGAGCTTCGGATCGTGGCCGAGGATCGCGAGGCGCGCGCGGGCCGCGGGCGACATCTCGAGCCGGAGGTTGCGCGCGACGAGGCCGGGCCGCGCCCGGAGCTTGTCGAGCTCGAGGTCGACGATGCGCTCGAGCGCAAAGGCCGGCAGCGGGCGGAATGCGAGGATCGAGTCGATGCGGCCGATCAGCTCGGGCCGGAAGAACGCGCGGATCGCGGCGCCGTGATCGACCGACGGCTCCTGCGACGCGAAGCCGGCGGGCTTCGGATCCGCGGCGCCGAGGTTCGTGGTCATGACGATGAGCGACATGCGGAAGTCGACGAGTCGGCCGAGCGCGTCGGTGAGGCGGCCGTCGCCGACGATGCCGAGCAGCAGATCGAACGCGGCGGCATCCGCCTTCTCGATCTCGTCGAACAGCACGACCGACAGCGGCTGGCGGCGGATCCGATCGGCGAGCGACGTCCCCGACGGAGACGGCGTGATGAGGCGCGCGATCGCGGCGCCGGTGACGAGCTCGCTCATGTCGACGCGCACGAGGCGCTCGGCATCGCCGAACAGATAACGCGCGAGCTGCTTCGCGAGCTCGGTCTTGCCGACGCCGGTCGGGCCCGCGAACAGCAGCGTGCCGACGGGGCGCTGCGGATCGTCGAGGCCGGCCTTGAGCCGCGCGATCACGCGCGCCGCGACCTCGCACGCGTGGTCCTGACCGACGACGCCCTTCGCGAGCGCGGCCGCGATCGCCTTCGTATCGAGCGCCCGCTCCGGCGACAGCAGGTCGACGGGGAGGCCGGACCACGCGCCGAACGCCTCGGTGACCTCGCCGAGCGAGAGCGGCTCCTTCTTCGCCGGCCGCGTCGCGAGGTAGTCCATGAACGCGAGCGCCTTGCCGGGAAACGCGGTGTCGCGCCGGAACGCGGCGAGGAGCTCGACCAGACGGCGCGAGGCGTCGTGCGTGACCGCGACGGGCGGGGAGAGGCGCTGGCCATACGGCTCGAGGAGCGCGATGGTCTGCGCGGACGTCGCCTCCGGCATCCGCACGACGCGCATCGCGTCGACGAGCGCGGGCGCCTTCTGGCGCGCCCTCACGAGCTCGGCCTCGTCGCACTCGGCGATCAGCGTGAGCTCGTCGGCGATCACGCCGGGCGCGAGCAGGTCCGCGATGGACGCTCCGTCGGCCGCGGGCGTCAGGATGTCGGCGAGGCGATCGACGTAGAGCAGGTCGGAGGAGTCGCTCATCTCGCCGGCGATCGCGAGACAGCGCTGCTGCCACATGCCGAGGTAGACCATGCCCGCGACGATCCGATCCGCGCTCGTCGCCCACAGCCGCGCCCGGACGCCGCCGCCGCGCCCGCGCTCGAGCAGCCCGCGCGCGAGGCGGCGCACGAACGCGGTCTTGCCGCTGCCGCGCGGCCCGACGAGCAGCAGGCTCGGCAGCTTCGGATCCTCGAGGAGCTTCGCGTGCGCGTCGAACACCGGATCGACGCCGACGGTGGCGCGCAGCCGTCCCGCACGCGCGAGGCCGACCCAGTCCTCGGCGACCTCCTCGAGCGTCGGCTTCGGATCGTCGGCGTCGTCGTTCTCGTTCTTCTGCTTGCCCGCGGCCTCGATCGGGCTCCACTCGACGATCTCCTCGTCGACCTCTCGCCGCACGTCGTAGAGCGCCGCGGTGGCGTCGCCGACGAGCGCGGCGAACACGAGCGAGCGGATCGTGTCGGGCACCGCACCGAGGTCCTCGGTGACGAACGAGTAATCGAACCGCGGCACGAGCACGCGGTAGAGCGGGGCGCCCTCGAGCTTCGCCGCCGCATAGCCGAGCCGGATCGGCACCGTGGATCTGGCGATCACGTAGCCGCGCGGATCGGGACGGCCGGGATGGATCTCGACGTCGATGCGCCGCAGCTCGAGCTGCTCGCTCCACAGGTAGCGATCCGCCGCGTCGTCCTCGACGAGCAGCGCCGCTTGCGGCGCGAGGCGCTGGAGCGCGGTCTCGAGATCCTCGGCCATCGCGGCGGGCGGCGGCGTGTCGAACATCACGCGATGGCGGCGCAGCAGCACCGCCGAGACGAGGCCGCCGTGGTGGCGCGTGACGAACACGCGGAAGCTCGGCCTGGCCGTCACGGCGTACGACTCCACGCGAGGTGCCAGGCGCGCCGGATCGCGTGCCGGAGGTCGCGCGCGGTCCCGTGGTCGACCCAGCCCGTCGAGAAGTCCTCGATCTCGACGCCGTACGACTCGCCGGGGCGCAGCGGCGGCCGGTACGTCAGCGTACGCGTCACGGGCAGAAGGACGTCGGGGTTCGGCGGCAGCGCGCCGCCGTGCTCGAGCACGCGCTCGAGCTCCCTGCGCCCGGAGGCCCGCGCGCGCAGCACCTGTTCGCCGGTCAGCGGTGCGCCGCCGGTGATCTCGACGCGCACCACGTCCGGCTCCGCGGCGGCGGCGCGCACCATCCAGGTGCCGTGCTCGCCCTCGAGCGCGGCGCGCACGAACAGGCCGCGCAGCACGAACGCCGCGTCGCGGCGGGTCGGGGCGAGGCGCTCGAAGTCATAGGTCGCGGGCAGCGCGATCGGCTTCCCCTCCGTCGCGATCCAGACGTGATCGTCGAGCCATCCGGGCAGCGCGAGCGCGTGCACCACGATCCCGAGCCCGCCGGCGTCCGCGGTCTGCCCGACCCGCGACACGCTGACCGTCACCGCGTGCGCGTCGGGATCGAGCAGCTCCGGCAGCGCGCGCTCGATCAGGAGCGCCTCCGCGATGCCGGCGAGCAGCGTGTCCCGGCTCGCGGTCGGGCGGGTCGGCTTCGCGTGGCGCCGCAGCCGCAAGCCGTCGTCGTCGTGTTCGTCGTCATCGGCCCCGGGGCGGCGCGAGGCGCGGACGCCCAGCAACTCGCCGAGCGCGGCGACGCGCTGCTCGAGCTCGTCGACGTAGTAGCGCAGCTCTCCGGTCGCGTCCGCCTTCGCGCGCGCGAGGATCGCGGACTCCCGCACGCGCGCGAGCGCCGCACCCGCCACCGCGATCGGCGGCTCGAGGGCGGCCGTCGCGAGGTCGAGCGCGCCCGCGAGGACGTACGTGCCGGGCAGGGGCGCGCGCTCGAGCAGCGGCTCGAGCGATGCCTGGATCTGCCCGGCGTCCTCGGCGAGGCGGATGATCCGCAGGCGCGCGGGCGCCGCCGTCGCGAGCAGGTCGGTGAGCGCGCCGCCGATCCTGTCCTCGAGCCAGCGCTTCACCGTGCGCGCGCCATAGCGCGGATCGAACGCGTCGGCGACCGCGCGCCGCCGCACCGCCGCGCCGGCGTACACGAACGTGTTGCGCTCGCGCAGGCCGCGCCGGGACAGGAGCTTCGCCAGCTCCTTGTCGACGACCTTCGCCGCGACCTCCGGCGTCAGCGGCTCGAACGGAACGACCTGGTCGATGCGGTTGAACAGCTCGATCGGGAAGAACTCGCGCACGGCCTTCGCGACGTCGGCGAGGATCCGGTCGCGCACGTCGCCGAAGCCGATCGGCGCCGCGTTCTTGCTGCCGAGGTTCGACGTCATGATCACGACGGCGCTCGCGAAGCTCGCCACCTCGCCGTTCGCATCGGTCAGCCGGCCCTCGTCGAACAGCTGGAGCAGCAGGTGCAGGGCCTGCGGGTGCGCCTTCTCGATCTCGTCGAGCAGCACGACGCAGAACGGCTGGGCCCGGACGCGCGACGTGAGCAGGCCCTCGGGGTTCCAGCGGTCGCCGATCAGGCGCGCGACGGCATCGGGGCCCGACAGCTCGCCCATGTCGAGGCGCAGCAGGCGCTCGCCGCCGCCGTACAGGTACTCGGCGATCGCGGTCGCGAGCTCGGTCTTGCCCGTGCCGGTGGGCCCGGTGAACAGCATCACGTTGACCGGCCGGTGTGGGTCGGCGAGGCCGGAGCGCACGCGCAGGATCACGTCGGTCGCGGCGCGCACCGCGGCGGGCTGGCCGATGACGCGCGTCGCGAACGACGCCTCGACCTCCGCGGGATCGAGCGGCTCGTCGAGCGAGAGCAGCGCCGGCGAGAGTCCGGTCGTGCGCGCGAGATGGTCGAGCACGTCGTTCGGGCCGACCTCCCCGCCGTGCTTGATCTCGGCGACGCGCCGCACGATCTCGATCGCGACGCCGGGCCGCGCGCGCCACGGGAACAGGGCGGCACCGAGCTCGAGCGCGGTGCGCGGCGCGAACGGGTGGAGCGCGACCTTCTGCGTGATCTCGAGGCCGCGGATCTCGTGGAGCAGCAGGCTCGCGGTCTCGGCCGGCGACGCCGCGGGCACCACGACCGGCGCGAGCGCTTCCGCGAGACCGGGCGCGTCGCGCTCCAGCCGCGCGTGCTGCTCCGGCGTCAGCTCGGCGATCACCGCGAGGTCGCCGCGCCGCACGGGCCCGCGGAAGAAGTCGGCGAAGCTGCGCTCGCTCTGGCGTGACTGGCCGAGCCGCCCGAACAGGTGGAGGTCCTCGATCCACAGGATCCCCTTGTGCTTGCGCGCGTCGTCGAGGACGGCCAGGCAGCGCTCCTCCCACTGGCCGAGGTAGCTCATGCCCGCGATCAGCCGCTTGCCGGTGAGCCGCCACACGTGGTGGCACTTGTCGAGGTTCCTGTGGATCGGGAAGCCGTCCTCGACGAGCCGGTCGTGCACCCACTGCCGGATCAGCGACGTCTTGCCGGAGCCCGGGGGGCCGATCACGGCGACCGAGCGCGGGCGCGCCCCCGACAGCAGGTACGACAGCCGCTCGCGGTACGGCGACCGCGGCACGCCGAGCTTGATGCTGCCGGCCGACAGCCAGCGCGTCTCGTCGACGCCGAGCTGTTGCAGGACGTTCTCCGGCCGCGGCGGGGCGGCGCCGGCGCGCGGATCCTTCTTGCGCGACGGCAGCATGTCGAGCAGCGAGTGCGCCTCGGTCGAGAACGCGATCGGGATCAGCCGGTCCTTGCCGTCGGACAGCAGCTCCTCCACGTCCTCGTCGTCGAAGTCGGCCCACGCCTGCTGCAGCACCTTCGGCGCGAGCTCCATCACGTCCTCGTGCGTGTCGGCGACCAGCCACGCGCGCGTGCTGTACGGGTGATACGCGACGAGCTTCTGGGTGTGCTCGCTGACCCAGCGCGGCTCGACGATCATCGGTGCCGCGCCGTGGATCCGGCCGGTGTCGGTCTTGTAGTCGATCGGCACGCGCAGCAGCTCCGTGCCGACCGGCAGCTGGAACAGCTCGTGCGTGAGCGGCGGCGCGGTGCGCAGCACGACGCGCAGCCGATCGATCATCCGCTCGCGCAGCCGCACCTCGCCCTGGCCCGACACCGCTGCCGGATACGCCGCGGGCGTGAGCGCTTTCCAGTGCTCCTCGCCGTCGCCGCGCGACAGGTACACGCCGACCGTCAGATCGATCCTCACGGCCGTTGCTCCTTCTGCGCCTTCAGCATCGTCTCGACCGCCTGGAGCGGGCGCTCCCACGACCACAGCGTGTCGAGGCCGTCCTTGATCGCGTGCGCGGCGAGCAGGCGCACGATCGCGGCCTCCTCGAGGCGGCGAGGCAGCTCGGCCCACGGCACGTCGATGTCCTCGCCGCCGACGAGCGTGCGTTCTCCCGACACGTGGACCTCACGCATCGCGGGACCTCGCGGCGTGCGCGCCATCGCGGGCGGGCCGGGCAGGGCGGTCCACTCGGGATCCTGGATCTCCGCGCGCGGCTCGAGCAGATCGATCCACGCGTGGCACGCCTCGCCGGCGAGCCCGTGGAAGCGATGAAGGCCCTGCTCGAGGCCGAACAGCAGATCCGAGCCGGTGCCGGCGATGCGCAGGAGCACACACGCCTCGGCGTGACCGGCGAGCCGCTTCTCGGCGCTCGCGCGATCGTGCGGAGGGCCCCACGCGTGCTTCCAGCCCGGCGCCTGCTCGCCGTGCACGTGCACCGTGCCGCGCCAGCCCCGCAGCTCGGCCGCGTGGAGCGCGAGCTTCACCCACGCGGTGACCGCGGAGCGCGCGTCGGGGGAGTGCACGAGCAGCGTGCACCCGGGCCGCTGCGGGCGCAGCGCGGTCAGGAGCCAGAACAGATCGCGACGGAACTTCTGGCGCTGCGCGATCGCGCCGTCGAGCAGATCGACGGCGTCGATGTCCCGCGCGAGCGCCTCGAGGCACAGCTCCTCGGCGGTGCGCAGCTCGCCCTGGGCGGCCACGCACGCCGACCACAGACCGGAGAGCCGCGCGTGCTCGCGCGACAGGCGCTCGATCTCCTTGCCGGGCAGCGCGGGCTTGCCGTCGGGCTTCTTCGCCGAGCTCGCGAGCGTCGCTTCGATCTCGCCGAGCTTGTCGCGGACGCCGATCGCGACGTGGTGCGCGAGCTCGCGGTCGGTGTCGCGCCGCAGCCCGCCGAGCGCGAGCGCGGAGCGCACCATGCGGCGACCCGTGACCGAGCCGCGCCGCCACAGTGCCACCGCGAGCGTCGCGACATCCTCGCCGAGGCGGCCGCCGGCGCGCGGGGGCTCCTCGGGGGCGCGCACGGTCAGTGTCCCGCCGTGGCCCTCGGCGCCGGCCTTCGCGAGCAGCCGCGCGGCGGGCGCGACGACGGCCGCGTCGATGAAGCGCCGCAGCGCGCGCGCGCCGAGCTCGGTGGAGAAGCCGCGCTCGGCGATCACCTCGAGCGCGCGCGGGGAGACGTCGAGCAGCACGCCGGCCTGCGTCAGGCCGCGCCGCTCGGCGAGCCGGGTGATCGCGATGTCGGCGATCCGCGCGATCTCCGGCGCCGTCAGCGGATGGAACACGACGATCTGGTCGAGGCGATTGATCAGCTCGGGCCGGAACGCGGCGAGCACGGCATCGCGATAGCGGCGCTCCTCGCGTTGCTCCTCGTCGCCGGCCGGGGCGAGGCCGAGCGTGCCGCGGGCGCTGCGCGTGCCGAGGTTCGAGGTGAGCACGATGATCGCGTTGTGAAAGAACGTCGTCTTGCCGCGCGCGTCGGTCAGTCGCGCCTCGCCGAGCACCTGGAGCAGCAGGTCGAACACGCTCGGGTGGGCCTTCTCGATCTCGTCGAGCAGCACGACGCCGAACGGCTGGCTGCGGACGGCGGACGTGAGCCGCCCGTCGCCGCCGTCGCCGCCGAACAGCCGCTCGGCCGCCCACGGATCGGTGAACTCGCTCATGTCGAGCCGCACCATCTTGTCGGGGTTGCCGAACAGATATGCCGCGACCGAGCGCGCGAGCTCGGTCTTGCCGGTGCCTGTCGGCCCGACGAACAGGAGGGACGCGAGCGGCTTGTCCGCGGGTTGCAGGCGCGCCTTCGCGACGGCGATCGCGTCGGCGACGCGCCGTACGGCCGCGTCCTGCCCGATCATCCGGCGGCGCAGCTCGGCGATCACGTCGGCCTGGGCGAGCGCCTTCGCATCCGAGAGCAGGGCGACGGGAATGCCGGTCGACCACGAGAACGCGGCATACAGCTCCGACGGGCCGAGGGTGGGCCCGACGCCGCTCGCATCGCGCGACGAGTCGTGCGCGACGCGCAGCTCCTCGAGCAAGCGGACCGCCTTGCCGGGGAACGCGCGGTACGGCAGGTAGCGCCGCGCGAGCTCGACCGCGAGCGGCACGGTGTCGGCCGCGATCTGCGGGCGCGCCTTCTGCGTGCGCGACCACGAGAGGGCCCACGCGCGACACGCGGCGACCGTGGTCTCGGGATCCGTCGGCGTCACCGCGACGCGGAGCATGGCGCCGATCAGCGACACGTCGCGCCGCTCCGCGCGATCGAGCGCCGGCGCGGTGAGCTCGCCGACGACGCGCACGCGGCGGTCCACCACGTGCCGCCGCATCGCCGCGCCGAGCTCGATCCCGCCCTCCGACGGGCGGTCCGCGAACAGTGCGCCGAAGTCGTCGAAGTAGAGGATCGCGTCGAGCGTCTCGGCGGCGGCGAGCACCCCGGCGACCCGCGCCTGCCACTCGCCCATGCCCGCGGCGCCGGCGACCAGCTCGCTCGCGGAGGTCGCCCACATCATCCGCGTCGGGTGCGCGGCCGCCCACGCCGTGACGAGCGCGCTCTTGCCGACGGCCTCGTCGCCGACGAGCAGCACGCTGCGTCGCTCGCGCCCGTCGAGCAGGCGGGTCAGCTCGGCGAGCAGCGGCTCGCGCCCCACCAGCGGAGGCGCGGGATCGAGCGGCTCGATGCGGCGGCCGGCGCCGTCGAGCGTCGCGATCGCCTGGCGCCTGCGCTCGACCTCGGCGAGCGCCTTGCGGCCGTGGGCCTCGGCGAGCGGCGTCGTCGCGAGCTCGACGTCGATCGGCTCGAGCGACGGCCTGGCCCACGTGATGAGCCGCTTCCAGCCGTCGAGATCGAGCGCGAGCGCGGACGGCAGGACCGCGAGCTCGTCGGCGATCCGCCTCGCGAGGTCCTCGCTGCGCGGCACGAAGAGCGCGTGCGACAGCACCGGGATGAACACCCAGTGGCCGGCGGGCGGACCCTCGGGTTTCGGCTCGGGCACGAGCACGACGGTGAGCGCGATCGCGTGCTTCCGGCCGAGCCGGCCAGGCAGCTCGGGGCGCGCGACCTCGACGTCGAGCGTCTCGAGGCGCACGCCGTCGGGCAACAGGAGCCGCGCGACCGTGATGGGCCGCGCCTCGTCGGGCAGCTCGGAGAGCGCGAGCGAGAGCTCGGTCGTCGTGCGATCCGGTGGCCCGTACGACGTGATCTGCGGCGCGATCACCGGCGCGAGCTCGTGGTTGTCGCTCGGCAGCTCGCGGCGCAGCGCGAGCGTGGAGAACCGCAGCTTCGGATCGCGCGGCGCCGTCACGCCGGAGTCCTGGCGATCATCGCGATCCCCGCGAGGGTCGCGAGCAGGCACGCGGCGAGCGCCGCGCTGGGGTGCGCGTCGAACCAGCCGGCGAGCGCGGCGGGCTGCTTGCGCGACACCAGGATCGCCATCGTGTTGTTGAGGAGGTGCGCGAGCATCGCGGGGAACACGGAGCGGCCGCGGTGCGCGAGCGTGCCGAGCACGATCGCGAGCGTGAACGTCGGCACGAGCTGGAGCAGCGACATGTGATAGCCGGCGAATACCAGCGACGTCAGCACGATCGCCGCCGGCGGGAACAGCCGCGTCGCGAGCGAGCGCTGGACGGCGCCGCGGAACAGGATCTCCTCGGCGATCGCCGGCGCGACGGCGAGCGCGAGCAGCGCGATCACCAGCGGCGGCTGCTCGACGACGCCCGACAGCGAGCGCAGGCGGGTCTCGTCGAACGGCAGCAGCGAGACCAGCCGCACGTTCAGGTACCAGAACGACACGCCGAGCAGCGCGGCGGCCGCGTACAGGCCCGCCGGCGCGCGCTGGATGCCGAGTGCGGAGCGCCGCAGGTCGAGCCGCCGCAGCGCGAGCAGCGGCAGCGCGGCGAGCACGACCTCGCCGACGACCAGGGTCGCGAGGATCGGTGCGCCCACCGAGGCTCCGAGGACGCCGGCCGCGAGCATCGTGGCGATGCCAGCGAACAGGATCCCGACGGCGATCGTCGGCGGAAGGGCCGAGCCGGCTCCCGCGTGATACAAGCGTGGGGTGCGTGGTTCGCTCGGGCTCGTCATCGGCCTGGTCGTCGGTGCCGGTGGAATGTATCTCGCGCTGCGCCCACCGTGGGGCGGCGGGGCCACGACCTCTGCGCCGATCGACGCGGGCGTGCCCGTCGCACAGGTCCCCGGCGACGCTGGTGTGGCGAAGCCGAAGAAGAAGCGCCGGCCGCGACCGCCCGGCACGGTCGCGCCGCCCGGCGGTGGCTCCGACGAGGAGTACTACGAGGAGACCGATCCGATGGTCACGCTCACCGCCGCCGACCGCGCCCTCGAGTGGCGCGGCGACGACGTCACGCTCCCGCCGACCAGGCTCGACATGGGCGGCGCCGGCGAGGGCCGCCCGCTCGACGACGGCGAGATCAACAGCACGATCGGCAGCCAGGCCGGCGGCGTGCGCGACTGCGTGGTCCAGGGCGCGACGAACACCGACCTGCGCGCCACGATCACCGTCAAGCTGGTCGTCGACGGCTCGGGCCGCGTCACGAAGAGCAAGCTCCAGGCGCCGCGCTATCGGGTAGAGAAGGGCCTCCTGACCTGCGTGCCGCGCGCGGTCGGGCGGATGAAGTTCCCGGCGACCGGCGCGCCGACGGCGGTGACGCTGCCGGTCTCGCTCGGCTGACGGGACTGGGGGGCGCCGCGCGACCCGTGCGTACAGATCACGCGCCGTCGGTTCGCGCGGCGAGCACGCGCAGCGGTCGCGCCTGCACTCGTGACTCGTTCGCGCGTGCAGTCGTGCAGCGGCGCACGAGGGCACGAGCGGGGCACGAGCGGCGCTCGAGTGCAGGTGCGCCGCCATCGGCGGGGACGGTGACGCGAGCGAGCGCTCAGTCCGAGAGCGCGGCGTTGTAGTACGCGTCCTCGGGGCTCGCGAGGTAGATCTCGTAGGTCGCGAGGTTGAGCGAGCCGGGGACGGTGAACTCCTGGGCGAACCTGCCGGTGGCGTCGGAGACGGCGCGGCCGAGCGGGATCGGGTTGGCGCCGCGGCGGCCGGCGGGCGCGAGGAAGACGTCGACCGGGTGGTCGGGGATGGGCGTGCCGTTCGCGACGACGCGGCCCTCGACGTGGACGACGTCGCCGCGGAAGGCGGCGCTGTCGGCGGTGGTGACCTCGAGGCGTGGGGTGTGCTTCGCGGGATCCTGGGTGACGGTCGGGAGCGATGGATCGGGCGTGATGCGATCGGGGCCGCCGGTGCCGGCGCCGCTGCCGCTGCCCGGGCCGGGGCCGGCGCCGAGGGAGCCCGACGGCGTCGCGTTGGGCTTCTTGCGGTCGGCGATCTGCTTCTGCGAGAGGCCGCGGATGTCGCCCTCGAGCTGCGTGTACTGCTGGCTGTACTCGGGCGGCTTCGCGAACGGATCCTCGGCGCGCGGGTTGTGGAGCTTCTTGTCCTCGGCGTTGGAGACGTCCATGCGCAGCGCCGCGCCGCCGAGATCGACGCGCTGCCAGCGCCGCTCGGGGAGCCACACCTCGATGAACGCGTGCGCCTCGTTCTGGATGTAGCGCGTGGGGATGCCGAGCGCGTTCGCCGTGATCATGAAGCTGAACGCGCGGTGGCGGCAGACGCCGGCCTGCGAGTCGCACAGGTCCCGGTAGAGGTCGCCGGTCGCGTTCGCGGGGAGCGGCTTGGCCTCGAACGCACGGAAGTAGCCGACGAGCTTGTTGAACGCGTCGCCGAGCGGCTGGTCGGGCGTGATGCCGAGCTTGTCGAGCGTGGTGCGGCCCGCGCTCTTGATCGCGTCGCTCATGATCGGGCGCAGCTCGGGCGGCGTCATCGTCGCGACGATCCGCGGCGTGTACTTCGCCTTGGTCGGCAGCGAGGGCGCGAAGTAGCCGGCGTCGGCATCGACGTAGATGATCAGGCGGTACTGGCCGGAGGCGCTCGACTCGTCGGTGCGCACGTAGAAGTTGTCGGCGCCGTCCTTCTCGAACGTCAGCCGGATCTTCGGCTTCACGTCGTACGACAGGATCCGCATGTCGGGCGCGACGCTCGGGATCGGGACGTCGGTGTTCGGCGACAGCTCGATCACCATGTTCCCGTAGAACCAGTCGCGGGTCTTCGGGTCGGTGACGCCGCCGACCGGCAGCTCGGTCAGGGCGGGGCGCCCGATCTTCAGGGTGTAGTCGTCGGCGACGGCGTCGAGCGAGCTCATCCGCTTGAACGGCAGCACGTCGGGGTTGAACACCGAGACGTAGTGGAGCGTGGAGTCGGGGCCGGTGTTGTCGTCGGGCTTGAGCGAGGTCTGCCGGTCCGCTCCGAAGTCCTTCGTGCCGAGCACGGGCTCGCCCTTCGACTTGTCGAGCGGCGCGTCGACGCTCGGCTTCGGGATGATCGCGTCGCCGGACCGCAGCGCCGTCGGCACCGATCCCTTGTCGGAGCCGCCGACCACCGGGCTCGTCTCGGCACCGGAGGGGGCGGGCAGGTCCTCGTGCGGGATCGGCGGCTTCCGCGGGGTCCCCTGCGCGCGGAGGGTGACGAGCAGGCCGCCGGCCGCGAGCAGGCCCGCGGCGCCGAGGGCGGTGATGCTCGCGATCCGCATGGCCCGATGATGACACGGGTTCGCCGGGGCGGTAGCCGATCCGCAGGATCCGTACGATGATGGGCGCGTGACCGCGGTCGCCACGGGGGCTCGACTGGTGGGCGGCGGCCTGCTGCGGGCCGAGGAGCGAGCGCTCCTGGTCTCCGCGGGCGGCGTGTTCGCCCTCGCCAGCGCGGGTGCCGCGATGACCGCGGCCTCCGCCGATGCGATGTTCCTGTCCGAGCTCGGCCCCGGCCACCTCGGCGAGGCGGTCGCCGTTAGCTCGGCGCTGCTCGCCGTCGTGCTCGCGATCGTCGGCGGGCTCGCGGACCGGCTCGAGCGCCGGCGCGTGCTCGCGTCGCTCGCGATGATCTCCGGTCTCGTGATCGCCGGTCTCGCGGCGTTGTCGCTCGTCGCGCCGACGCCCGCCGCCGTGCTCACGCTGATCGGCGGCAAGCAGCTCGCGGCCGGTACCGACCTCGCGTTCTGGGTCGTGATCGCCGAGCGGCTCGACGCGCGGCGTAGCCAGCGCCTGCTGCCCGTGCTCGCCGCGACCGGTGGGGCAGGGGCCACCCTCGGCGCGCTGCTCGTCGTCCCGCTCGCCGAGGCGGGCGGCGCGCGCGGCGTGCTGGTGTGCGGCGCCGTGTTGCTCGTGCTCGCGTCGGTCGGTGCGATGCGCCTGCCGCAGACCCGCCGCGTCGGCACCGCGCCGGTCAAGGTCGGCGGTCTCATCACCCGGTCGTGGCGCGACGGAGCGCGCGCCGTGCGCCGCCACCCGCTCGCGCGGCACCTCGCGATCGTGGTGGCGTGCGCCGGCGTGTTCGGCTCCCTCGCGTACTTCGCGCTCGGCGTCGAGGTCGCGGCGCGCGGCGGCTCGACGGGAGAGCTCGCCGCATTGCTCGGCGCGGTGCGCGGCGGCGGCCAGCTGGTCACGCTCGTCGTGCAGCTCGTGATCGCCTCGCGGATCATCCGCGGGCTCGGCACCGGCAACGCGCTGCTGCTCGCGCCGCTGGTCGCGCTGCTCTCCGGCCTCGGCCTCGTCATCGCGCCGATCCTCGCCGTCGCGATCGCGACGCAGGTCTCCGCGAAGGTGATGGACGCCGGCATCGAGACGCCGGCCGAGAAGCTCGCGCAAACGTTGCTCCCCACGGCCGTGCGCGGCCGGGTCTCCGGCTTCCTCGACGGGACCGCGAAGCGCGCGGGCGCGATGCTCGGGGGCCTGATCGCGGCCCTGTTCGCGGGCACGCCGGGCGCGTTCTACGCGATCACCGCGATCGCCGCCGCGGTCTGGCTGCTCGCCGCGACGCGCACCGCCCGCGCGCTGCCCTCGCTCGCCGTCGAGCACGTGCAGCAGGTCGGCGATGCCGATGCCGCGGTCGACGACCGCGCCCTCGCGGTGCTGAGGAAGGAGCTCGCGGGGCCGAACCCCGAGCGCGCCGCCGAGGTCCTCGCGCGCCTCCACGAGCGCGGCCGGATCGACGCGATCGGTCCGCTCGTCACCGCCGCGGTGCAGAAGAACCGGGGCCCGGTGTGGCGCTCCGCGATCGCGGTGCTCGACATGCCGGCCGAGACGCACGGCCCCGCGCTCGCCGAGGCGGTGGTCGGCGCCGGCCCGCGCACGCGCGAGCTCGCCCTGCGCGCGCTCGGTCTCGCCGGCGGCGTGCCGGCGGCCACGATCGAGGACTGGAAGGCCGATCGCGATCCGGCGATCGCGCTGACCGCCGAGGTCGCGGCCCTGCGGCTCGCCCGGGACAAGGCGGGCGTGCTCGCGCTGCTCGGCGACTCCGTGCGCGACACCGGCGTGACCTCGCGGGTCGCGATCGACGAGCTCGCCGTCGAGATCGCCCGCGGTCTCGCCGCGCGCGACGACGCCCACGCGCTCGAGGCCGCGCGCCACCTGACCCGCGCGCTGCGCCGGAAGCGCGGTGACATCGCGAGCCGCACGTTCGCGTACGCCGCGCTCACCCGCGTCGTCGACTGGGCCGCCGAGCGCCGCGACGCCGAGCTCTCGCTCCTGCGGTCCGATCTGCTCGAGCTCGCCCGCGAGCGCGTCGACGCGGGCGCCACGCCGATCGCGCCGGATCACCAGCTGTCCTCGCTGATGCGCACGCCCGATGCGCAGGCCGATGAGGCGCCGGAGATCGCGGCCGCGCTCCGGCTGTACGGAGCCCTGCTCGACGGCGCCGACGCCGTCGAGCCGGACGATCTGCGGCGCGTCGCGCGTGCGCTCGGCGAGGCGGACGACGATGTCCGCGCCGCGGCGGAGGCCGCGCTCACCGCGCTGGGGCCCGCCGCGGCCGGCGAGCTGATCTCCACCGCGGCCTGGGGCCGCCGACGCGCCCGCGATCGCGCGGCGGCGCTCCTCGCCGAGCTGCCGGTGACCGCTGGCGCGATCGATCGCTTGATCGACGCGGAGCTCGACGCGCTCGACGCCACGCACGCCGCGATCGCCGTGCTCGATCAACCCGGCGACGCGCTGCTCGCCCGCCGCCTCGACGAGCGGCTCCACGAGATCGCCCACACCGTCCTGCTCCTCGTCGCCGCCCGCGGCCGCTCGCGCGCCGTGGCGCGCGCCGCCGTCGCCTGGCGTCACGCCCGCGGGGGGCAGGAGCGTGCGCGCACGCTCGCCGTCATCCAGGCCGCGCTGCCGCGGGCGCTCGTCACGCGCCTCGTCGAGGCGGTCGACGATCTCACCGTCGCCGATCGCCGCGCGATGCTCGAGCGCGCCGACATCGCCCCGCCGTCGCGCGACGACGTGATCACCACCGAGCTCGCCGGCCGCGATCGCCTCGCCCGCGGCATCGTCCTCGACATGCTCTCCGCCTCCGGCCGCAGCGCGCACCGCGCCACGATCGCCGGCGCCGCGCGCGCCGAGGCCCTCTCGATCTCGCCCGCGGAGCTGCTCCGCCGCGTCACCGACGCGCTCACCGAACCCGCTCCCGCCTCCGAAGGAGAACCCGACATGCCCTCTCGCGTCGAAACGCTGATCGCCCTCGGCCGTGTCCCGCTGCTCGCCTCGCTGTCCACGCGGCAGCTCGCCGACGTCGCCGAGCGCGCCCGCTGGGGCACCGCGCGCGAGGGCGCGATCGTCGTCACCGCGGGCGACCCGCTCGACGCGCTGATCGTCGTCGAGGACGGCGAGCTCGAGCTCGGCGACCGCAGGATCGTCAAGGGCGAGGTCGTGGACGAGCTCGCGTGCTTCGCGCCGACCACCGTCTCCGCCGACCTCCGCGCCACGAAGCCGTCGCGCCTGATCCGCCTAGAGCGCGTCGACCTCGAGGAGCTGGTCGACGACGTGCCCGGCCTCGCCGCCGCCGTGTGCCGCGGCCTCGGCGAGCGGGCGCGCAGGGCGGAGGACTCCGGCTACAAGTCGCCGCTGTCGTCGCGCGCGCCCTGAACGTCACTGCTATGGCGGCGCGAGGTCGCGCGCGCAGATCTGCATCTGCTCGGTCGTGGTCGCCTTCGCGAAGCACTGCAAGGTCTCGGGCTTCCACTTGTCGCGCGTGCAGGCCTCGGCGGCGCGGCGGACGATCTTGGTCTTGTCCTGCTCGAGCGCGGCCTTCTGCGCGGGGTCCTTGGCCTCGGACAGCATGACGTCGGCGAGGTGGGTGCCCATGTCGAGGCACGGCTGCGTCGGCTCCGGCGGCGCGTCGGGCGGCGCGGCCACACCGGCGTCGACCGCGGCGCCGGGCGGCGGGCCCGGTGGCGTGCCCGGCGGCGGCGTGTTCGGCGGCGGCGTGTTCGGCGGCGGGTTCGCCGGGGCCGCTGCGGTGTTCGTCGGTTGCGCGGGCGCGGACTTCTTCGGCGGAGGCTCGTGCTCGCAGGCGGCCGCGAGCAGCACGAGGGAGAGCATCAGGCTACGCACGGCCGTACTCTACGCTACCGGCCGACGAACGGCCGTGCCTGGACGATCCAGACTTGCTCGCCCTCGAGCACCCACTCGACGTCGAGCGGCTGGCCGTGCGTGAACACCGGCGCGAACGCCTGGACCTGCTGGGCCAGGGCCTTGGCGCGCGCTTCGGTCAGGATCACGCCCTCGCCGGGCGGCACCGGGACCTCGCGGATGCCTCCGTTCGCGTCGAACTTCAGCATCACGGGGTCATCGGACCGGGAGATGATCTTCGTGCCGTCGTTGCTCGGGTCGTAGATGATCTGCTCGGGGACCTTCTGGCCCTCGACGACCTTCATGCCGAGCCCGAACTTCGCGTTGATCGTGAAGCTGCGGTCGTCGGTGGTGTCCCACAGGTTCTTGGTCACGAGCACGCCGGCGGCCGTCGCGTTGACGCCCACCTGGATCAGCACCCCGCCGTAGACCTGGCGGTGATCGATGCCGAACGCCTCGCGCTCGTCGACGGCGCGCAGCGTCCACACGCTCGCCCACACGCCCTTCAGCGCCTGACCGATCTCCTTCTTGCCGACGACGTTCGGGAACGTGTCGTAGAGGCCGGCGCCGTTGAAGCCCGGGAGGTCCTCGGCGTTCGTCGAGCTGCGCACGAACACGCCGCGGCCGCCGAGCTTGAGGCGCACGCGGCGGTAGATGAGATCGAGCGAGGCCTGATCGATCGGCGCGTCGATGATCGCCTTGCGCATCTGCTCGAGCGCGGCCTTGCGCCACGCCGCGTCCTTCCACTGCGGGTCGGCGAGCATCGCGTCGATCCGCTTGTCGAGCCCGTTCTGCCGGAGGTGCTGCACGTAGTAGAAGAAGCCGACCCCGAAGCCCGGCGGCACGCGCACGCCCTCGAGGTTCGCGGTGACGATCTCGCCGAGGTTCGCGGACTTCACGCCGTAGATGTTCGCGTCCTTCGCGCGCATCCGCGTGAGCATCGCGAGGCGCGGGTTGTCGAGGATCGCCTTGGGCATCTCGACGTGCTTCGCCGCGGCGATCTTGCTCGCGGCCTCCTCGATCTCCTTCGGCGTCGCCTCGCGCATCAGCATCGAGGTGTCGTTGACCTCGTAGTAGACCATCTTGCCGTCGAGCTTCCCGTACTTGTCCCGGGCCTTCTTGTCGCCGGCGTTCGGGATCCCCCACGCGTTCGCGCGGAGGTTCACGTGCGAGAGCGGCGTCGAGAACGTGGTCGCGAGGATGCCGGAGACCGGCGTGATGTCCGGGTAGCTCTCCTGGAGCAGCACGATGTCGTGGCGGTCGAACGTGAGCGCCTCGTACGGCGTGCCCACGGGCACGACCTTGAGCTTTCCGACCGCCTTGCCCTTGTTGAACGCCTGGTACGTCGCGCTCTTGTAGAGCTCGTCGTTGGTGACGATCTTGACGCCCTTCTTCTTCACGTCGCCCGCGACGATGATCTGCATCGGCGAGTCGGGGCGGAACGGCAGCTCCTTCTTGAAGAACGCCTCCTCGAGCCGCTTCTTCGCCCGGACCACGTCGTCGGGGCCGATCTTGTCGCCCTCCCAGAACGCGAAGCTCCAGCGGTCGACCTTGATGTGGTGCGTCAGGTACCCGAGGATGAACTTCGGTTTGATCCGCTCGTAGTTCTTGTTGTACTCGCGGATGTTGTCGGCGGTCCACGCCTTCTTCAGCAGCACGCCGAGCACGAAGTCCGCGTGGATGTTGAAGAGGTTGACGTCGAAGAAGTAGATGTCGTTGGTCTTCAGGTCGATGATGAACTTCCCGAGCTCGTCGGTCGCGACGATCTTCGAGTAGCGCTTCCACGTCGCCTCGTCGGGAACGGACTTCACCCAGGCGCGCTGCTCGCCCGCGTGAACCGGGCGTCCGATCGCGCACAGCGTCACCGCGATCGCGACGGCGAGGACCCACGCTCGGTGCTTCATGCCTCCTTATAACGCGTATAGTCCGCGCGTGGTCTCGCCAGGCTCTTCCGACAAGGGCGCGCGTGCCGCCAACCTGGCGGTGCTCGTCGCGGCGCTCGGGTACTTCGTCGACATCTACGACCTCATCCTGTTCGGCATGGTCCGCACGCCGAGCCTCAAGGCGCTCGGCCTGTCCGGCGACGCGCTGACGACCGAGGGCGTGTACCTGCTCAACATGCAGATGGGCGGCATGCTCATCGGCGGTGTGTTCTGGGGCGTGCTCGGCGACAAACGCGGGCGGCTCTCGGTGCTGTTCGGCTCGATCGCGATGTACTCGGTCGCGAACCTCGTCAACGGCGCCGTCGACTCGATCGAGGCGTATGCGTGGTGCCGCCTGATCGCCGGCATCGGCCTCGCGGGCGAGCTCGGCGCCGGCATCACGCTGGTCAGCGAGCTGATGGGCCGCCACAACCGCGGCGTCGGGACCACGCTGGTCGCGGCGCTCGGCGTGTCGGGCGGCGTGGTCGCCGGCCTGATCGGCGGCGCGTTCCCCGGCATCGGCGTCGACTGGCGAACCGCCTACTACATCGGCGGCGCCATGGGCCTCGCGCTGCTCGCGCTGCGGATCGGCGTCGTCGAGAGCGGCATGTTCCACTCGACGGTCCAGAAGAAGTCCGTGTCGCGCGGCAACTTCTTCCAGCTGTTCACGAGCTGGAAGCGGTTCAAGCGCTATCTCGCGATCATCCTGGTCGGCGTTCCGGTCTGGTACGTCATCGGCATCATGTTCGTGTTCTCGCGCGAGCTCGGCGCCGCGATGGGGCTCGATCCCGCACCGAACCCGGCGACCGCGCTGTTCTTCTGCTACGCCGGCTGCGCCGTCGGCGGCATGGCGTGTGGCCTGCTCAGCCAGCACCTGAAGTCGCGCAAGAAGGCGCTCGCGATCTTCCTCGGCGCCACAGCATTGTCGATGGTGCTGTACTTCACGATCGGCGGATCCTCCGCCACCGTGTTCTACGTGATCAGCGCGTACGGCGGCTTCGCCTCCGGCTACTGGTCGGTGTTCGTGTCGACCGCCGCCGAGCTGTTCGGGACGAACCTGCGCGCGACCGTGACGACGACCGTGCCGAACTTCGTGCGCGGCTCCGCCGTGCTCGTGACCACCGCCTTCACCCTGCTGACGCCCAGCCTGGGCATGGTCGGCTCCGCGATCGCCGTCGGCAGCGGCACGCTCGTCGTCGCGGTCGCCGGCCTCGCCACGCTGCCCGAGACGTTCGCGTGCGACCTCGACTTCCACGAGGAGGACGAGGAGCCGCCGAAGCCCGATCTGCCGCGCGCTAGCGTGGAAGCGTGATGTTCGGGATGCGCCCCTTCGCGAGCGCACCATCGCCGTTCGGGATGAACGCCATCGAGCTCATCGTGTTCGCGCCGGTGTAGCGGAAGATGAACTGATCGCCCTCCTGGAAGTCGATCGCCGGCGCCTCCTGATCGATCTCGTAGGGCTGCGCGTCGTAGACCCCGCCGGGCAGCGGCTCGAAGTGGTGCATCCACGTCGCCAGGGTGACGTCGGTCGAGCCGCGCCGGTGGATCAGATCGAAGGTGACGTCGACCGCCCGGATGATGATCGCGTCGCAGATCACGCGGTACGTGCCGGCGGGCACGTCGGCCTTCAGCGAGTACGGAGCTTCGAGGGATCCACCGGACCCCACACCGGGTGCTCAATACGGGCGCGGCTCGGAGTCGACCAGCTTCACGCGGAGCTCGCTGCCGTCGAGCGCGAGCCACAGGGTCTCGGGGTTCCCCGGATCGGAGGGGCAGGCCGCGAGCAGGAGCACGGCGGCGAGGAGGAGCGGGGCGCGCACCGCTACTTCTTCCCCGGTGAGGGCGCCGGGGGCGCGGTGAACACGGCGATGAAGTGGGTCGGCACGGGGGTCGACTCTGATTGGAGCACGAGGCCTGCCTTCCGGGCAGCCTCCATCGACCGGGGGCGGTGGTGGATCCGGTTGGAGATCACGATCCGGCCACCCGGCTTCAGCGCCTCGGTCGCGTCCTTGAGCCACGCGACCTCGTCCGAGAAGTAGTGATCGACTTCTGCCAGCAGGATCGCGTCGTACGCCCCGGCCTCGAGCCCCGGGGTCTCCGCGCCGACCACCCGGCGCTCCACCACGTCGGCCAGGCCCTGGGCCGCGAGCCGCGACTGGAGCAGCTCGAGCACCGCGCCATCGATATCGGTGGCGACCACCGTGCCGTTGGGGGCCACCGCGCGAGCGAGGTGCACGGTCAGCAGGCCGGTGCCGGCGCCGATGTCGGCCACCCGCGAGCCCGGCTTGATCCCGAGCGCTTCCACGACCTTCTCCGGCTTGCGCTCGCTGTCGAACCGCTGCTGCTCGCGGGCGGTGTCGGCCGAGCCGCTGACCGCGCCGGTGCCACCCTCGCCGCCGCCGTTGTCCTTCTTGCCGCCGCATGCTGCGACGAGCAGCAACAGGCAGAGGGCAGCGTGGCGCATCGCGGTTAGCCTACCAGACGTACGAAAGGGTCGCCGGATTCGACCGGCGACCCCGCTTCATACTACGTCACGTTGACTCAGATCTCTTTCGGGAGACCGAAGTTGCCCGAGATGGTGAGGCCGTTGGCGAACTGCGAGATCGCGCGCTCGTCGCGCTTCGCGATCGCGTAGGCGATCGAGGCCATCGCGAACCGCGCGGTGTTCGCGCCGTTGTACTGGACCGCCTCGCCCCTCGCGTCGAAGCCACGGACCGTGCCGTTGCGATCGATGCTGCCGAAGTTGCCGCTCCGCAGGTGACCCGCGCTGTACACGTAGACGCGGTTGGTGTTGCCCGGCGTGCCATCCGGCCAGCCGCCGCGCTGCAGCGGGTTCTTCGTGGTGTCGCCGTGGATCGTGATGACCGTGTCATCGGCGAGCGCCTTCAGCGTGTTGTCGTCCACGGTGTCGGTCAGGTCCTTCATGAACCCGTCGAACACGCCCTTGAGCTGCGCGGGCACCGTGTTGACGTCGCCGGAGTCGAACGCGCCGTGCGGATCGTCGCGCATGGCGGGGAGGGTGACCGAGTTGGTCAGGCCCATCTTGAACGCCTTGACGGTGACGATCAGCGCGCGGCCGATGTTCGCGACGTTCTGGCGGGTGCCGGCGCCGATGCCGTAGCGCGTCAGGTCCGCCGGCGTGATCGCGAGCTGCGCCGCCAGGTTCTTGCCGAGGAACTGCGCTGCGCCCTGCGCCGTGGTGTAGGCGATCTTCGTCGTCGAGCGGTTCGCCGCGCGGTTCAGCTGGATGAACGCGTCGTAGTGCGCCTTGTAGAGATCCGCATCGGCCGAGACCGAGAGCAGACCGCCCGCGCGCGACGCGGCCGAGTTGAACAGACCGACGATGCCATCGCCGTTGTTGACGTTCGCGGGCCGCGCGCTGCCGGCCGCGGTGCCGAAGTCGACGTCGCCGATGGTCACCGCGGGGATGACCGACGGGTTCGCCGACTGGAGCGCGCTCGCGACCGCGAAGATGTTCGCGCCGTTGAGGCCGACGACCGACTGCGGCTGGTTGGTGTGCGTCTCGTTCGAGCCGCAGGTGAAGCACGTGACCTGACGGCCGGCGGGCAGGTTTGCCCACGGCGTGTCGGGGCCGATCGCGAGCGGCTTCGCGGTGCCGGGGACCAGCATCGCCTGGCCGGGCTTGTGCCAGGCGAAGTTGTTGTTGCCGGCCATCGCGATGTCGACCTGCGGCCAGAGCAGCTGGAACCAGGCGAGACCGCCGTTGCCGGCGACGATGTGCACCGAGCGCGTGAACGCGTTGTCGGCGGCGGCGAACGCGACGCCCTTGCCGGCGGTGCCTTCGAGGATGTCGAACACCTTCGAGCGCGAGACGCCGAGGGCGGCACCCGCGGCGACGCTCCACTTGATCAGGGCGCGGCGCGTGATCTGACGCTTCTCGTCACGCACGCTCGTATGAGACTTGGCCATGGTCGTGGGTCCTTTACTCGCAGGTGTAGGCCGCGGCGAGGAGCGCCGCGACGGCAAGGCGCTTGCCGGTGTCGACCGACGAGGCGCGCTGGATGGTGATGTTGCAGAGGTCGAGGTGCGCGGCCGTCGCCGGCACGCCGAGGAGGCACGTGATGCCGCTCGCCTCGCACTGGTTCTGGGCGTTGAACAGGGCCGCCGGAGCGCCGGTCGGTCCGCCGACCTTGCAGCGGTTCAGGTTGCCGATGTTCGCGATGATCTCCGGCGCCGCGGCGGCGAAGATGTCGAACTCGCGCGACGCGCCCGAGGTCGAGATGCCGATGTTCTCGCGGATGCGGTTCGCGTAGTTCGGCGCGCCCATCGCGTTGTCACCGCTGTTGTAGAGGCCCGCGGCGGTCAGCGCGCCGGCGGTTCCGACACCGACGTTCGCGACGCCGAGCGAGGTCAGCACGCGACCGAGGGTCTCGTAGCGGACCTTCGAGCACGAGTGCACCTTCGAGGTGTACTTGGGCGGCCCTTCCTTCTGGAGCCGGTCGAGCAGCTCCCACGGGGAGATGCCGTCGTTCATGTGATCGAACGTGGACTCGGGGTCGCCGGAGGTCGAGCCCGGCGGGGGCGTGTTGCCCGTGTCCACGGTGTCGTCGGTGCACGCCGCTGCGGCGAGTCCGAGGGAGGCGACCAGGAGGGTGTAGTTGATGCTCTTCATGGGTCGGCTCCTCAGAACTTCACGAAGTCGTCGCTGGTGTAGACCGAGTAGATCAGATCCTTCAGCTTGAACCCGTTCGCGATGAACTTGTCGAGCTGCTCCTGGATCGTCTCCTTCGGCACTTCCTGCAGGGTGTCCACGATGTCGGTCTTGCCGAGCGCCCAGTTCCAGACGCGGGCGACGCCGCACTTCTGGACCGAGACGTCCGCGGCCATCGCGGCGCCGAGGGCCGGCAGGTCCGCGGTCGCGACGCCGAAGCGCCACGCCGTGGTCTCGCCGGGAGGCAGGTAGTCGCTCAGCTGCGCCATCGGCGCGCCGTCGAGCGGCGTCGGCACGCTGATCGCCGTGCGGTAGACACCGTTCATGTCGTAGTTCGCGAACAGCGGCGCGATGTGGTTCAGCGACTGGTGGCAGTTCGCGCAGATGACGGCCGACACGTCCTGGAAGTTCACGCGGCCGGTCTGGAGGCCGGAGATCGAGGCGAACGGCCACACGCCGATGTACGGGGCGGCGCCGCCGACATCCTGCGGCGTGCCGGAGAGCTCGACGGGGAACTTGGTGCAGTCGAACGTCTCCTGCACCCAGCGCACGCGCCGGAACGCGAAGTTGCCGAAGTAGTGCTTCATCGCGCCGGGGTTCGTGATGACGCCGGCCTGCGGGCCGGTGCCCGCGCAGTTCGCCGCGGTGATCGTCGTGCCGCCCGCGCCGACCGTCGGACAGTTGCCCGTGGTCGCCGTGAACAGCTCGAGGTAGCTGCGGTTCTCGACGGCGAGCTGCGCCGCGAACGCCGGAGCGGCGTCCATCTCGGCGGTCTCGCCCATCTTGAACGTGTCGCGCCAGAACATGAGCATCTGGCGCGTGAACGCCGGGCGGCTCATGTACTCGGCGATGCGCGCGTCATACGCCGCCTTCTTCGCCGGCAGGTCGACGGCGTTCTGGATCTCGAGGATCTCGTCCATCGTCGGCAGGTCGCCGACGAGGCGCAGGGCCGCGGTCTTCAACGCCGCGTTGTAGTCGTACTCGCGGGTGCCGAGGAGCTGGTCCCACTCATCTCCGGCGGAGCCGGAGCCGGAGCCAGAGCCCGAGCCGTCGTCGTCGCCCGTTCCCGGGTCGTCGCTGGTGCACGCTGGGACCGCGAACGACGTCGCGGCCACGAGCAAGATGCTGATCCTCTTCATCGGGGCTCCTTAGGGGGCAACTTTCTCGGCATTGATCCACACGTTCACGCCGTTCTTGAACGCCGTGAGCTGTGCTGCGGTGAGGCGGAAGGGGTGGTTCTGGTTCGCGGGGTCGACCGCGAGGTAGATGCCGCTCTGGTCGATCGTCGTCGTGTTGATGCGCGTGCGGATCTGGTTGCACGCGGTCTGGATCGTCGCGTCGGTCTGCGAGTCGACGCCGGTGATGTTCATCGCGGAGCTCGCGTTGCCGTTCTGACCGGCGTGACAACCGCGGCAGCTCTGCGCCGCGCCGGCGACCGGGTTCGAGAACAGCGCCTGCGCGTTGGTCTTGAACGACGCGAGCGCCTTGCAGCCGCCGCCGTTATCGCCGCCACCGCCGCCGCCACCCATCCCGTTGTCGGGCTGGTAGGCCTTCAGCACCTTGAAGTGGATCGAGATCTTGTCGGTGGCCGTGAACCCGATGAACGCCGCGGTGCCGCCACCGATCATCGTGGTCGCGTTCGCCATCGAATTGATCTTCACGTTGAAGAACCGATCGATCGTGTCGAACGTCGGCTCCTCCGCGCCGGCCGGGTAGCTCACGAACAGCGGGTGCTCGAGGTACACGCCGTCCGGGCCGCCGATGATGGACAGCTGGTTCAGGTAGAGGCCCGACCCCAGCGCCTGCGCCACGAAGTGCAGCTTCGCGCCCGCCAGACCGAGGACCGAGAGGTCGACATCGTTGACCGGGCAGGTCGGCGCCGGCGGCGTGCCGCTCGTGCAGATGGCCGGAATGAAGGGCTCGATCTCGACCGCGGGGGTCTCCCCCTCAGGGGCCGGCTGCGCGTCCTTCTCGGCCTTGATCCACTCGAGGAGGGCCGAGGCCTCCGACGCGAGCAGGGCGGGGCCGTCGTGGACACCCTTGGTCAGGAGGCGCGAGCTCGCGGGAGCATCCAGGTTCACGACCGCCGGGGTGAACGCGAGGACCGTGTCGCGCATCGGCAGGTCGCCTTCGCCGGCGAGGAACTCGATCGCCGGGCGCGATCCGTTGTGGCAGGCGACGCAATTGGTCGAAAGGACAGGGGCCGCGCCGTTGATCCACGCCTCGCGCGCTGCGACCTCTTCCTTGGTCAGACCCGAGTTGCCGTCATCGATGAGCCCGGTGCAGCCAACGAGCGCGATCATCGCGACCGCACCGACCGAAAGGCGGACCATGTTGAGCTCGCGGACCAGGGTCGCCAGCATCGCCTTGCGCGAGCCGAGCCCGGTGCGGGGGGACTGAAGACGAGGACCAGCGAGCATGGTTCCCCACTGTACAGCAACGGGTATGCCGCCCGGGATCCTCCATCTCGATCTCACTCATCTTCGTGATCTCGTTACGAATCTGTGTGTTCTGCACACATTGCGCATGAGGTTCTACACCCCAGGTGGGGACGATTGTCCGTAGCGCGCAACTAGTTGGAACAACTCGTCCCGATTGCGCAACTATCAGTGGTTAGGTGTAGGGAAACGACAGTCCTAGTGGCTCCTGCCCTTGGCCCCTGCAGGGGTCGGGAGTCACTGGTGCGGCAGGGCGCGCTGGAGCTGGGTCGCGGTCTGCGTCGACCCGTCGTGGCTCCACCCCGGCGGCATGAACACGTAGCCGAGCTTCGCGCCGAGCGTCGGCGCGGCGGCGACGTCGCGGCCGATCGCGGCGAGCTCGTGAAAGCCGATCCGCAGCGGGTTGTACGTGTCGATGTCCGTCGTGAGGCCGTAGATGACCTTCTCGCGCTCGGGCGCGAACGTCCCGAACAGGCGGTCCCAGATGATGAAGATGCCGCCGTGGTTCTTGTCGAGGTACGGGACGTTCTTGCCGTGGTGCACGCGGTGATGCGACGGCGTGTTCAGCACCCACTCGAGCGGGCCGAGCTTGTCGATCGCCTCGGTGTGCAGCCAGAACTGGTAGAGCAACGACCACGCCTGCGCCGTCAGCACCATCCACGGCGGAAAGCCGATCAGCGGCAGCGGCGCCCAGAAGATCGGGCCGGTCAGCGGCGTCAGCACCGCCTGCCGGAGCGCCGTCGACAGGTTGTAGTAGCGGCTCGAGTGGTGGTTGACGTGGCAGGCCCACAGCAGGCGCACCTCGTGGTGCATGCGATGGAACCAGTAGTAGGAGTGGTCCTCGAGCACGAGGAGCAGCACCCACGCCCAGCCGCCTGTCGCCTCGACGATGTCGACGACGCGGTGCTCGTAGAGGATCGCGAAGAACGGGATCGAGAGGAACTTCGCACCCGCCGCGACCGCGACATTGATCAGCCCCATCGAGAGCGAGGCGAGCGTGTCCTTCGTGTAGTAGCCGCGGATGTCCTCGCGGCCGGCGCGCTGCGCTCGGCGCGACCACGCGAGCTCGAGCAGCAGCAGCGCGATGAACGCGGGGATGGAATACAGAACGAGGTTCGACACCCGAGACCCTTTCGCAGGCTAGCACGCCGCGCGATGCTGCCCGCCATGGCTCACGGCGGAGACCTCATCGCAGACGTGCTCGCACGGCACGGCGCTTCACACCTGTTCGCGCTGTGCGGCGGACATATCTCGCCGATCCTCACGGGGTGCCAGAACAAGGGCATCCGCGTCGTCGACGTCCGCGACGAGGCGAACGCGGTGTTCGCGGCCGACGCGGTCGCGCGCATGACCGGCAACATCGGCGTCGCCGCCGTGACGGCGGGTCCCGGCGTGACGAACATGGCCACCGCGCTGAAGAACGCCGAGATGGCGCAGACACCGATGATCGTGTTCGGCGGCTCCACCGCGACGCTGCTCAAGGGCCGCGGTGCGCTGCAGGACATCGATCAGCTCTCGATCATGAAGCCGATGACGAAGTGGGCGACGATGGTCAAGACCGTGCCCGCACTCGCGCCGACCGTGGAGCGCGCGTGTCAGGTCGCGATGGAGGGCGTGCCCGGCCCGGTGTTCATCGAGGTGCCCGTCGATCTGCTCTACCCCGAGGAGATCGTCCGCACCTGGTACGAGAAGGAAGCCGGGATGGGCAAGGCGAAGGGCATCGGCGCGAAGGCGCTGGAGCTCTACATCAAGGGCCACCTCTACCGACAGTTCCGCGCGCCCGTGCTGCCCGACGTGCACCTTCCCGATCTCTCGCTCGGCAAGCTCGGCAACGACGCCGCGCTCGACAAGGCGGCCGCCGCGTTCCGCGCCGCGCAGAAGCCGGTGATCGTCGTCGGCAGTCAGACCATGGTCGGCGTGAAGGACCCGGGCCGGCTCGCGCGCGCGCTCGGCATGCTCGGCGCGCCGGTGTACCTCGCCGGCACCGCGCGCGGTCTGCTCGGCCGCACGCACGAGCTGCAGCTCCGCCACAACCGTGGCGCGGCGCTCAAGGAAGCCGACTGCGTGGTCGTGTGCGGCTTCCCGTTCGACTTCCGCCTCGGCTACGGCCGCGGCATCAGCAAGAAGGCCACGCTGATCGCGGCGAACCTGTCGCCGACCGAGCTGAAGAAGAACCGCCGGCCGGAGATCGCCGTCGAGATGCACGCCGGGGACTTCCTCGTCGCGTTGTCGGACCGCGTGTCGTCGGCTGGTGATTCGTGGCGCGGCTGGGTCGAGCAGCTGCGCGCGTCCGATGCGAAGCGCGACACCGAGATCGCGAAGAAGGCGCAACCCGCCGGCGAGCTCGTCGATCCGCTGCACTTCTTCCTCCGCATGGAGGAGGCGATGGCCGACGATGCGGTGCTCGTGGTCGACGGCGGCGACTTCGTCGCGACGGCGAGCTACATCGTGCGGCCGCGCGCGCCGCTGTCGTGGCTCGATCCCGGCGTGTTCGGCACGCTCGGTGTCGGCGGTGGCTACGCGCTCGGCGCCGCGATGGTGCGGCCGGGCCGCGAGGTGTGGCTGATCTGGGGCGATGGCTCCTCGGCGTACTCGCTGTCGGAGTTCGACTCGTACGTGCGCCACGGTGTCGCGCCGATCGCCGTGATCGGCAACGACGCGTCGTGGGCCCAGATCGCGCGCGAGCAGGTCGAGATCCTCGGCACCACGCTCGGCTGCGATCTGCGCCGGACCGACTACCACAAGGTCGCCGAGGGCTACGGCGGCGTCGGCCTCGTGCTCACCGATCCGAACCGCGTCGACTCGACGCTCGCCGAGGCGAAGGCGATCGCGAAGGGCGGCCGGCCGGTCTGCATCAACGTCCACCTGCGCAAGACCGACTTCCGCAAGGGCTCGATCTCGATCTAGATGCTCCGCCTCGCCCCCGTCATCGCCGTCGTCGTCGCCACCGCTCTGCCGGCACGCGCGGATGTCCGCGCGTTCACGCGCACGTACGAGTACGGCACGCAGCCAGAGGGGAAGACCGCGGTCGAGCTCTGGCACACGCAGGGCAAGCGAGCCTTCGAGGGCGCCCTCGAGATCGAGCACGGTCTCACCGAGCACTGGGACGCGGGGCTCGTCACCGTGGTCTCGCAGGTCGCCGCGGACGATCCGGCCGCGGCCGAGGCGCTCCACCTCGCCTCGGTGCGGCTCGAGTCGCGCTACCGGTTCGCGGATCGCGCCGAGTGGCCGGTCGATCTCCAGCTCATGCTCGTCGCGGGCAAGGCGTTCGGTCGCTCCGACTACGCCGCGGGCGGCCGCGTGATCGCCGCGCGCGACTTCGACCGGATCACCGTCGCGGCGAACGCGACCATCGACGTGCTCGCCGGTGCCGCGCGCGAGGACACCGAGGTCGTGCTCGGCTGGGCCGCGGGCGCGACGTACAGCGCTCACGCGAAGGTGCGTCTCGGCGCCGAGACCTGGGGCCAGGCGGTGGTCGAGGGCGACCTCTCGGCCGTGGCGGGCCCGACGCTCGGGCTGTCGCCGACGTCGACGTTCTGGATCACCGCGACCGCGGGGTTCGGCCTCGTCGACGATGCGCCCGACTTCGAGGCTCGTGCGATCCTCGGGCTCGAGCTC
>JAEUJX010000485.1 GCA_016794545.1 Myxococcales bacterium
CCGCCCGCGCCGCCGCAGCCGCCGCCGCCACCGCCGCCGCCGTGGCCGCCGAAGTTGTCGAAGCCGCTCTGGCAGCCGTCGCAGTGCGAGCCGCCGCCGGCCCCGCCGCCACCTCCGCCGCCGCCGTTCGCGCCGGGCACGCCACCCGCCGCGACCGCGCCGACCCAGTGACCGTTGGACACGGCGCCCGACGTCATCATGCACCCGCCGACCGGAGCGCCGTGCGCGCCGTTGATGCCGTCGGTGCCATCGGTGCCGTACGTCCGGCCGTCGGGGATGAAGCAGATCTGGTTGTTGTTCACTCCGTCGAACAGCATCTTGTTGATCAGGTCCTCGCCCTTCGTGCCCGCCACACCGGCCGCGCCGCCGCCGGGACCGTTCCCGGGCTGGCCGATCAGGCCGTCGCTCGCGGTGGTCGACACGAAGGTGCAGCTGGCGCAGCCGCACACCGTGGCGTTGCACACGCAGCCGGTACACAGCGACTGCGGCGAGGCCGGGCAGCGATTGCCGCCGCCGTTGCCGCCGCTCACGTCGTCGCCGCCGCACACCGATGCACCCCCCTTGGAGTAGACGCGATCCTCGGTGCTCGAGCACGCCGTCGCGCCGAACACGATCTTCGCGTCGTACATGCTGTCGGTACCGCCAGTGATCGCGCGGCCACCGCCCTCGCCGCCGGCCGCACCGTCGGTGCCAGAGGCGCCGCTCGCGCCGGGTCCGCCGCGGCCTCCGAGGATGACGTTGCTGCGGATCGCGAGGCTCGCCGACGAGTTGCTCGCGTAGATCGCGTACGAGTTACCGCGCGCCTTGGGGTTGACCGAGCCGTAGATCGCGAAGCCCTCGAGGATCGTCGGCATCGTGATGTTGCTCGCGTTCACCGTCGCGTCGTGCACGCCGCCGAGCACCGTCGATCCGCTGATCACGGTGCCGGTGGCGGCGATGTCGCGGACCCAGTTGTCGGGCCGGTGGCCACCCAGCAGGCTGATGCCGTTCGCGAGGGTCACGCCCTCCGCGTAGATGCCGTTCGCGACGAGCACGCGGCCGAAACCGAGCGCCTGCGCGCGCGCGATGCCCTGGCCGATCGTGCGGCACGGGTGACGGCCGGCGCCGGTGCCGACCGGCCCGAGTCCGCAGGTCGCGTCGTCGGCGGAGCCCGGATCGTCGGCCGAGACGTAGACGACACCCGTCGCATCGATCAGGAACTCGCAGCCGTTCGCGCTCGTCCCGTCGAGGTCGAACGCGCCGGGCACGCAGTTCATGACGCACTGCGGACCGGCGGCGCACGTGCCGAACGCGTTCGGCAGGCCGTAGATCGCCGTGCAGTCGACCGCGCAGCTGCCGCACGCGCGGTCGCGCGTGAACTGGCCGCCCGCATCCTTGAAGTCCTCGTCGACGAACGAGTCACAGTCATCGTCGATCGTGTTGCAGCTCTCGGTGCCCGCCGGGCCCGGCGTCACCGAGCACGTCGTGCCCGCGCCGCTCGCCGCGCAGACCTCGTTGCCCTGGCGCACGCACGCGCCGACCCCGACCGAGCAGGCCTGGCCCTTGGTCGGGAAGGCCTCGTCGACGGAGCCGTTGCAGTTGTCATCGACGTTGTTGCACTGCTCGGCGCCCGGGGGGCCCGCCACCACGCTGCACTCGGTGCCCGTGCCGGCCGCCGTGCAGCGCATCAGCCCGAACCGCTGGCACCCGCCGATGCCGGCGCTGCACGCGGTGTTGAGACCGGGATAGCCCTCGTCGGTCATCAGATCGCAGTCGTCGTCGATCGCGTTGCACGTCTCGGTCTGCGGCATCCGGCCCTGGCAGATCGCGCCACCGCTGCCGGTGCACACCGTGACCCCGGGGCACGAGCCGACGCCCGCGACGGTGACCTGGCAGGTCTGTCCGCTCGTGCCGTCGTCGACGAGCCCGTTGCAGTCGTTGTCGATGCCGTCGCACAGCTCGGCCGCCGCCGACGGCGCCGTGCAGCCCATCCAGCCTCCCGCGCTCGGATCGCACGTCTCGAGGCCGCGGCAGGTGCCGATGGCGTTGGCCTTCGTGCACGTGCGCAGCTGCCCGAGCTGCGCGCCCGACGTGCAGGTGCACGCCGAGGTCATCGGCACGCAGTACTGGCCCTCGTTCATGCCGCTCGGATCGGGACCACAGCTGTAGCCCTGCGGGCAGCTGCCCTCGAACGGACACTGCGGGAGGCAGTAGCCTTCGCCGCCGAGCGAGACGCACACGCCGGCGCCGCACTGCGCGTCCGCGCTGCACGGCGTACAGAGCTCGAACGCGGGCGGCACGCACACCGAGACCGGGTTGCCATCGACCGGCGTCGTGCGGCAGTCCCAGTTCTGCGGGCAGCCTCCCGGGGCCGTACACTCGAACGTGCACACCTGGCCGCCGAACCCGTCGACGCAGTAGCCGTTCGGGCAGTCGCTGTCGGTCTGGCACTCGGTGCCGAACAGCGACGCATCGGCCGGCGGACCATCGCTGCCGGGACCCGCGTCCTGGTTGTTGTTCGACGGACCGCACGCGGCGAGCGCGAGCGCGATGGCGAGAGCGGTTGCGTGGCGAGCCGTCATAGCGAGGTACACGTGCTCCGTTGCCCTGCGGCGCCGTTGCCGCCGGAGTTTCCGCCCGAGAAGCCGCCCGAGCCACCCGGTCCCGCGACGCCGCCCGCGAGCGAGTTCGTCGCGCAGTAGTTCGGCGTGCCGACGCCGGAGGTGTAGACGCCAAAACTGGGGCCACCGCAGCCGCCCGCGCCGCCCGAGCCCGCGCCGCCCGCGCCGCCGTCGCCGCCGCGGCCGCCCTTGCCCGAGCAGAACAGCGTCGCCGGCGCATCGCCGCCCTGCGTGCCGGTGCCGCCGAGGCCGCCGGCACCGCCGATGCCGCCCGCGCCGCCGGCACCGCCGGTGCCGAGCGTCATCGTGTTGCCGGTGATCACCGGCGCGCTGCCGCCGGCGACGAACACCACGAACGCCCCGCCACCGGCGCCCCCGCCACCGCCGCCGCTGCCGCCGCATCCACCGGCCCCACCACCGCCGCCGTGGCCGCCGAGGATGTCGTTCGCCATGTTCCCGACGCTGCACCCGCCACACTTCGAGCCGCCGCCCGCACCGCCACCACCACCGCCTCCGCCGTCGAAGCCGGGGAGCCCGGCGGCGCTCGCACCGCCCGTCCAGTGACCACCCGCAACGCTGCCGCCTGCCGCGGAGCATCCGGCGACGCCGCCTGCGGCCTGGCCCGCGCCACCCGCGGCACCGTTGCCACCGACGATTGGCACGAGGCTGCCACCAGGGGCTGATCCGTTGTCGTCTGGAAGCAGACAGGTGCCGGACGATGGCGGATTGCCCCACTGAGCATCGTACCCCCGCGATCCTGCCGCCCCACCCGCGCCGCCACCCGCACCGGTTGCAGTCGCGCCGCCCGTCGCTGGAGCGATCGACGTGCTGTTCTGCGTATGTCTCACCGGGTTCGGGTTGCAGTTGTTGCCGCCGCCGTTGCCGCCGTGCGTGGTGCCGCCGGAGCCGGTGCACGTACGCAACCCCGCGCCGTAGGCGCCGCGGTTGTTGGAGGTAGCACAGGCGTCGGTGCCGACCGTCTGGAACGCGTCGTAGGCGCTCGCAGTGTACGCGCCGCCGTTCGCGCCGCTCACGCCGTTCTGTCCTGGCGTCCCCGGTGCCCCCGATCCGCCGCGGCCGCCGAACAGCTCGTTGTTCCGGATCTCGAGGTTGCCGCTCGAGGAGGCGACGTAGATCGCGTAGGAGTTGCCGCCGGGCCGCGTGTTGAACGAGCCGCGCACGACGAAGCCCTCGAACACGGTCGGCAGCGTGATGCCGGTCGCGACGACCGTCGCCTCGTGCACGCCGCCGAGGACCTGGGCGCCCTGGATCACCGTCGCGGTGGTCGAGAGGTGACGCTCCCAGGTGTCGGAGCGATAGCCGCCGAGGATCGACTTGCCGTTCGGCAGCGTGATCGACTCGGCGTACGTCGCGTCCGCGACCAGGATGCTCGCGCGGCCGGACTGCGCCGCGCGCATGATGCCGAAGCCGAGCGTGCGGCACGGGTGGTTGCCCGTCCCCGTCCCGACCGGCCCGATGCCGCACGTCGCGTCGTCGGCCGCCGCCGCGTCGCTGCCCGACACGTAGATCGCGCCGAAGTCGAGGCCGAACTCGCAACCGTCGCTCGCCGCGCCGTTGAGGTTGAACGTGTTCGGATTGCAGCGCAGACCGCACGCCGCGGCCATGCCGGTGACGATGCAGGCGCCGCTCGCGTTGGCGGCGCCGGGGAACGCGTTCGCGCAGTTGATGCCGCACGCGCCACAGTTGAGGTCGCTGTTGTACGTGCCGGTGACCGGATCGCGAAAGCCGTTGTCGACGGTGCCGTCGCAGTTGTCGTCGAGGTAGTTGCAGGTCTCCGCGCCGGTCGGCGCGCCGGCGGTCGCGGAGCACTCGGCGGCGGTGCCGTCGCCGCGGCACACGAACGTCCCGAACCGCGCGCACACGCCCGTGCCGGTGGAGCACTGCATCCCGAGCGTCGGGAAGGTCTCGTCGGTCATGCCGTTGCAGTTGTCGTCGATCTGGTTGCAGGTCTCGGTCGCGGGCGCGCCGGGGACCGCGCCGCACTCGGTGCCCGTGCCCGCAGCGTTGCAGCGCGTGCTGCCGAGGCGCACGCACGCGCCGACGCCGGCCTGGCAGACGCCGCCGAGCCCCGGGAACGCCTCGTCGATCGAGCCGTTGCAGTTGTCGTCGATCGCGTTGCACAGCTCCGCGCTCGGCACCGGGCCGGCACAGATGTAGCCGGCCGTCCCGCCGCAGGTGCGCACGCCGGCGCAGGTGCCGAACGAGTTCATGTTGGTGCACGCGCCGCCGCCGCCGACGCCGTCGTCGGTGGCGAAGTTGCAGTCGTTGTCGATGCCATCGCAGACCTCGGCCGTCGCGACGATCGCGGTGCATGCCGACCAGCCCGAGCCGCTACAGGTCTGCGTGCCGAGGCAGGTGCCGACGGTGTTCATCGTCGAGCACGTGCGCATGGTGCCGGCGGACTCGACGCTGCACGTGCAGCTCGCGGTCTGTGGCTGGCAGAACATCCCGGCGTGGGTGCCCGCCGCGTCCGGTCCGCACGTGTACCCGGTCGCGCAGGTCGCGCTCGTCGTGCACTGTGGTGCACAGCGGCTCTCGCCATCGAGGAGGAGGCACGCGCCGCCCGGGCACTCCGCATCGTTGGCGCACGGCGCGCACAGGCGGCCGGTCGCGGGGATGCAGACGTCGACCGTGGCCTCGGGGAAGTCGACCGCCAGGCAGTCCCACCCCGTCGGGCAATCGGCGCGGCACGTGCGCGAGCACTGCCCGCCGGCGCCGCCCGCCGGCTCGACGCAGTAGCCGCTCTTGCAGTCCGCGTGGCGCGTGCACGGATCGCCGAACACGCCCGACTGTGCAGCATCGCTGCCCGCCGCATCGCCACCCGCGGCGTCGATGGCCGCGCGATCGGCAGGGCCGCACCCGATCGCCACCACGAGAAGGAAGATCAGGCGTCCCGTCACCTGGCCCGGTCATATCACGCGCGGGACCTGCGTTCGTCACCGTCGTATCCAGGAAGTGACGGTGATCGCGCCCGCCTTCGGATCCTTAGATCCTTGCCTCGACGTAGCCGATCGGAAACGGCCCGGGGATGGTCTCAGCCCGCGTGACCACCAGGCCGGCCGCCGCGAGCGCGGCCGAGAGGCTCGCGGAAGTGAACCGCCGGTGCCCCGGGAACCCGGTCAGCGCGACCACGCGCGAGAGCACCCGAGCGCCGAACGTCTCGGCGTGGAGGTACGTGGGCGCCACGAGGATCCCCCCTGGCGCGAGGACGCGCCGGAGCGCGGCGAGCGCGCGCTCGAGCTCCGGGACGAGGTGCAGCACGTTCGCCGCGAACACCGCGTCGAAGGCGCCAGCCTCGTACGGCAGGTCGTAGAGGTCGGCGCGCTCGCAGCGGACGTTGGTCAGCCCCTCGGCGCGCACGCGCGCGTCGAGCTGGCCGACCATCTCGGCAGCGTAGTCGGTGGCGATCAGCTCGCCGACGGCCGGCGCGATCGCGGCGGTGAGGAGCCCGGTGCCCGCCGCGACCTCGAGCACGCGTGCCCGGCCGCGCGCGGCCGCGGCGGCGAGCTCGAGCATGCGCGGCACCGGGCGCGCGAGGAAGCGCGTCGATCGATCGTAGCGCCCGGCGAGGCGCTCCCAGTACGCCCGGCCGCGATCCTCCGGAGCTGCTGCCATGAGGCGCACCGTAGCGCGCCGCCCGAACAACGGTACGATGCGGCGATGCGATCGCGCGCTGGTGTCGTCGTGGTGGTCGGGCTTGTTCTCGCTCGCGTCGGGGCGTCGGTGGCTGGACCGGATCCGCGGATCGCGGCCTGCCGTCAGGAGGCGAAGCTGCGCCAGCAGTCGTTCTGCCTGGCGAAGCTGACCGACGAGGCGACGGCCGCGGCCGTGATCGACGCGCAGCTCGAGGTCGCGCGCGAGGCGCTGACGGCGGGGCCCGCGAAGACGATCTCCGCGCGCGAGGACTTCGAGTATGCGGCGGAGAACGCCGGGATCGTCGCGGCGAAGATCTCGGTGGCGCGGCTGACCGCGCACGTGACGAAGGGCGATGCGACGGCCCAGCGGTTCGGCCTCCGCGGCCTCGGCCACGCGCTCTCGCTGTTGCGCATGGGTTACGCGAACGGCGGCGATCGCGATCGGCAGAAGCGCAAGGAGATCGTCGGGCCGGTGGGCGCGACATGTCGCGAGCGGCTCGCGGCGCAGGACGAGCTGGTCGTCACCGAGGCGTTCCGCTGCGTCGGCGAGACGCGCGATGCTCGGCACGCGGCCGCCGTGGTGAAGGCGACGCTGCGCGTGCAGAAGGCGAAGCTCGCGCGCGCCGGCGTCCTCGCGCTGAAGGACCTCGAAGGCCTCGAGCTCGCCGAGGTGCGGCCGCTGGTCCGGATCCTCGAGACTCCGCTGCCCGCGTCGGTGTCGAGCGACGACGTGTGGGTCCGCGGCGACGTGTGCCGGCTGCTCTCGGGGCTCGTCGGTGACGGCGATCGGTGGGCGCAGCTACCGGCGAGGACCGCGGCGGAGCGGATCGGCAGGAGCAACTCCCAGGCGCGCGAGGCGTGCGAGCGGCTCGCGGCGAAGACCGGTGGCGGCGCCGCGGCGTCCACGCCGGCGCCCGCGACGGGCAGCGGGCGGAACTGGTTCCCGAGCGGGAGGCTCGAGAGCTGCCGGCCCGAACGCCTCGGCATCCTCGGCGACGCCGAGGTCTGCGTGTTCAGCGAGCCGGCCGGCGAGCAGGCGCGGACGTACCGGCTGGCGATCGAGGACGTCACCAGGCTCGATCCGAAGGACAACACGCGCCACCTCGCGATCGTGACGGCGGTGCTGAAGGTCGAGGCCGGCCAGTACATCCACGTCGAGTCGGTCGCGGCGTACGAGCTGTCCGACGGCCGGTGGCTGATCGTCGTGCCGATCGTCGCCGGCACGCCGGATCGCTACACGGCGAAGCACGCGCAGCTGTACGTGCTCGACACGGCCGGCAAGCGCGTCACGCTCGCGCACACGACGGCGCCCTGCCGCGCGGCCGGCTGTAGCCAGGATGTGCAGCTGTCGCGCAAGAAGGGCGTCGACACGCCGATCGACGTCCTCGTCGAGGGCGACGCCCGGCAGAAGCTGACCTGGGACGGGACCGCGCTGCGACCCGCGCGCTAGCTGCCGCGCTTGACCTCGAAGATCTTCATCGCCTTCTCCTTGCCCTTCAGCGCCGCGTCCGGCAGCGGCTCGAGCTTGAACCGCCCGCCGAGGTGGTTCGCGGTCTGCTCCGACACGAGGATCTGACCGCCCGCGGCGATGCCGCACAGGCGCGCGCTCGTGTTCACGGTGTCGCCGATGACCGTGTACGACAGCGACTTCGAGCTGCCGACGTAGCCCGAGACGAGCGGGCCGGTGTGGATCCCGAAGCCGACGGCGAGCGGGACCGCGCCGAACGTGGCGCGGTGCGCGTTGTACTGATCGAGGACGTCGAGCTGCTCGATCGCGCACTGCACCGAGCGCACGGCATCGTCGGCGTGAACCACCGGCGCGCCCCAGAACGCCATGATGCCGTCGCCCATGAACTTGTCGAGCGTGCCCTCGTACTTGAAGATCGACTCGACCATCAGCTCGAAGTACTCGTTCAGGAGCTCGACCATCTCCTCGGCGGAGGTCGACTCGCTCATGCGGGTGAAGCCGCGGAGGTCGCTGTTGAAGACGGTGGCGAGCGGGACCTGGATGCCGCCCTTCTTGATGTCGAGCTTTCCGGAGATCACCTGCTCGGCGACGTTGGGCGACAGCAGCCGCGAGAACCGATCGCGCGTCATGATCTCCTGCTGCACCTTGAGGCCGAGCAGCGTGTTCGAGATCAGCATGGCGACCTGGTTTCCGACCGCGGTGAGCAGCTCGAGGTCCTTCGCCTTGAACGAGGCGAGCCGCTCCGAGTCGAGCCACAGGACGCCGATGACCTCCTTGTCGTGGAGCAGCGGCACGACGATCGCGCTCGTGATGCGGTTCAGGAACATCGACTTGCCACCGGCGCCGAAGTCCGAGCCCGCGTCGTGGGTCATGACGCCGGCGCGCTCCTTCGCGACGTGCGCGAGGATCGTCGACGAGATCTGGATGGGCACGTTCGCGCCATCGCGGCGGCGGTGAGCACGCGGCGTGAGCGTGCCGTCGGCCTCCTTGAGGAGGATCACGCCGCGATCGGCATCGACGAAGCGGAACAGCGCGAGGAGGATCTTCGCGAGCAGCGCATCGAAGTCGCGCTCCTGGCCGATCTCGCGGAGCAGCTCCCACGTGATGCGCAGCCGCTCGTAGTCGAGACGCAGCGCCGCCGGGTCACGGGCCACCTCCTCGAACGGCAGGAACTCCTTGCTCTGCGCGGCGACCTGCTGCCCGATCGAGTGCTTGGAGTTCTGGACGCTGACCAGGTGATCGTGTGACGTGGCGTCCTCGGCCGGCCGCCGCCGCGCCATCCACTGCGGCGTGCCACCGCTCAGCCGCTGGCCGGTCGTCGGGTCGAAGTTCGCGACGAACGGGTGGTGGAGCACGCCCGGCGAGACCGCCGGCGGTGCGAAGTGAAACTGCGTGGAGCCGTCGTCGTACACCAGCGTGGTGTTGCCGAGCCGGATCTCGTCGCCGTGGTGCAGCACGCGCGAGCCCGCCACCCGGTTCCCGTTGACGTACGTGCCGTTCATGCTGCCGAGGTCGCGCAGCATCATCAGCGGGCCCTGCTGCTCGATCACGCAGTGCTCCTTGCTGACGACCGTGTCGAGTAGCTGCACGACGTTGTTCGGGTGGCGCCCGAGGCCCTGGTGCGGCGCGAGCTCGATCGTCTGCCAACCTTGGTCGGTGATGTAGACGAGTCGAGCCATGGCCCTCTAACAGTATCGTGACTTCACATCACCAGCGGGCCCGAGGAGCCACGGTGATCGCACGCCAGCCAGTGGACGGAGACAGGAACAGGATCACCGCCGACAGGGCGTCCTCGGGATGCAGCAGCCAGGTCACCACCGCATCGGGCATGATCACGCCCGGCACCGCGACCCCCGCGGCGGCGGCGAGCGCCCGGATCGTCACCCACCGCGCCGGCGGTTGCAGCATCAGCGCCTTCGCGAACGCCTCGTGGCGCACGTCGTTGACCAGCGCGGCACAGGCCGCTCCCGGATCGACCGGCGCGTGGAAGACCTCCGGGGGCGGTGGGGGCGGTTGGTCCACGAGCTCGGCCAGGCCGACCTGGATCGTGTTGCGCGATGCGCTGGCCGCGGTGTCGGGCGAGGGTGCGATCATCGTACGGCCGCTGTGGCCCAGTTTCTCGCGCGCCGTGCGGAACGCGTCGTAGGCCGCGGCGTGGCCGCGCAGGTCCTCGAGTGCGTGCGCGACCTCGGCGACCGACTGGAACCGCGCCTCGCGCGCCTTCTCCATCATCCGCGCGCACAGCGCCTCCCACTCCGGGGGCACCGACGGGTTGCGCGCGCGCACCGGGTCCGGCGTCTTCTGGGTGTGACCGAGGATCATCTCCCGGAGGTCGCCCTCGAACGGCAGCGTTCCCGTGAGCATCTCGTAGAGCATCACGCCGAGCGAGTAGATGTCGCTGCGGTGGTCGAGCGCGCCCTTCCCTTCGCACTGCTCGGGGCTCATGTACGCGGGCGTGCCGATGATGACGCCGTACTGCGTGCGCCGCGTCCCCGGCGCCGGTGCCGCGAGCTTCGCGGTGCCGAAGTCGAGGAGCTTCACGAACATCGGATCGAAGCTCCGGTTGCAGAGGAACACGTTCGACGGCTTGAGGTCGCGGTGGATCACGCCCTTGCTGTGCGAGGCGACCAGTGCCGACGTGATCTGCGACATGACGTGCGCGATCTCGTCGAGAGTCAGCCCGCTCTTGTGGATCCGCTTGTCGAGGCTCTCGCCGTCGAGCGACTCCATCATCAGATACGTGCGCGGCCCGTCCGGCGTGATCAGCGTGCCGTAGTCGATGATCACGATGATGTTCGGGTGCCCGATCTCCGCCGCGGCCTTCGCCTCCTGGAAGAACCGCGCGACCTGATCGGCGTCGTGCGCGAACTCGTCGTGGAGGACCTTCACGGCGACGGTGCGGTCGATCAGGGTATGGCGGCAGAGGTACACCACGCCTGTGCCACCGGACCCGAGCTCCCGCTCGACGAGATAGCTGCCGATCTTCTGCCCGATCAGATTCACACGCCGAGAGTAGCGTGTTCTATCCGACCACGGGCGACGTGCCGACGCGGTCCGCTTCGCCCCGGCGGACCAGCCACCGGTACAACGCGGGGACGACGAACAGGTTCAGGAGGGTCGAGGTCAGTAGCCCGCCGAGGATCACGACGCCCATCGGCGCCTGGATCTCGTTGCCCGGCTGGCCGCCGGCGATCACGAGCGGCACGAGCGCGAGCCCGGCACACAGCGCGGTCATCAGCACCGGGCTCAGCCGCTCGAGCGAGCCGCGCCGCACCGCCTCGTCGAGGCTCGCCCCCTCGACCCTGCGGACGTGCTCGTAGTGCGAGAGCAGCATGATGCCGTTGCGGGTCGCGATCCCGAACAGCGTGATGAAGCCGACCAGCGAGCCGATCGACAGCACGCGGTCGGTCGCGAACACGGCGACGACGCCGCCGATCAGCGCGAGCGGCAGGTTCGCCATGATGACGAGCGCCCGCGCCGACGACGAGAACGCGAGCTGCAGCACGAGGAAGATGCCGACGATCACGCCGAGCCCGAGGATCACGAGCGCCCGGCTCGCGCGCTCCTGGCTCTCGAACTGGCCGCCGTACACGACGTGATAGCCCTCGGGCAGCTGCACCTCGGCGCCGACGCGCTCGCGGATGTCCTCCACGACCGAGCCGAGGTCGCGCCCGGAGACGTTCGCCATGATCACCATCTTGCGCTGCGTGTTCTCGCGCACGATCGTGTTGGGCCCGACGTCGCGCCGCACCGAGGCGAGCATGCCGAGTGGCAGGAGGCTGTGCCCCGGCACGTCGATCAGCAGATCGCGCAGCGAGTCCTCGTCGCGCTCCTCGTGGGGATAGCGGACGATCACGTCGTACGTGCGCTGCCCCTCGAGGACCTGCGTGACCTTCTTGCCCGACAGGGCGACCTCCATCGTCTCGGCGAGCTCGCCGCGGTGCGTGCCCGCGCGCGCCACGCGGTCGAGATCGAAGTCGACGATGATCTGCGGGATGTCGACCTGCTGCTCGATCGCGACGTCCACGGCGCCGTCGACGTCTGCCATGACGCGGCGGATCTGCTCCGCGTGGGTGCGCAGCGTGTAGAGGTCGTCGCCGAACAGCTTCACCGCGATCCCGGACCGCGTCCCGGACAGCATGTGGTCGATGCGGTGCGAGATCGGCTGGCCGATCGTGAAGCTCGTGCCGGGGACCGCGGCGAGCGCGCGCCGCAGCTCGTCGAGGAAGTCCTCGCGGGACCGCGCCGTCGGCCGCAGCCGGGCCTCGATCTCCGTCGCGTTGACGTCCTGGGCGTGCTCGTCGAGCTCGGCGCGGCCGGTGCGGCGCGCGGTCGAGACGACCTCGGGGAAGCCGAGCAGGATCTGCTCGATCCGCCGGCCGCGCGCATCGGACTCGGCGAGCGACGTGCCCGGGAGCGTGACCGCGTTGATCGTGAGCGCCCCCTCGTTGAACTCCGGCAGGAACGACCGGCCGAGGAACGGCAGGAGGGCACCGGCGCCGGCGGCGAGCAGCAGCGCGAGGCCCACCGTGATGCGGGCATGGCGCAGCGTCCACGACAGCGCGCGCTCGTAGCCGCGCTTGAGCCAGCGCACGACGAGACCGTCGCCGTGGGGCGTCGCCCCGAGCGTCGGGAGCAGCAGCGCGCACAGCGCGGGCGTGACGGTGAGCGCGACGACCAGGGACGCGCCGATCGCGACGAGGTAGGCGAAGCCGAGCGGGAACAGCAGCCGGCCCTCCACGCCGGTGAGGAAGAACACCGGGGCGAACACCATCATCACGATCACGGTCGCGAACACGATCGAGCCTCGCACCTCGCGCGAGGCCTCGAAGATGACCTCCGCCGCGGGGCGACGCTCCCCGGCGGGCCTCGCGCTGTTCTCGCGCAGGCGGCGCACGACGTTCTCGACGTCGATGATCGCGTCGTCGACCAGCGCGCCGATCGCGATCGTCAGGCCGCCGAGCGTCATCGTGTTGATCCCGGCGCCGAGCCACTCGAGCGCGATCACGGCGGCGAGCAGCGAGATCGGCAGCGAGAGCGCCGAGATCAGCGTGGCGCGCGCGTTGACCAGGAACAGGAAGATGATGACGACGACCAGGATCGCGCCGTCGCGGAGCGCCGTCCCGACGTTAGCGACGGCCGCCTCGACGAACTCGGACTGGCGGAACAGCTGGCGCTCGATCGCCATCCCCTTCGGCAGGTCCTTCGCGATCTGATCGAGCTCGCGATCGATCACGGTGCTGAGGGCGATCGTGTTGGTGCCGGGCTGCTTGGTGATCGCCATGACGACGGCGGGGCGGGCATCGACCGAGCCCTCGCCGAAGCGCACGCCGGGACCGATCTCGACGCGCGCGACCTGCCCCACCGTGATCGACGTGCCCTCGCGCGTCGCGATCACCACGCGCCGGATGTCCTCGACGGAGCGCAGCCGGCCGAGGCCACGCACGAGGTTCTGCTGCGGCCCGCGGATCGCGAAGCCGCCGGTCGTGTTCTGGTTCGAGGTCTCGATCGCGTGGGTGACGCCCGCCATGTCGAGGTCGAGCCGGCGCAGCTTGTCGGGATCGACCTCGACCTGGTACTGGCGCATGCCTCCGCCGATCGGCACGACCTGCGCGACGCCCTGGACCGCGAGCAGGCGGCGGCGGACGGTCCACTCGGCCGCGTCGCGCACCTCGAACGCCGGGTGCTTCTCGCTGCGCAGGCCGACGAACATGATCTCGCCCATCACCGAGGACATCGGCGCGAGCTGCGGCGCCGGCACGTCCGGCGGCAGCTGGGCCTGCGCGACCGGGAGCTTCTCGTTCACCAGCTGACGCGCGCGCGCCATGTCGGTGCCCCAGCCGAACTCGACCCACACGATCGAGATCCCGACGCCGGAGGCGGACCGCACGCGGCGCACGTCGGTCTGGCCGTTCATCGCGGCCTCGATCGGCGCCGTGATCAGCGACTCGACCTCCTCGGGCGCGAGGCCGTGGGCCTCGGTCACGATCGTCACCGTCGGTGCGGTCAGATCGGGGAACACGTCGACGGGCATGCGCACGAACGCGTAGGCGCCGTACGCCGAGATCGCGAGCGCGACGACGAGCACGAACGCGCGCCGCGCGATCGACCAGCGGATCACCTCGTCGAACAGCTTCACGGCGCGCTCCTAGTGCGCATGACCGTGCTCCGGGACGGCGCCGCCCGAGGCGGCGAGCTTGATCTCGTAGGCGCCCCGCGTGACGACGTGCTCGCCCTTCGCGATGCCGCCCGTGATCTGGACCCAGCCGCCGGATCGCACGCCGAGCTGGACGAGCCGGCGCTCGAACGACTCCCCGTCGACCTGCACGTAGACGACCTTGCGGCCCGCGTCGTCGACGATCGCGGTCTCCGGCACCGCGAGCACGCGCGCCGGCTCGCCGGTCTCGATCCACACGGTGGCGAAGCTGCCGATGCGCAGGCGCTGCTCGGGATTGCCCAGCTCGAAGATGATCGGGACGGTGCGGGTCTTGTCGTCGACGAGCTGACCGATCGTGACCATGCGGCCGTCGGGCGGTGCGATCGCGATCGGCTGGTCGTGGCCATCGACGCGGAACGACGCGCGGGTCGCACGTTCGACCTTCGGGATGTCGGGCTCGAACACGTCGGCGTGCAGCCAGATCCGGCTGAGATCGACGACGGTGAACAGCGCCTCGCCGTCCTCGACCGATTGGCCGGAGGTCACGTGAATCGCGACGAGCTTGCCGGCGACCGGCGAGCGCACCTGGAACGCCGCGCGTCCCCCCGTGCGGCCGGAGCGCCCGGCGTCGAACTGCCCGAGCCGGCCGCGCGCGGCATCGAGGCGCGTGCGCGCGAGCGCGACCGCCGTGCGGGCGTCCTCGAGCTGCTTCTCCGGGATCATGCGCTCGGCCCACAGGCGCTCGGCGCGGGCGAGCTGCGTCTGCGCGGCGGCGAGCTGGACCTCGGCCTCGCGCGAGTCCGCGGCGAGCGTCACGCGGTCACCGGCGTTCTCGACCTGCGGCACGATCCGCGCGAGCACCTGGCCCTCCGCGACGTCCATGCCGAGCACCGGCACCGGCGCGTCGACGATCACGCGGCCGTGCGCGGTCGCCGTCAGCCGCGCTTCGCGGCCCGCCATCGCGCGGATCTCGCCGGTCGTGCGCAGCGTCGGGACGAGCTCGCGCTCGTCGATCACCGCGGTCGCGAAGTCCGTCGACCACGCCGTCTCCTTGAGGAACGTGATCTGCCCGCCCGCCTCGTCGCCGGCGGCGGGCAGCGGGGCGCCCGCGGCGTACACCGTGCACTCCGCCGTCGCCTCGTCTCGCGTGCCTCCGGCCTCGATCCGCACGGTCAGCGTGCACGGCCCCGGCGCGGTCGGTGTCAGCTCGGGGCGGAAGATGCCCGGCCGCGACGGCGCGGTGGCGGTTCCCTCGACGCGCGCGCCCGAGCGCGGCGTCACGACCACCGTGAGCGTGCCCGCGGCCACCGGATCGTGGCCGTCGAGCTTCGTCGCGTGCGCCGCGAAGGCGGTCTTCTGCCCGGCGACGAGCGGCGGGTACTCCACGAACAGCTCGTGCGCTGCGGTCCACCGGGTGATCGACTCGGTGCGCGTCTCCTCGGCCTGCTTCTCCTCGTGGGCGCGCCCGCGGCAACCGAGCGCGAGCAGCGCGATCGCGACGTACCTCATGGCCTCCTCCCGAGCGCGCGCGCCAGCACCAGCTCGGCCCGGCGCGCCTCGTAGACCAGCTCGAGGGCGCGGACCGCGGTGTGCCGCGCGCTGCGCTGCACGTCGAGCAGCTCGAGGATCGGCCGGTCGCCCTCGCGATAGGCCACCGCCGCGCGCCGCACGAGATCGCCCGCGCGCTTCGCGGGGCCGGTCGCGTAGGCCTCCGCCTGATCGACCCGCAGCACGAGATCGCGCCGCGCCGCCTCCGCCTCGCCGCGCGCGTCGCTCGCGATCGCCTGCGCTTCGCTGCGCCATCGCTTCGCCTCGGCGCGCGCGCGATCGCCTGCCGCTCCGCCGGCGTCGAGCACGGGGAGCTCGCCGCCGATGCCGGCGACGTAGCCGAGGCCCGATCCGCCCATGCCCGATGACGCCAGCATCCCGACGACGAGCTCGAGCCGGGGGATCCGCTTGCGCCGCGCCGCGGTCGCCTCGCGGTCCGCCTGCTCCGCCCGCGCGAGCGCGGCACCCACGTCCGCGCGCGCCGGCGCGGTCAGACTCGCGGGGCGAGGCGGCAGCGCGAGCGCATCGCTCGCGTCGATCGGGGTGCCCGGCTCGCCCGCGAGCGCGCCGAGGCGCAGCCGTGCGACCTCGAGAGTCCGGCGCGCGCCCGCGCGTTCGTCGTCGAGCGCGTCGAGCTCCAGCGTCGCGCGATCGGCGTCGTAGCTCGCGGTGTCGCCCTGCTTCGCGCGCGAGGTCAGCGTCGCGAGCAGATCCGCGAGCGGCGCGCGCGCCTCGTCGAGCCGTGCGACCAGCTCGCGCGCGTACACCACCTCGAGGTACGCGAGGCGCGCGTCGTTCTCGAGCACGAACGCCGCGCGCTCGGTGTCGAGCCGCTCCGCATCCGCACCGGCGCGCGCGGCCGAGCGCGCGAGCCCGGGGCGCCCCGAGAGGTCGAGGGGCCAGCCGAGCCGCAGGAAGTCATCGCTCGCGTCGATGCCCGGAACCGCCTCGCGCTCGTAGTGGAGCGTGGGATTCGGTAGCACGCCGGCGGCGTCGATCTGCGCGCGCGCGGCGCGGCGCCGCTCCTCGAACACCTGCCGGTGCGGCGAGCGTTCGCGGACGCGCTTCAAGAACGTGGCTTCGTCGAGCGCCGGCGGACCGGCGCGGTCTTCCGCGTGAGTGGGTCCCGAGCCGACCGCGGCGAACGCCACGACGACCCGGGCCACCACGCGAGGCAATCGCGGGAGCATGGGAAACCTCCAAAGCAGGAACCGCCCCCGGAGGAGGGCGAGCACGGAGTCCTGGCGGCGATCAGGCGATCGGCGGACGGTGCGGCGGTTCGAGCGAGGTCAGGTCGACCAGCGATCCAGGCGTGCGGGCACTTATAGAGGCACTTATCTCGACGCGCCGGCTCACGCGGATCTCGGCGGCGAACGTCACCTGCGTCTGGTGACAGCTGCACAGGTGAACGAGCCCGGTGCACCCGTGCTCGTCGCCGGGCTGGCCGTCGTGGTGCGCGCCGTGATCGGCCGGTTCTCCGTCGAAGAGGTGCGCGACCTCGTGCTCGATCTGCTCGGCCAGCTCGAACGTCGGCAAGACGGCGAGCAGCACCAGCAACGCGACGAGCCGCATCGATCACAGCGTGACCGAGCGGCCCGGCAGCGTCAATGGGTTCGTCGGGTCGTCACGCCGGCGCCCGAACTTCCCCTCGCATTCGCGCCCGCGCGCGGGATACTCGAGCGATGCACCGTCTCGAGGTCCCCACCCTGCGCATGCTCGGGCTCGCGGCCATCGTCGCGGTCGCATCGTGGCTCGCCGCTCCGGCCTCCCGCGACGAGCCGCGCGGCCGCGTCGTCGTCACCGACACCCAGACCACGATCCTCGACGTCGTCGAGTTCGAGCCGGGCACGGCGACCCTTCGGGCCTCGTCGACGCCAACCCTCGACGCCGTCGCCGCGACGCTTCAGGGCAATCCGAGCATCCAGCTCGTCGAGGTCCAGGCGCACCTGCGCCCCATGCGCTGCGGAGCGAACCACGCGCTCTCGCAGCGCCGCGCCGACGCCGTCGTCGCGTACCTGGTCGCCGCCGGTGTCGCGCCCGCGCGGCTCGTCGCGCAGGGCTACGGCGACACGCAGCCGATCGATGTCGCCGCGCCGGCGAAGAACGAGCGCATCGCCTTTCTGATCCTGAAGCGCGCGTCCGATGGCTACTGAGGCGGGGACTTCAGCACTCTCGTCAGCTCGGCGATGAACTCGGCGGGCGCTTCGCGGTGCATGAAGTGGCCGCCGGGGACGCGCACGACCTCGTACGGCCCGTCGAAGCAGCGCTTCGCCTTGTCGTAGTCCTTCGGCGACAGCGAGTCGTGCAGGCCCGCGAACGCGACCGACGGGACGGTGATGTTCCTCTTGAGCGCGGGCGGCAGGCGCGGCGACAGCGCGGCGTAGTAGGCCGCGGCGGCCTCGGCGGAGCCCGGGTGCGAGAGCGACTGCTTCACGTGCTCGGTCTCCGCGGCCGGCAGGTTCTTCCACGCCGGTGACCAGCGACGCCACAGCTCGTCGACATAGGCGAAGTT
>JAEUJX010000492.1 GCA_016794545.1 Myxococcales bacterium
AGTTCGCGCCGCGCGTCGCGCTCGAGCCGATCGAGATCGAGGGCGTGCAGCTCGAGCGCGAGCTGCCGATCGCGCTGATGCTCGGCGCCGCGAACCGCGACCCGCGGCGCTACGATCGGCCCGAGGAGCTCGACGTCACGCGGCCCGATCCGAAGCCGCTGTCGTTCGGCGGCGGAGCGCACTACTGCGTCGGCGCGGCGCTCGCGCGGCTCGAGGCGAAGCACGCGTTCGACGCGCTGATCGCGCAGACCAACGGCCTCGAGCCCGGCGACGGCAAGGTCACGTGGCGGCCAGCGCTCGGCCTGCGCGGCCTCGAGGCGCTGCCCGTCGTGCTGCGCCGCTGATGGATCGCACGCTCGAGCTCGCGAGCTCGCCGATGGCACCCGGCGTGTCGCCGGTGCGCGTCGCGTATCGCGACGAAGGCGCCGGGCCGCCGCTCGTGTTCCTGCACGGCGGCTGGGGCTACGCGTTCTATCCCGTGCATCGGCCCGAAGGGGTGCGTCTGATCGCGCCCGAACGGACGGGCTACGGCCGCTCGACGCGCGTCGCGAGCCTCCCGCCGCGCTTTCACGCGGCCGCGGCGGTCGAGCACGCGCGGTTCCTCGACGCCCTCGGCCTCGAGCGGTGCGTCCTGTGGGGGCACTCCGACGGCGCGGTGATCGCGGCGATCATGGCGATCGAGAGCCCAGAGCGCTACGCCGGCGTCGTCCTCGAAGCGCTGCACCTCGAGCGCGAGAAGCCGCGGTCGCGCGCGTTCTTCACGATGATGGCCGAGGATCCCGATGGCTTCGGCGAACGCGTGACGAGCAAGCTCGCCGCGGATCACGGCGACACCTGGCGCGACGTGCTGCGCGCCGGCGGCCGCGCCTGGCTCGACATCGCCGCGACGCCCGACGAGGACTTCTTCGATCGGCGCCTCGGGGAGGTTTCGCTGCCGGTGATGGTCATGCACGGCGCCGACGATCCACGCACCGAGCCGGGCGAGCTCGAGCGGCTGAGGCGCGAGGTGCCGCACGCCGAGTGGCGGGTTCTTCCAACTGCGGGACATAGCCCGCACAGCGAGCGAGCGACACGCGAGGCGTGCCGCGATCTCGTCGCCACGTTCGTCACGCGCGTGTCGTGACGGCCGCGGGTGCGCGGCTCGCCGCCCGGTGGCCAGCTGCGAGACGTGTGGCGCGTCAGCGAGCCCGCGATCTGTCCGCCGGGTACACTGCACGCTCGTGACTCCCGACTGGGCGCATCTCCTCGGCGATGACTACCCGCAGTTCCGCACGGCGCTCTTGACGGCGCTCGGCGAGCTGGGGATCTCCGTCGACCCGGATCACCTCGATCACGGCGTGCTGCACACGGAGGAGCACGGGACGATGGGGCTCTCGAACGTCGTGCGGGTCTGTCACGCCGCGCCGCGCGAGACGTGGCCGGCCGTGATCGCCGAGCACCTGCGGCGTGCGAGCGCGAAGTCGGAGGCGCTGTCGCTCGACCACGCGCGGCAGCACCTGCGCGTGCGGGTGACGCCGGAGGACACGGTCCACGCGCAGCCCGAGTCGTTCGTGATCCGCGAGCTCGCGGACGGGCTGTACGCGACGCTGGCGATCGATCTGCCGGAGCACGTGAAGTTCGTCGCGCCGAAGGACCTCGCGGCGTGGGGCGTGGCCGCCGACGAGCTGTGGCCGGTGGCACTCGCGAGCACGCGCGGCGAGCCGGCGCTCGAGCGGGATGACATCGAGCTCGAGGGCGGCGGGAGGCTGACGGTGCTGTACGGCGAGTCGTACTTCGCCGCGAGTCAGGTGCTGTTCCTCGAGCGCTACATCGAGGGTGAGGTGCTCGTCGCCGTGCCGGATCGGCACGCGATCGCGTGCATCGTGATGGACGGGCACGTGCTCCAGGGCATCGGCGCGCTCGTGATGTTCGCGCACATGAGGTTCACCGAGCAGCCCGGTGCGGTGAGCGAGCAGCTGTACTGGCGGCGCGGGGAGCGCTACGTGAAGGTGCCGTGCGGCGTGCGCGAGGACGGCACGCCGTGGGTCGCGCCGCCGGACGACTTCAACGACGCGGTGCTCGCGCTCACACGAAGATCCGACGCATCCACGTGAGGACCTTCTGGACCTTGTTCGTGTACGGCGGATAGAGCTGCTTGAACATGTCGAGCCGGCCTTGCCGCAGGACCGCGCGCTCGTGCGAGAACGTCTTGAAGCCCCAGAAGCCGTGGTAGTTGCCCAGGCCGGAGGGACCGACGCCGCCGAACGGCAGGTTGTGGTTCGCGAAGTGGATCAGCGTGTTGTTGACGCAGGTCCCGCCGGCGGTGGTCTCGGCGATCAGGCGATCGACGCGGCGCTCGTCCTCGCCGAACACGTAGAGCGCGAGCGGCTTGTCGCGCGCCGTGATGAACGGCGCGACGTCGTCGATCGACTTGTAGGTGAGGATCGGGAGGATCGGGCCGAAGATCTCCTCGGACATGATCGCGGTGTCGCCGGTCACGTTCGTGAGGACGGTCGGCGCGATGTAGCGGTCCTGCGCGTCGGTCTGGCCGCCGACCTCGACGCGCGCGCCCTGAGCGACCGAGTCGTCGAGCAGCTTCTTCAGGCGGTCGAAGTTGCGGCCGTTGATGATGCGGCACAGATCGGCGGACTGCTTGCGCTCCTCCTCGGTGGCGCCGTAGGACTCGGCGATCGCCGAGCGCAGCGCGTCGACGAGCGCGGCCTCGCGCGCCTCGGACACCATGATGTAGTCGGGGGCGATGCAGGTCTGTCCCGCGTTGACGAACTTGCCCCAGGCGAGGCGCTTCGCGGTGGTGGCGAGGTCGGCGGAGTCGTCGACGATCGCGGGTGACTTGCCGCCGAGCTCGAGCGTGGTCGACGCGAGGTGCTTGGCCGCGGCCTCGGCGACGATGCGGCCGACCTTGGTGGAGCCGGTGAAGAAGAAGTGGTCGAACGGCAGCGCGAGCAGCTTGCCGGCGACGACGTGGTCGCCCTCGACGACCGCGACCTCGTCCTCGGTGAACACCGAGGAGAGCAGCTCGACCAGCAGGTGCGACGTCGCGGGCGTCAGCTCGCTCGGCTTCACGATGACGCAGTTGCCGGCGGCGATCGCGGCGATCAGCGGCGCGATGACGAGCTGGAACGGGTAGTTCCACGGGCCGATGATGAGGACCACGCCCTTCGGCTCGTAGACGATCGAGCTGTGCGTGCCGAGCAGCGTCATCGGCGTGCCGACCTTGTGCGGGCGCATCCAGTCGTCGACGTGCCGGATCGCGTCCTTCAGCTCGACGAGCACCGGCACGACCTCGGAGAGCTCGGACTCCGCCGGGTTCTTGCGGAAGTCGCGGTAGAGCGCGTCGCGGATCTGCTGCTCGCGCGCGACGATCGCGTCGCGGAGGCGCATCAGCTTCGCGGCGCGCTGGGCGGCGCTCGAGCGCTTCACCGTGGCCTGGTGGGCACGCTGGCGCTGGAACAGCTCGGTGATGCGATCGGAGTGCGGGGCGCGGGCGGGGTCGGCCATGTCGCTAGCTTACCGTGAGGTCGACCATCAGCTCGCCGCCGAGCGCCTCGAGCCGCGATCGGAGGTCCGCGAGCCGCGCGTGGGCGGGGGCGGTGGCCTCGATGCGCGCGGTGAACATGATGTCGCCCGACATCGGCGCGCTCGCGGTCTCGGACTCGAGATCCTCGACGTTGAAGCCGTGCTCCGCGAGGATCCGCGCGATATCGCGGACGATGCCCGGGCGGTCGTTGCCCGTGACCTCGACGTGGACGCGGTGGCCCGCCTCGACGGGAGTGGACGCCGCGGTCGGTCGCACGGCGATCTGGAGGCCCTTGGCATCGAGCTTTCGCAGCGCTGCGACGAGCTCGTCGGTGCGGGCGGTCTCGATCGTCACGAGGAGTACTCCCGCGAACTGACCGGCGAGCCGAACCATCCGGCCTTCCTCCCAGTTTCCTCCCACAGCCGCGATCTCCGCGGCCAGCGCCTCTACCAGGCCGGTGCGATCGGCACCGATGATCGTGAGGACGAGCATGTCGCGCATGGGCGAAGCATGGCACGAACGCGCGCGTGCCGGGCTGCGATCGATTAGCCTTGCGACCAGAGGATCACATGAGCTTCGCCAAGGACGACCTCATCGCCGTGCTCCGGCTTCGCTATGACTATTACTCGGCCGGCAACGTGTTCGACATCGCGCGCGAACGCGCTTCGATCGCCGACAAGGCCTCGTACGAGGCCGCCGACGTGCGCGCCATCCGCGCCGTGTTGCCCTCCGTGGGCGATCGCCTGACCGCGGTGCTCGAGCGGTTCGACGAGCTGCTCGGGGGAACGCCGGCCGGCAAGGACCCTGGCGGCAAGAAGGAAGAGAAGAAGGCCGACGCGCCGAAGGCCGAGGTCAAGGCCGAGAAGTCCGACAAGGCCGAGAAGGCACACGTGGACGAGAAGAAGGCCGACAAGGCTCACGAGGACAAGGCCCACGACAAGGCCCACGACAAGGCCCACGACAAGGCCCACGACGACAAGGCTCACGAGCACAAGGCGCACGAGCACAAGGCGCACGACAAGGCGGACGACCACAAGGTGGACGACCACAAGGCGGACGACCACAAGGACCACGACAACAAGGACGCCGCGAGCTGATCAGCACCGGCGCCGCCGCGCGTGGATCAGCGGCGCCGCGGCGCGCGAATCAGTGGTGCCGCAGCGCGCGAATCAGCGGTGCCGCGGCGAGCGGATCAGTGGTGCCGCGGCGAGCGGATCAGCGCCGGTGCCGCGGCGAGCGGATCAGCGCCGGTGCCGCGGCGAGCGGATCGGTGGTGCCGCGGCGAGCGGATCGGTGGTGCCGCGGGGAGCGGATCCGCGCCGATGCCGCCGCGAGCTGATCAGCGCTGGTACGGCCGCGAGCTGATCCGCGCCGGTGCGGCCGCGAGCTGATCCGCGCCGGTACCGCGGCGAGCGGCTCGGCGCTGCCGGTGCCGCGGGGAGCGGATCCGCGCCGGTGCCGCGGCGAGCGGCTCGGCGCCGCCGTTGCCGCGGCGAGCGGATCAGCGCCGTTGCCGCGGCGAGCGGATCAGCGCCGGTGCCGCCGCGGGGCCGCTCCCGCGCGCCGTATGCCTCCGCGGGGCGGGCCCTCGCGTCGCACGTCTCCGCGCTCCGCTTCCTCGCGCGGCGTTTCGGTTCGCCACTCGCCCGGCGCGAGACCGTCGAGGTGGTACGGCCCGATCGCCGTTCGGATCAGGCGCAGCGTCGGGAGGCCGACCGCGGCGGTCATGCGACGCACTTGCCGGTTCCGGCCCTCGCGGATCACGAGCTCGAGCCACGCATCGGGCACGGTCCTGCGTACGCGGATCGGCGGCGTGCGCGGCCACAGCCAGGGCGGCTCGGCGTCGACGTGCGCGTCGCCATCGGCGTCGCTGCGCGCCCCGGCGGAGCCGGGCCGCGCGAGCGCTCGCGCCTCGGCGGGGAGCGTCATGCCGTCCTTCAGCATCACGCCGCGGCGCAGCTGCTCGAGCGCCTCCTCGGTCGGCGTGCCCTCGACCTGCACGTAGTAGGTCTTCGGTGCCTTCCACCGCGGATCGGTGAGGCGCTGGTTGAGCCTGCCGTCGTCGGTGAGGAGCAGCAGGCCCTCGCTGTCGTGGTCGAGCCGGCCGGCGACGTACACGCGCGGCGGCAGGCCGAACTGCGCGAGCGTCGGGCGTCCCTCGTCGTCCGTGAACTTGCAGTGGACGAGGTACGGCTTGTTGAGCGCGATCAGCGTCACCCGACGATCTGGTGGTTCTGATCGAGATACGGGAAGCGCTTCTTCCCGAGCTTCTTCTCGAGGAGCTTGGACACCCCGAACCCGATCAGCGCCATGAAGATCCACTGGTCGATGAACATCGGCAGGCCGGGATACAGGCGCCCGCGGAGGTGCCAGTAGCCCGGCACGAGCCACAGCCCGAAGATCGCGGCCATCCCGAGGGCGACGCCGATCATCCGCGCGCGGCCCTCGCGCCGCTGCGAGAGGCGAAGGTCCACGTCGTGCATGAGCTCGCGGACCTTCGGATCGCGCGTGTCGAGGGTCAGGTCGTGGCGGCACGTCTGGCACGCACCCTCGGTCGCTTGCCTCGCCCCACAGTCGATGCACACCCACAGCTTGTCGTCGGCCACGGGCGAGTCGGTAGCACAGATCGAACACCAGCGCCGCGCGTTTCCTCGGGCATGGCGCGCGTCCTGCTGGTCCTCGTCCTATTCCTGGCAGGTGCTGGCAACGCTGTCGCCCAGCCGAGGCCGGCTGTGGAGCTGGAGGTCGTGCTCCAGGGCGTGCTGCCGCCGTCGACCGTCCGCGCCGAGCAGGAGCGGATCCTGCTGGCGTTGATCGACGACACCCGCAACGCCGCCGACACCGAGGAGCTCGCGAGCTATCACGAGCGCCTCGCCGAGCTGTACCTGGCGCAGCACCGGATCGCGAAGGCGAAGGGCGATCCGAAGGCGCAGCAGGAGGCCAAGCTCTACCTCATCAAGGGCGTGAAGTCGTTCAAGGCGCTCGCCGACAGCAGCCGGTTCGCGGCGTACCCGAAGCTCGACCGTGTGCTGTTCCTCTACGGCTACCTCCTCTACAGCGGCAGGTACCTGAAGGAGGCGCGCTCGGTCTTCTTCAGGCTGATCAAGGACCACCCGACGAGCAGCTTCGTCCCCGCGTCGTACCTCGTGTTCGCCGAGTACTACTTCGACGCGGGCCAGCTCGCCGACGCGCGGCAGTTCTACGAGAAGGTGCTGTCGTTCCCGAAGTCGACGTCGTACGCGTACGCGCTCTACAAGCTCGGCTTCGTGGAGCTCGCAGCGCAGCGCCGTGATCTCGCCGCCGAGGCGTTCGAGCGCGCCGCGAAGGCGGCCACGCTCCCCGCGCTCCAGCGGGCCGCGTTCGACAGCCACTGCCGCCTCCAGGCGACCGCCGGTACCGACCACGCCGCTTTCGATCGCCCCGACCTCGAGGCCGCCGCGCGCGGCACGGCGAGCGCGATCGCCGCGATCTCGACGTGCGAGGAGACCGAGCTCGCGGCGCAGATCGCCGCCGCCGACACGATGACCGAGGACGCCGCGGTCGACACGCGCCTTCGGGTCGCGAGCCGCCTCCGGGTCGCGGGCCGCCACGATCTCGCGATGCCGCTGCTCGTCGCGGTCGTCGAGAAGGCGCCGATGAACGGCGGCGCCGAGCGCGCGGCGCTGCTCCTGCTCGACTCGCTGGTCCGCGCGAAGGAGTACGATCGCGTGCTCGAGTGGGTCGATCGCTTCGCGAACGACAAGCAGTTCCTCGACAGCCGGACCGAGCTCCAGAAGGCGATCAAGTTCCTGCGCTCGCGTTCGCTGCGCCGCCGCTAGGGCGCGACGGCGAGGTGGCGCTTCGGCGCGGGCTCGGCGCCGAGCGCGTCGGCCCACATGCGCTCGAAGTGACCGATGCGCTCCTCGAGCCGGGAGGCGTGAACGCCCGCGGGCAGCCCGTGGGCGTGGAGGCCCTTCTGCGTGCGCACGACGACCGCGATGTCCTGATCGGTCGTGCGCTGGAACGCCAGCTTCCGGAACTCGCGCAGGTGCAGCGCTCCGCCGTCGTCGAAGCTGCGCGCGAACAGCTTGAGGCGATCGTGGGCGACGGGATCGACACGAATGTATGTCAGGTCCGAGGGCGACAGCACCGGGATGATGTTGGGGAACACGCACCCGAAGCGGATCTTCGCGTTCTCCGGCGGGCCGAAGTCCGGCGGCACGTAGCTCGGGTTCACGTTCGCCCAGCTGTAGGCCCCGTGCGGTTCGAGCACGGTGACGCCGGAGTCGGGGGCGAGCAGATCGGTGAGCACGTCGTGCACGAACTGGATGTGATAGCCGTCGTTCGCGTTCTCGACGAACAGCTTCCAGTTCGCGGGCAGCTCGTACTCGAGCTCGAAGCCGAGCTGCCAGCTCGTGGTGTGTGCGATCGCGGCGGTCAGCTCGCCGACCCACGCCTCGAGCGGCGGTGCGGCGGCGTCGAGGCACGCGAACACGAGCGGCCCGATGGTGCCGACGCGCACGGGGACGAGCCCCATCTGCGAGGCGTCGCAGTCGAACTCGTCGCGGTACGGCACACCGAGCAGCGCGCCGTCGGTGCCGTAGCTCCACGCGTGGTACGGGCACTTGATCTGCTTGTCGCAGGTGCCCTTGCCCTCGAGCAGCTGCGCGCCGCGGTGGCGGCAGGCGTTCAGGAACGCGCGCAGCTCGCCGGTGTGGCGATCGCGGACGACCACCACGGGCGTGCGGCCGATCGACGCCGCCACGAAGCTGCCGGGCTGCGGCAGATCGACGAGATCCGCGACGTGCACCCAGCTCTTCGCGAACACGGCGCGCTGCTCGAGCTCGAACACCGCGGGCGACGTGAACGCGGCGGGCGGCAGGTTGTGACCGCGCTCGGGCGCGACCAGCTCGACACCATCAACGACGATCGGACGTGGCACGGTGGACCTCCTTGGCGGGCGGTGCTTGCGATGCGAGCCAGAACAGCTTCGCTTCGACCTCTTCGGCGAACGGTCCGCGAGCCGGACCGGCGAGGATGTGGCAGAGACCCGAGAGCGCGGCGAGGCGAAAGCTCGGCGTGTCGAGCTCGCCGACGCCCCACGCGAGGAACGCGGCCATGTACTGCGCGAACATGTGCCGCGCGACGGTGTCGGGGGCGGCCCACGCGGCGAGCTGCCCCGCGGCCTTCGCGGCGGTGAGGTTCATCGCCATGATCGCGATGTAGCCCTCCTCGAGCCGGCGCCGCATGTGCGCGCTCTCCGGCGAGGTCAGGAACATGTGCATCACCGCGCGATACAGATCCGGCGCGGTCTCGACGAGCTGCATGCCCATCTCGAACGCGGCCATGCCGCGCTGGAAGAAGCTGTCGCCGCCGGCGGGCAAGCGCTCCGCGATGCGCACGGCCTGCGCCTCGAGCTCCGCGACGAGGATCGCGTCCTTGCTGCCGAACAGGTTGTAGAGCGTCGGCACCGCGACGCGCGCGACCTGCGCGAGCTCGCGCATCGTGAGCCCCGCGTACCCGCGCCTCGTGACGAGCTCCGCTGCGGCCTTCTGGATCCGCGCGCGCCGCTCGGCCTTGTGCTCTTCGAGGAGGCTCATTGAAACGTGTTTCAAACTTAGAACACGTTCCAACTTCTGGCAAGGGTAGTCCGGATCCGCTAATCTTCTCGATATGTTCGCCGCGGTCGACGTGCACTACGGAGACACCCGCGTGGTTGCGGCGGCGGTCGTGTTCGCCGGGTGGACCGACGAGCTCGCCGCCGGCGAAGTGGTCAACCATCACCCGCCCGACGCCGCGCCCTACACGCCGGGCGCGTTCTACGAGCGCGAGCTGCCGTACCTGCTCGCGCTGATCGCGCAGCTTC
>JAEUJX010000554.1 GCA_016794545.1 Myxococcales bacterium
CGTTCGCCGAGGCCGCGAGCCCGGCCGCGGTGCTCGCCGCGATGCTGCGCACGGCGCCGCCGCCCGTGGGCAAGCTCGTGCCCGGCATCCCCGACGGCATGAGCTACATCGTGATGCGCTGTCTCGAGCGCGACGTCAACGCGCGCTGGCCCGACGTGATTCTCCTCGGCGCCGCACTCGACACGGTGCTGCGCGGCGAGGATCCGCGCCTCCAGATCGCGGCGACCACGTCGCGCGGCGAGGCGACCGAGACGGTGCCGTTCGCGCTCGGCGACGACGCGACGGCGTTCGAGCCGCCGACGTCACGCACCGCCGGCGGTGCGGTATCGGAAGCGAAGGCGCGCGCCGCGCTCGGCGAGGCGCAGACGATGCCCGCGCCGCACGTGCCCTCGCCCCACGTCACGTCGCGTGGGTCGCAGCCGCGGATCCCCGCAGCCGGGGCCGCGACGCCGACGCCGATCACGAACAAGAAGGCACCGACCGCGCCGCCTCCGGTCGCTGCGCCCGCGGTGCCGCCGATCCTGTTCGGCCCGAGCGCACCGACGGTGGTCGCCGGAACGACGACCACGAAGTCGGGCGCGATGCGGCCGTCTGTTCTCACGCCGAGCTCGCCGACGCCGATCCCGTCGACGCCGATCCCGGTCGCCGCACCGTTCCGTAGCTCCTCGGCGCAGAGCGCGTCCGGCAGCATGGCGACGCCGCTGCCCGGCACCGACCTCGCGCTGTTCCCGCCGGCCGAGGGACCGCCCGGACCGCGCAAGCCGCCGACCGGGCCGCCGCCGATGGCCGTGCTCGCGCCGCCGGGCCCGCACGTGCCGCTGCCGCACGCGCCCGAGCGCCCCGTGATGAACCCGGCCGCGTTCATGCCGGGCGCGCCCGTGCAGCCGATGAGCAACCCCGGCTCTGCGCCGCTCCCGATGGCCGGCGCGCCGATGCCCGGCAGCGGCCCGACGGCGTATCCGCAGTCCGGTCCACAGTTCGACATGGCACAGCTCGCCGCGCGCGACGCCGCGATGCGCCGCATCGTGTGGATCGTCGTGCTCGTGCTCGGCGGGGTGATCGGCATCGCGCTCGCCGTCCGGCTCTGAGCCGGCGCCGCGGCGGCAGCACGACCCCGTTCAGGGAGCGAAGCGTAGCTTCTTCGTCGTGACGGTGACGTCGCGGCAGCGCTCGAGCCGGTCGTGCTGCGTGGTCGCGACGAACACGTAGATCACGTCGCCGCCTCTGGGGACGTCGATCGGGATCGAGGGACACTCGAAGCTGCGGTCGCGGAGGAGGAGGCGCTGCTTGCCGGGCGGCAGCTCGAAGCGCACCTCGCGCTTCTCCTGGCGGCCCTTGCCGGGCATCCGGACCTCGAGGCCGCGGTCGCTCGAGTTGAAGACGACGGCCCCGTCGGTGCGGGGCGGCGCGACGACGGTGCACTCGCGGTTCTCTCCGGGGCCGAACTTGCAGTCCTCGCTGCCGAACGACACGCTCGTCACGACGTCGATCACGTGCTCGCCGGCGCGCAGGTCGATGCCCCAGCCCTCGCGGTAGCCGTAGGGGCCGGCGTGGATCTCGACGCCGGGCTGCTTCTTCACCTCGCCGTCGACGAGGATGTACGCCGACGTCAGATCGATCGACCGCGAGTCGCTCGGCGCCGTCGACGAGACCCACAGCATGCCGGGTGTCGCCTGGAGCTTCGCGATGGTCGCCTCGACGTCCTTCTTGTCGGCCGCGTTCGGCGCGATCGCGAGGTACGTCTCGTACGACTTCAGCGCGAGCGGCAGGAGGTTCAGGCGACGCTGGACGTCGGCGATGTTGTAGATCGTGCTCGGGTGCGGCGAGATCGCGAACGCCTTCTCGTAGAGGCCGAGCGCGGTGCGCAGATCGCCGTCCTTGTCGGCTTGCACCGCGGCGGCGAACGCGTCGCCGGCCGCCTTCGCGAACCGATCCGGCGTGCCCTTCCGGACCGCCACGTCGTCGGCGAGCGCGAGCGCGGGCGCCGCCAGCACCAGCGCGAGGAGCGCGATGCGGGTCATGGCGGGAACACCACCTTCTTCACCTTCACCGTGATCGGCAGGCACGCG
>JAEUJX010000640.1 GCA_016794545.1 Myxococcales bacterium
GGCACGCCCGGCTTGCTCCGGTGGATGGTGAGCGGCCCGAGCCGTGAGCCCTTACCGCCCGCCATGATCATGACGAGCGTGTCCTTCATGACGACCTCACGATCGCCATCGTAGCAAGACCTCAGTCGCGGACGCTGGCCGGCGGGCGATTTCCCGCCTCGCAAGTTCTGCGGGCTCAGTTCCTCGCGCAGGCCCGGCCGTAGATCGTGCTCGTGGACGAGCTCGCGACGGCCTTGCACGTGTAGCCCGTGCCGCACCCGGACGTGTCGGTGCAGGCGGCCGTGCACGTCTTCCTGCCCGAGGCGCCGACGCACAGGTTGCCGGGGCCTCCGCAGCTCGCATTCGTGGTCCACGACTTGCCGAAGCTCGCGGTGCGGGCGAACGGCACCAGCTTCGGGTTGTCGTCGACGCCGTGCATCCCGTACATCGTGGTGAAGCCCCAGGTCTCCGAGTCGAGCTTGGTGAGGAGCGTGCTGATCGGCTGCGGCCGCAGCTTGTTCGCGGTGTCGCGCGCGAGCAGCGCGGCGACGAAGCTCTGGACCGCCGCCGGCGACGACGCGTTCGAGAACGACGTCGTGGTGATCACGTCGACATTCTTGCCCTGCTTGGCCGGGTTCTCCTTGAACGCCTCGCCGATCTGGTACGTGTCGCAGCCCTCCGCGAGGATGACCTGGTACTTGTCGGCGGGCATCGGGATGACCTTCATGTCCGCGTCGTCGAGGTCGCCCTCGGAGGTCTTCTTCCAGTTCGCGAGCGCGAACCCGTAGAACGGGCCGGAGTGGCCCGAGTACACGACGACGTCGCGCTTCGCGAGCGACGCGCGGGCGAGGTCCTCGAGCGCCTTGCCGCCCGCGTCGGTATCGGGGTCGGTCTCGGTGCCCGGCTTGCCGAAGAAGATCCGGACCTCGACGTTGACCGTCTTGGTGTCGGCCTTGACGGTGCGCTTGAACGCACCCGAGGTCGGCGTCAGCTGCTCCCACGTCGCGACCGGCGCGGAGAAGCCCTGGTTCTTGAGCCAGCTCATGAACGACTTCGAGTGCTTCAGGTGGTACTCGGAGTGGTAGTCCCAGCCGAAGTAGACGTCGATGTCGAGGACGCCGTCGGAGGTCAGCCGCGCCATGTCGAAGAATGCGTCGGTCGAGGCCTTCTCCTTGGAGATCGCGAACGTGATCTTCTCCTTCTGCGCCTCGGCGACGGTCGCCGGGTTCCACGGGCTCCACGGCGCCGAGCGGTACCACTCGCTGTTGGTCTCGAGCTTCGCCATGTCCGCGTTCGACGGCTTGCCGATCTCGAGGTCGAACACCTGCTTGCCGCCGGCGATCCGGATCGGCAGCTTCGACATCAGGTTCTTCCCGCCGGCGGCGATCTGCTTGAACGTGAAGTCGTAGGTCAGCTTGTCGGCGCGCGCGACGATGCCGAGGTCGGCGAATGCGCCGGCCTTCGCCATGCCGCCGAAGCCGCCGAAGCTCGCGCCCGGGTCGTCGTGCTCCTTGTCGACCAGGTACTGCGTGATGAACCACGCGATCGAGATCTGCTTGAGCCCGACCAGGCGCTTCGCCTCGGCATCGCGCTCGGCGGCGGTCTTCGACAGGAAGCTCGCGTCGAGGACGACGGTCGTCTTGCCCTCGAGGAGGTACTCCTGCGCCGAGGTCGAGAAGAAGTCGTCGGCCTTGGAGTCCTCGACGAACACGCTGTCCTCCGGATCTCCGTCCGGCTCGTCCGCGGCGCAGCCGGCGAGCAGGGAGGCGGAGAGGGCGGTGGCGGCGACCAGGGCAACGTTGCGCGTGCGCATGCGCGCGGGTACGAGCAACCGCCGTGCCCCGGAGCGCCCGGGATCCGGCGTGTCCGGCCGCGGACTTGGACCCGGACGGCTACTCGGCTAGCCGGCAGCCGGAGGCGGCGTGGGGGCGCCAGGAGCCGCCGCCGCCGCCGGGGGCGCCGGGGGAGGGGCGAACACGTGCTGGCGGTACCAGCGCAGCTCGTCGATCGACTCCCGGATGTCGTCGAGCGCTCGGTGCGTCTCCTTCTTGACCGGGATCTTCGCCACGAGCTGCGGGAACCAGCGCCGGGCGAGCTCCTTGACGGTGGACACGTCGACCATCCGGTAGTGGAGCCTCGCGTCGAGCGCGGGCATGTACCGGCGGATGAACCGGCGGTCCTGATGGATCGAGTTGCCCGCGAGCACGGGGCGGTCCTTCGCGCCGCAGTGCTGCTTGATGAACTCGAGCGTCTGCGCCTCGGCGTCACCGTCGGTGACGGTGGAGGCCTTCACGCGCTCGACGAGCCCCGAGCCGCCGTGGTGCTTCTTGTTCCAGTCGTCCATGGCGGCGAGGACCTCGTCGCTCTGGTGGATCACCAGGTCGGGGCCGACCGCGATCTCGACGAGCTGACCGTCGGTGAGGATCGTCGCGACCTCGATGATCCGCTCGCGCGCGGGATCGAGGCCCGTCATCTCCATGTCGAGCCAGACGAGGATGTCGTTGCCAGCTGCCATCGCGGCGCCGGGCGTACCACCTACGCCGCGCGCATCGCAAGCACCTCGGTCTCCGGCGGCAGGCCCCAGCCGGGCTGGTAGCCGAACGCCTCGCGCGCGGACCGCGTCTGGGTCTCGTTGTCGACGATGTCGATGCAGTCGAGCGGCACGAGCGACGGGTGCGAGTGCCCGGTGGCGTGCGCGAGGTGCGTGAGATCCTTGCGCCAGATCGCCATGTAGTTCGCGAGACGCGCCGCCTTCGACGTCGGATCGAGGCCGCGCATCAGCCAGCGGTTCTGCGTCGCGACGCCCGTCGGGCAGTGGCCGGTGTGACAGCGCTGCGCCTGGATGCAGCCGATCGCCATCATCGCCTCTCGCGCGACGCTGATCATGTCGCAGCCGAGCGACAGCGCGAGCAGCCCGGACTCGGGGAACCCGAGCTTGCCCGAGCCGATGAACACGACCTTCTCGTGCACGCCTTGCTCGGCGAACGCCTTGTAGACCTGCGTGAACCCGAGCTTGAACGGCAGGGCGACATGATCGCTGAACACGAGCGGCGCCGCGCCCGTGCCGCCCTCGCCGCCGTCGATCGTGATGAAGTCGGGCGCGCGCCTGGTCGTGTCGATCGACGCCGCGAGCTCGCGCCAGAACGCCATGTTGCCGACGGCGGACTTGATGCCGACCGGAAGGCCGGTCGCGTCGGCGACCCGCTCGATGAAGTCGAGCATGCTCGACACGTCGGAGAACGCGGTGTGGTTCGCCGGGCTGATGCAGTCCCTGCCCATCGCGATGCCGCGGATGCGCGCGATCTCGGGCGTGATCTTCGCCGCGGGCAGCACGCCGCCGAGGCCGGGCTTCGCGCCCTGCGACAGCTTGATCTCGATCGCCTTCACCTTCGCCGACGCCACGCTCTCGAGCATCCGCTCCATCGAGAACCGGCCCTGATCATCGCGGCAGCCGAAGTAGCCCGTCCCGATCTGCCAGATGATCTCGCCGCCCTTGCGGTGATAGTCGCTGATGCCGCCCTCGCCGGTGTTCTGCAGAGCGCCCGCGAGTGCGACGCCGCGGTTGATCGCCTCGACCGCCGGCGGCGACAGCGAACCGTAGCTCATCGCGCTGGTGTTGATGATCGAGCCGGGGCGGAACGCGTGCTTGCGGCCGCGGACCCCGCCGAGGATCCGCATGCACGGCAGGGGGAACTGCGGGTCGTAGCCCGGCTCGCCGGGGTGCGGCGTGTGGAGCGGGAACGCCGAGTGACGGACGAGGACATAGCCGGGGCGCTCGAGGTCGTTGTCCGTGCCGAAGCCGAAGTAGTTGTTCTCCTTCTTCGACGACGCGTAGATCCAGCGGCGCTGATCGCGCGAGAACGGCCGTTCCTCGTCGTTGCTGGTGACGATGTACTGGCGCAGCTCCGGGCCGATCGTCTCGAGGATGTAGCGGAAGTGACCGACGACGGGGAAGTTGCGCAGGATCGCGCGCTTCTTCTGCACGAGGTCGTAGATCGCGACGATCAGGACGAACGCACCGAGGCCGATGCCGATCCATGCCCACACCGACATGGCGCGAGTCTACCGCGTCGCGGAGAGGACCGCGCAGCTCGCCGGGTCGAACGGCGCCGCGACGAGCAGCGTGTCCTCGAGCCGCCACGGCGAGACGCACGTGACGTACGCGGCGAGATCACCGCGCGCCGCCGTGGCGAGGTCCCAGATCCACAGGGTGCCGGCGCCGCCGGCGATCGCGAGCCGGGAGCCATCGGGAGACCACGCGAGCTGCGAGAGCAGCACCGGCAGCTCGAGCTCGGCGAGCAGCCGGGCCGTCCGCGGATCCCAGAGCCGGACGGTCTTGCCACCGAGGCTCGCGAGCAGCTGCGCGTCGGGCCGCAGCCGGAGGACGGACTGGAGCACGCCGCCGTTCCACGAGCGGATCAGCTCGAGGCTCGGATACCGGAACAGCGAGAAGTCACCGCCGGCTCCGGTCACCGCGAGCCGCTCCCCGGCGATCGAGGCCGTCGCCGGCGATGCGTACGCGATCTTCGCGGTCGTGCGCCCGGCCGCGTCGAGCACCTGGAGGTCGAGCGCGGTGCCGGCGATCACGTGACCGGCGGCGGACGATAGCTCGGCGAACCGAGTGGCGACCTGCGGCATCGCGACCGGCTTCAGATCGCTCGCGCGCCACAGCGCCACGCGGTTGGGCTCCGCCTCGTCCTGCGTCGCGACCACGTCGTCGCCGACCAGCGCGACATCCCAGCCCGCCGCGCCGAGATCGACGTAGGCGCGCTGCGCGCCGGTCGACAGGTCCCACGCCCGCAGCGTCGTGTCGCCGACCGAGTAGGCGCTGCGCTGGTCGGGCGAGAACACGATCCGGCGCACGCGCCCGGTGTGCCCGACGAGCCGGATCTCGCGCTTCGTCGCGATCTCGGTGAGCGCGAGCGTCCCGTCCTCGGCGGCCGTCGCGATCACCTTCCCGTCGGGCGAGAGCCGGAGGGAGCGCAGGCCGTGCGGGTTCAGCGCCGTCGGAGGCGGCATCGCCACGATCGGAGGCTCGGTGAAGTCGGCCGTGCCGATCACGGTCGTCGCGCCGGTCGCGAGGTCGAAGCCACGGGCGGAGCCGTCGTGCGAGGCCGACCACAGCACCTTGCCATCGGCGGACCACGCGAGGTCGCGCACCCGGGCGGTGTGCCCGGGCACCGCGCGCACCACGCGATCACGCGCGACGTCCCACACGCGCATGCGCTGCGTGCCGTACACCACGATGCGGTTGCCCCGCTGTCCGAGGCCGTTGATCATGCCCTCGTTCGGCAGGGCCTGCAGGCGCTCGCCGGTCAGGGGATCCCAGACGAACGTGCCGCCGGACTCGTCGGTCGTGACGAGCAAGTCGCCGGCGGCGGCGCCGATGTCGCTGCCGAAGGCGTGGCCGGCGAGCTGCGCGCGCACCGCGCCGGTCTCGAGGTCCCAGACCGTCGCGACCGGACCGTCACCGAACGCGGCGATCCAGCCCGCGCCGACGACGACGCCGTACACGTCGGACGGCTGCCTCAGCGTCCGGAGGAGCCGCTTCTCCGCGAGCGACCACACGCGCACCGCGCCCTTGTCGTCGCCGCTCGCCAGCCGGCCAGG
>JAEUJX010000677.1 GCA_016794545.1 Myxococcales bacterium
GGAATGAGCGGTCGGCTGATCGACGGCACCGCGATCGCGGCGAAGCTGCGCGGCGAGGTCGGCGAGACCGCGCAGGCGCTCCGCGTGCGCGGCGTCGCGCCGACCCTCGCGGTCGTGCTCGTCGGCGACGACCCGGCGTCCGCGGTCTACGTGAAGAGCAAGGCCAAGGCCGCGCGCGAAGCGAACGTCGACGTGCGCGATCACAAGCTGCCCGCGACCACGACGCAGGCCGAGCTGATGGCGCTCGTCGACACGCTCAACAAGGATCCCGACATCGACGGGATCCTCGTCCAGCTGCCGCTGCCCCGCGGCCTCGACAGCGACGCGGTGATCCGCGCGCTCGATCCGGACAAGGACGTCGACGGCCTGCACCCGACGAACCTCGGCTACCTCGCGCAAGGTCGGCCGGTGTTCCAGCCGTGCACCCCCAAGGGCTGCATGCGCCTCCTGAAAGAGGTCGGCGCCGAGCTCACCGGAGCGCGCGCGGTCGTGATCGGCCGGAGCGTGCTCGTCGGCAAGCCGATCGCGCTGCTCCTCGCGAACGCGAATGCGACCGTCACCATGTGCCACTCGAAGACCGTGGATCTCCCCGGCGAGGTCCGCCGCGCGGACATCGTCGTCGCGGCGGTCGGCAAGCCCGAGATGGTGCGCGGTGACTGGATCCGCGACGGCGCGATCGTGCTGGACGTCGGTATCAACCGCACGCCCGAGGGCAAGATCGTCGGCGACGTCGCGTTCGCCGAAGCGTCCCAGCGCGCGCGCGCGATCACGCCGGTGCCGAAGGGCGTCGGTCCGATGACGATCGCGTGCTTGCTCGAGAACACGGTCGAGGCCGCGGCACGCCGCCGCGGGCTTCGCTAGGAGTCACGACCGATGCCGATGTACGAGTACCGTTGTAATGCGTGCAAGCGCGAGTTCGAGTACGAGCAGAGGATGTCCGATGACGACCTCGTCACGTGCGAGGTCTGCGGCGAGGACAAGCTCGAGAAGCTGATCTCCCGGACCGCGTTCCAGCTGAAGGGCAGCGGCTGGTACAAGGACCTCTACGCCAGCGCGCCCGCCGCGAAGGACACGGCGAAGGCCGGCGAGGCCAAGAGCCCCGCGGGCGACGCGTCGAGCAGCACGTCCGACTCCTCGGCGGCGTCGTCGTCCTCGAGCGAGTCGTCGTCGTCGTCCTCGACGCCCTCGACGCCGGCGGCCTCGACGCCGTCCTCGGGCGGCAGCAAGGACTGAGCGGCGCCGCCGTCAGGTGGCGGGCGGAACGGGGTGCGGGCCCGAGCCGCGCACGACGAGCGGCTTCGACAGCGCGCGCACGAGCACGACCTGGAGCTCGGCGAACGGCGGCGGATTGGTCGCGAGCTCGTCGGCTCCCGCGACGCGCGCGTGCTCGCGCAGCTTCGCGTTCGACGTGATCGCGACGGTCGGCACCGGCGGGTTCAGCTGCTTCGCGGCCTGCAGCGTCTTGAGGCCGCCGTCGGCGTCGTAGTCGATGTCGATCACCGCGAGGTCGACCTCGGTCGTCATCAGTGCGGCGGCGACCGACGCATCCGCGGCCTGCATGATCTCGGCGGTCGAGATGATCGACTTGATCGAGCGGGCAAGCGTGGTGCGGTCCTGGCGATCGCCCGACAGCACGAGGATGTGCATGCCGTGGAACCGGCCGACCAGTGCGTCGATCACGGCCCCGAGCGGCGTGGTGTCGACCAGCTCGATGCCTAGGCCGGGCGGCCCGTCGGTCACCTCGGTGCCGCGGCGCCACGCGACGACACCGACCAGCGTGATCGGCTGCGTGCCGGGCACGTGCATGGTGACCTCGGTCTGCGTGCCGGTCGGGATCTCGGCCTCGGTCTCGAGGAACAGGCCGCCGCGAGACAGGTTCACGGAGTAGGCGACGAGGAACGACGATGCGGTCCGGAACTCGACCTGGACGGCGTACGGCATCCGGTCGTGCTCGCGGTCCGACATGCAGCGCGCTCGTGAGTATCGCGGATCTGCGGCGGTTTCTCTACAGCAGCCGGTCCAGCAAGCGCTCGAGATGGTCGAGGTTCATGTACTTGATCTCGATGCGGCCGGCCTTGCCGGGAGCGTCCTCGGTGATCGTGACAGGACCGCCCAGGGCCCGGGTCAGCCGCTCCTCGAGATCGCGCACGCTGGCGGACTTGGCGGTCGGCGGAGCCGATGGCTTGGGCCTGGAAGCCTCCGGATCCCGGGTCTTCTTGACCAGGTCCTCCGTGGCGCGCACCGACAGGTGCTTCGCGATCACCTTGCGCGCCGCGATCTCCATCTCCTCGGCCGAGTCGAGGCCGAGCAGCGCGCGCGCGTGGCCCATGGTGAGCGCCTCGTCCTCGACGTGCTGGCGCACCGCGGGCGGGAGCTTCAGCAGGCGCATGGTGTTCGCAACCGTGCTCCGGTCCTTGCCGATCCGCGCGCCGATCTCGTCCTGCGTCAGGGCGAACTCGTCGACGAGGCGCTGGAACGCCGCCGCCTCCTCGAGCGGACCGAGGTCGGCGCGCTGGAGGTTCTCGACGAGCGCGCGCTCGAGCGCCTCGCCCTCCGCGACGTCCTGCACGACGACCGGGATCTCGTGCAGGCCCGCGCGCTGCGCGGCGCGCCACCGGCGCTCGCCGGCGATCAGGAAGTAGCCGCCGCCCGGCCGCGGGCGGACGACGAGCGGCACGATGATGCCGTGCACGCGGATCGAGTCGGCCAGCTCGCCGAGCTTGGTCTCGTCGAACCGGCGGCGCGGCTGCTCCGGGCTCGGATAGAGCTCCTCGATCCCCGCCGCGAAGTACGTGCGCGAGCGCGGCGGCTCCGTCGCCTCGGCGGCGGGGCGGGGCGGGGCGGCGCTCGCGGCCAGGCCACCGCCGGGGAGCAGCGCTCCGAGGCCACGGCCGAGGCCGCGCTTCTTGATGTCGCTCATCACGGCTGGGCTCCCGCGTCGCGGCTGGCCGCGCTCGCGAGGCCGTACTTCAGCTCGCGCTCGAGGAACTCGTCGGCGACGGCGAGGTAGCTGTTCGTGCCGGCGCAGCGCAGGTCGTACAGCAGCACGGGCTTGCCGTGGCTCGGCGCCTCCGAGAGCCGCACGTTGCGCGGGATGTTCTCGCCGAACACCTTCTCGCCGAAGAACTTCTCGACCTCGGCGCGCACCTGGTTGGCGACGGAGAGCCGCGCGTCGAACATGGTGAACAGGACGCCGTCGATCTGCAGCCGCGGGTTGTACGCGGCCTTGACCTTGTCGATCGTCGACGTCAGCGCGGACAGCCCCTCGAGCGCGAAGTACTCCGCCTGCATCGGCACGAGCACGCCGTCGGCCGCGACCAGCGCGTTCAGCGTGAGGAGCCCGAGCGACGGCGGGCAATCGATCACGATGTACTCGTACTGATCGGCGACCGTCGCGAGCGCGTCGGCGAGGTAGCGCTCGCGGCTGTCGGCGGAGATCAGCTCGATCTCGGCGCCGACCAGATCCGTGGTCGCGGGCGCGACGAACAGCGTGTCGATGTCCGTCGGCCGGATCACCTCGGCGAGCGTCGCGTCGCCGGTGAGGGCGTCGTAGATCGAGCGCTCGACCTTGTCGCGCGTGTAGCCGACGCCGGAGGACGCATTGCCCTGCGGGTCGAAGTCGACGAGCAGCACTCTGTGCCCCCGCGACGCCACGCTCGCGGCGAGGTTGATCGCAGTGGTGGTCTTGCCGACTCCACCCTTCTGGTTAGCCACCGCGACGATCCGGGCCATGCGCGTCGATGTAGCAGGCCGCTATGACGATCCCGGGCGCGACATTTCGGCGGCCCGAGAAAAAAAGTTGGTCCGGATTCGGCGTCAGCGTACTTTGTGCGCAGATGTAGGACATGTGGGTCATGTCCTCGAAGGAGCGCAAATGTCTTCTGGAATTCCGCGTATCTACACGTCGTTTGCCGAGTTCGAGCGCGAGGAGCTTCGACGTCTGGACTCCCTTCACACGAGCGTCGACGACCTGGTCGAGGAGCGCTTCGCCGAGGATGGAGATTTCGGGCAGAGCGAGCAGCCGCGGCGCCGCGGTCGCCCGCGCAAGCACCCGCGCTGAGCGTCTCGTTCGCTACGGCAGGCAGACGCCGACGGACACCGTGACCGTCGGCGACAGCGTGCACCGCAGCTGGTAACACGCGTGCGCCTTCGTGCCGGCGTCGAGCATCGCCGCCGCGAGCTGGTCGGGGAAGCAGACCAGCGAGCACATATCTCCGTCGGGCAGCGCGTCGGCGAGCGCGCACGGATCGCCGACCTCGTCGTACGCGCCATCGGCGAGCTCGAGGCTCTCGAGGTCGACGCTCGCGAGCGATTCGTCGTTCGCGCCGCTCACCGTGATGGTCGGCGGCGTGGGCGGCTCGGCCGCGCACGCGGAGAGCGCCACCACACCGACCAGACCGACGACCCGCAGCACTATCCTCCACGATAAGGAACGGTCGGTGTGGGCCGCAAGTTCCCGCCGTCGTGCGGGGTGGGATACGCTCGCGCGGTGAGGCTCCTTTCCGCCGTCGTCGTCGGGCTTTGCGTGTCGTGCGGCAGCACACGCCCGCCGGCAACGAGCGGTACGGACGTGCCCGCACCGGCGACGCCGGCTCGGCCGGCGATCCCGATGTCGGATCCGGCGGAGTACGCGATCGATCGGATCTCGCGCGACGCCGGCAAGGCGATCTTCGAGCGCACCGGCATCGGCGACCCGTACCGCACGGGCGTGCCGTATCCGGTGTTCCTCGCGCTCCAGAAGGCGTATCCCGAGATCCTCGGCGCGGATCCGGCGGCGCTCGCCGCGAAGTTCGGCTTCGTCCCGCGCGCGGCCGTGCCGGGCAGCAGCGATCTCGACGAGCGCGAGGGCCTGCCGGTCGGGATGCACCTCACGATCGATCCGTTGACCGGCGTGCCGTTCCTGATGATGGCGTGCGCGGCGTGTCACGCCGAGCGCGTGCGGTGGCCGGGCGGCGAGGCGTTGATCATGGGCCTCGGCAACAAGCGCGTGCGCATCCACGCCTACGACCGCGCGTTCGCCCAGGTCACCAGGCAGCCGGGCTTCACGGCGGCGCGGATCGGCGTGCTCGCCGCGGACGCCGCGAAGCAGCGCGGCCTCGCGTGGCCCGAGCTGTACCGCGAGCCGATGACGGCGGCGACGATCGGCGCGCTCGCGACGCGCGCGAAGGACCGCGCCGAGCTCCACGCGCGGACCAGCGCGGATCCGCCGGGCCGGGTCGCGACGATCGAGAGCTTCGCGGTCGTGCTCGGGCAGCTGACGAACCAGCGGATCGACTTCGCACCGCAGGTCGGCTGGGCGAAGGTGCCCGACGTGATCGGCTACGCGCAGCGCACGACGCTGTCGTGGGACGGCAGCGGCGAGGGCCCGATCGATCTGCTCGTGGTCGAGGCCGACGTCGCCGCCGGCGTGCGGATCGAGTGGCTCGAGGCGCACCCGTTCCAGGGCGCGAGCCTCGGCGCGTACCTGCGCCAGCCGGCGCCGCGGCCGGCATTCCCCGGTCCGATCGATCGCGCGCTCGCCGAGAAGGGCCGGGCGCTGTTCGCGGATCAATGCGCGCACTGCCACGGCACGTACGGCGCCGACGGGCGCGTGACCGACTACACCGAGCAGATCGTCCCGCTCGACGATCTCGGCGTCGATCCGGCGCGCGTGCGCGCCGCGACCGAGAGCTTCGAGCGCGCCGCGAACGAGCCATCGCTGACCCGCGGGTACACGAAGTTCCGGCGCTCCGCCGGCTACGTGCCGCCGATCCTCACGAACGTGTGGGCCCGCGCTCCGTATGGCCACGCCGGCCAGTGGCCGAGCCTCGCCGTGCTCGCGACCGCGCCGGACCGTCGGCCGCAGCGCTACGCCGTCGACTTCGACGCGCCGTACGACCTCGCGACCGTCGGCGTCGCCGTCGGCGCTGCCGGCGCGCCGTATGATGCGACGCGCCCCGGGTTCG
>JAEUJX010000685.1 GCA_016794545.1 Myxococcales bacterium
CCACGTTGAAGATTGGAGCGTTGCCGGTGAGCACCACGATCCTGATCTGTGCGGCAGACCCCGCGCAGCGCGCGCTCGCCCGGACGTCGTTCGCGGAGCGCGGCTGGTACGTGGTCGAGACCGGGTTCTCGGAGATCGGCCAGATCGCGCGCTCGGTGAAGATCGACGTGGTCGTGGTGATCAGCGCGACCGAGGGCGCCACCGCGATGGTCCGCGACGCGTTCGCCTCGTCCCGCGCCGAGCTCTCGCACGTGATCCAGATCCGCCACGCGGCGCAGGCGCGCGACGAGGTCCGCAGGCGGCTCGGGCACTGACGCGCTACTGGGGGATCATGCGGAGCCGGTAGCCGAACCGCTGCCGCGACTCGATGAGGTCGCCGAGCCCCGCGCGCAGCAGCTGCCGGCGCGCGCGGCGCACGAGCTGCTTCAGGTGCGTGTCGTCGGGATCGCGGGTGTCCCACGAGAGCTGGCTGATCAGCTCGGAGCTCCGCACGAAGCCACGCACCTGCGCGGGCTGGTGGGCCTCGTCGCGCATCCGCTTCGCGAGCGTCGTGATCAGCTCGACCTGGTTCTGGCTGAGCTGCAACGAGACGCCGGCGATCTCGAGGACACCGCCGCCGCCGCCGGTCGGCTCGACGATCGCGAGCGGCACCAGCGGGAGCCCCGAATCCGTCACCTCGCTCTCCGCGAAGTCGGTGGCGAGCGGCGGAGACTCGAGCGTCGTCGGATAGACCTCGTGCTTCGGGCGCACGCGATCGATCGCCTGGATCGTCGTGATCACCGCCGGATCGATCGGCACCACCGGCGGCTCGCCGAGCCCCTCGACCAGGTAGAACCCCACCGCGCCGAACGCGATCCGGTCGCCGTGGCGCACCGGCAGCGGCTCGGTCACCGGGGCGTCGTTGAGGAACGTGCCGTTCGCGGAGCCGAGGTCGCGGACCTTCCAGCCATCGGGCTCGCGCGTCAGGTGCGCGTGGTGCCGCGACACCGAGGCCTCGAGGATCATGATCCCGGTCCCGGCGACGGTCCGGCCGATGATCGTGCGCGCCTCGAGCCGGTGCGCCTGCCCCCACTGGTCGACGAGCGCGTCGTCGGTCGGCTTCGCGATCGTCGCGAGCACCTGCTGCGGCAGGAGACCGAGCGGCGCGGCGACGTCGTCGCGGCAACCATCGCACAAGAGGCCGATGGCCGCGGGCGTCGCGCGGCAGACCACACAGTCCATGATCCGAGCATACCGTGTTCAGCGGGGCAGCTCGATCGAGACGCCTGCCGTCAGCTCGACGCCGTGCGCCACCCCGCCGCCCGAGGCCGCGAACAGGCTGTGGCGCAGATCGATGCGGCACAGGATCCCGCGCGGCGCGACTCCGAACATCCCGCCCCAGTAGAACACCGGATCGGTCTCCGCGAGCGATCCGCCGTTCGCCTGGACCACGCTGTGCGTCCCCGCGCCTGCGACGAGGGCGAGCGCGCCGAAGCTCTCGCGGTATCCGAACATCGCGTGGGCGCGCGCGGTGAGCAGCGTCGCCGTCTCCTCGACGTCGCGGTGCCCCGTGCGCGACGCCGCGACCTCGATCTCGCCCCCGAACCGGCGGCGCAGCCACCCGCCGCGCAGCCCGATCAAGCCACCGCGGTCGAGCGCGGAGCCCGGCGTCGGCGGATCGCCGAGATCTCCCGCCCGCCCGAGGTCGAGCAGCTGGAAGCCCGCGAACGCGCCGACCTGCCACGGGCCGCGGCCGCGCGCCCGCGGTGCGGCAGGAGGCGCCGCGGGCGCGATGCGGACCGAGCGCGACGCGATCTCCGCGGCACCTGCCCGGAGCGCGATCCGGCCGCGCGGTGCCGACGCGAGCGCGGCGTCGATCGTGACCACGAACGAGGTCGGGGTCGGGCGCTCGACGATCGCGCGCAGCTCGGGCGAGATGTCGAGCGCGAGGTTCTCGCCGACCACGCCGTGGCTCGCGACGGCGAGCTGGAAGGACACGCGCTGCCCGGCGGGGACCACGAGGTCGCCGCGGTCGGCGGCGCCGCTCGCGAGGGCGATCGCCGTGGTCTCGATCGTCACCGGCGCCGCGACGAGCGCGCCCGGTCCCGCACAGCGCACGGTCGTCGAGCCGACGGCGGCGAGCACGATGCGATCCGCGGCGGGCTCGCCCCCGGCCGCGCACGTCCATCCCGGCGGAGCCGCCAGCGCGGCGCCGGCGCCGACGCGATCGACCGAGGGGGTGGGCTGCGTGCCTCCGACCGGGACGAGCTCGGCCGCGGCGACCACCAGCGGCAGCGGCGCGGACGCGGCCCCCTCGAACCCGTCCGCGTCGATCGCCGCGACGGTCGCACGGTACGTACCCGCGGCGAGCGCGACCTCGACGGTGCGCGCCGGCGCGTCGACGATCGCGATCTGCGCCGGATCCCCCGCGGCATCGCGGAGCTCGACACGGTAGGTCTTCGCGCTCGCCACCGCGCTCCACGCGAGCGACGCGCGCGCGGGCCGGCCGCCGAGCACGACCCACGCCGCGTGCGGTGCCATCCACGCCGGCGTCGCGGGGAGCGGCCGCGGCGGTTCGGGCGCCTTGCCCGGCTGCACGCGGCTGCCCATGCCTGCGGGCACGCGGACCGGCTTCGCGCCCGCGACGCGGCCGCGCACGGGCACGGGCTTGCCGCGGTGGTTCGCGATGATGCTGCCGGAGCCCGCCGTGGTGACGAGCACGTCGCCCGCGCGCAGGTCCGTCTCCGAGGTCGGCGTCTTCACGACGACCGGCTTGCCGTCGAGGTCGCCGAGCCGGGCCTCCAGCGTCCCCTCCTCGAGCGTTGCGGTCGCCGTGATCACCTTCGCGAGCTTCTTCTCGGGGCCGTAGATCACGACGATCGTGCGCTCGCGCATCCCGAGGTACGAGTCGTCGCGGAACGTCAGCTCGGCGGACGCCTTCGCCGCCGCGCCGACGCGCCACGCGCGGAACAGCTCCATGCCGCGCGCCGCGGGCGCCCACGTCGACTCGCTCGGGGCCCGCACCTTGACGTCGCCGGTCGCCCGGCTGAGCTTCGCGTCGGGACCCGCCGGGACCCGCGCCGGCAGGTTGACGATCTGGCCCGGAGCCAGGTCGTGAGGCAGCGGTCCGAGCTGGGGGTTGACCTGGTGATACGCGTCGAGAGCGCCGCGATCGCCGAGGATCGAGATCGCGATGCCGAGGCACGTGTCCCCCGGCTGCACGATGTAGGTCGTCGGTGCGCCGGGCACCTGCGCGCCCGCCGGCGCGGCGAGCGCGGCGAGCATGGCGAGCGCGACGCCGAGCGCGGCGGCGGGATCGCGCGTCATACGATCACCTCGTGAAGGCCGACCTCTCCCATCCGGCCCGGCAGGTGGCGCTTGCCGAGCGGGGCACAGCGCACGCTCGCGGGGAGCGCGTCGCGCGTCGCGTCGGAGATCAGGATCTGCTGCGGCCGCGCGAGCGACTCGAGCCGCGCCGCGACGTTCACCGTGTCGCCGACGCACGTGTACTCCATGCGCTGGTCGGAGCCGAGGTTGCCGACGATCGCATCGCCGGAGTGGATGCCGATCGCGAGCTGGATCTGCAGCCCGAGCGCGTCCTCCCAGCAGTCGTTCGCGACGTCGAGCCACCGCTGGATGTCGATCGCCGCGGCGACCGCGCGCTTCGCGTGATCCGGCTGGTCGTCGGGCGCACCCCAGAACGCCATCATGCAGTCTCCGATCAGCTTGTCGACGGTGCCGCCGTGACGGAACACGATCTCCGTCAGGATCGTGAACAGCTGGTTGAGCAGCGCGACGACCTTGTCGGGCGGCTCGCGCTCGGCGAGCGCGGTGAACGACGCGATGTCCGCGAACATCACCGAGACCTGCCGGCGGCCCGAGCTCAGCGCCATCGTCGGATCGTGATCCGCGATGCCGGCGACCAGCTTCTGGGGCAGGTAGCGCCCGAGCTGCGTGCGGATCTCGGTCTCCTCGCGGACCTTGCGCTCGCTCGCGTCGAGGTCGAGCGCCGCGGTGTGCATCGCGTCCGCGAGGGTCTCGAGCTCGTCGCCCGTCGAGATCTCGGCGCGCCGATCGAACCGGCGCTGGCCGAGGTCGTGCGCGAGCTGGACCAGCGTGCGGATCGGCGCGGCCGCGCGCCGGACCAGCACGATCGCGGCGCCCATCGCGAGCAGCGCCGCGCTGGCGACCGCCACGATCACGAAGCGCCGCGCCCGCTCGACCGGCTCGTACACGACCGCGCGCGGGGTCTGCGCGACGACCGCCCACGGCAGCGTCGGCAGCGATCGGATCACGCCGAGCATCCCGCCCGACGAGCCATCGACGTCCCGGAACAGCAGGATGCCCTCGGTCAGCGCGCGCGGCTCGAGGCCCTCGAGCAGCGGCAGGCCCGCCGCGGAGGCGAGCCGGCGCTCGGGATCCGCGTGTACGACGTAGCGCAGCCGCGTATCGACGAGCGTGACGGCGTCGAACCGGCCCTCGAACCGGTCGCGCGCCACCCCGAGCAGGCGATCCTGGAGCGGCGCCAGCGAGACCCGCGCCACCGCGAACCAGCGCTCGGCGCGCCCCGCGATCGGGACCACGATCGGCACGCGCACGTCCGTTCCGACGAGCTCGACCTCGCCGAACGCGACGTGCTCGGCGCCCGCAGTCTCGCGCAGCGGTGCGGCGAGCGGATCGCGCGAAGGCCAGCTCGCGCCCTTCGCGACGATCGCATCGACCCACGCGCCGGTCTCGTCGTACACCCCGACGGCCTCGAGGCCGCTGGTCGCGACGATCGCGCGGGCGATGCCGAGCCGCTCCTGCGCGCCGTAGCTCGGGTCCCCGAGCACCGCGGCGACCGCGCCCAGCCGCGCGCGGGCATCGTCGAGCGCGCCGGTGGCGGCGTTCGCGATGTCGTCGGTGACGGCGAACAGGAGCTCCTCGCTCCGGCTGCGCAGCGCCGAGCGGTTGGTATCGACGAGCACGAGCCCGATCGCGATCACCGGCGTGATCGCGATCAGCACCGCGATCGCGGCGAGCCGGGTCGAGAACCGGCGACGGGGCTTCGTGCTCACCCGGCCTCGCCGGCGAGACGCTCGGCGCGCCACAGGCGGCGCGCGAGATCGTCGGTGTCGATCGGCGTGGCGATCGCGTCCGCGACGCCGGCGCGGATCAGCGCGGGCAGGAGCGCGGCATCGCGGCGCGGCAGCGACGCCACGACGATCTTGCCCGCCGCGGCCAGCTCCGCCGCGCGCTCCTCCGCACCGCCCGCGAGCCACACGACGCGCTCGGCGCCGGGCGTGCTCGCGGTCCACGGGACGAGCGTGATCCGCGCGGTCGCGAGCGCGAGCGAGAGCTCGGGATCCACCGCGCCGAGCACGCCGACCGAGATCCCGCCCTGCCCTGCCGGCTCCTCCTCCACCCACGGGCGCGACAGCACGCGGCCGTCGCGCTCGATCACGGGGAGGCTCGCGCGGCCGATCCGGTCGGCCGAGGGCCGCACGTACGCGCCGAGCAGGTGGACGATCCTCGCCGCCGACGGGCGCGACGTCGCGCTCTTGGACAGCATGGACTGGATCAGATCGTCGATCGCGACCGGAGGCGGCTGCGCGAGCGGCAGCTGGCGCAGCGGGATCGCCGGCGCGTAGGCGTGGCGGGCGAAGATCTCGCCGACGCTGCCCGAGAACGGCGGCTTGCCGGCGATCAGCTCGTAGAACACGCAGCCGAGCGAGTAGACGTCGGAGGGCGGTCCCATCGAGGCGCCGCGGACCTGCTCGGGCGACATGTACGCCGGCGTCCCGACGACCGAGCCATCGTGCGTCATCCGCCCGAGCATCGGCTGGTCCACGGGGTCGACGACGAACGCGAGCCCGAAGTCGACGACCTTCGCCGGCTCCTCGGGCTCGTCCTCGGGGAGGATCACGTTCTCCGGCTTGATGTCGCGGTGGACCAGGCGCAGCCGGTGCGCGGCGGCGAGCGCCTGCGCGATCTGGCGGACGATCGTGATCGCCTGGTCCAGCGGCAGCGCGCCCTTCTGGAGCCGGCTCCGCAGCGTCTCGCCCTCGACGAGCTCCATCACGAAGTAGAGCTGCCCCGCGTCGTCGCCGAAGTCGAGGACGGCCACCGACGAGGGGTGCGCGAGGCTCGCGGCCACCCGCGCCTCGCGCTCGAACCGCGCCTTGGCATCCTCGCGGCTCGCGATGTGCTCGTGCAGCAGCTTGATCGCGACGGGGCGCTCGAGGCCGAGCTGCATCGCGCGCCACACCGTGCCGGTCGCCCCCGTCCCGAGGATCTTGACGAGCCGGTACTTGCCCGCGATCACGTGCCCCGGTGCGATCTCCACCCGGGCCGAGCATACCGAAGATCGAGACGGACGCGCCGGCCGGGCGCCCGCTACGGGCAGGTCGGCGCGACCTGACCGTCGGAGCCCGTCGCGACGTACGCGTCGGAGACGTAGCCGCCGTTGACGCGGTCCCACAGCGTCGTCGCGCCGTACGTGCCGCTCACGGACTGCCCGCGCTTCTGGCACGTGATCGTGATGTACGCGCCGTCACTCACCGAGCCGACCGCGGCAGCCGACGTCGAGGCCGAAGCGCGGATCGTGAGCGCCGCGCCCGCCGTGTTGACGCGGCCCGAGACCCCCGCGCCGCCGTTGCTCGTGCCCTGCTGGCTCATCGCGTACTTCGCCTTGACCGTCGCCTTCGCGGCGGCGCTGAAGTGATGGAAGCCGTAGAGCGTGTTGCTGACGAGGCCGTTGCGTCCCGCGAGCCACGAGCGGACCTGCGAGCGCAGCGACGACTTCATCGCGCAGTTCGCGTAGATCGCGTGGATGTGGTTCGCCCCGTACCACCCGTCGCGGCCGTTCTGGCGGTACCACAGCGCGAAGCCGAGCTTCGCCATCCGCTCGAGCAGGTTGTGGATCTGCGCCGTCGACAGCCCGCTGGTCGAGATGTCGGTCGCCGCGGAGTACGGCTTGCCGTTGACGTAACCATCGCGCGCGTGCGTGCCGGCGGAGGCGGCAGCGTTGCCGATCGTCTGCGTGATCCGCCACTCGGCCACCCCGGCGGCGCGCAGCGCATCGGAGGCGCGCGGGTGGAGGCCGTAGTGCAACAGCGCGGCGGCGAGCACCTGCGTGTCACCGTCGGTGACCTCGACATCGACGATGCCCTCGATCTCGGCGTCGTCGTACGCCGAGCCGTCGTCGCGGGGCACCTCCGCGGCGAGCGCGGCCTCGAGCTCCGCGCGGTGCACGAGCTCGGCGCCGTCGGGGAGCGCGGCGAGCTCGTCGGCGCCGAGCGCCGGTTCGGCGGGGACGTCCTCGTAGAAGTTGCCCTGCTCCGCGCAGGCGGCGACGAGGACGAGCGAGAGGATGGCGAGCTTGTTCGTCATGGGCGAGCCGAGACAGCAACGCGCGTGCCGCGTGGAGGTGCGCGAGTCCTCGCGGGCGCGCGTGCGACGCCGTGGCGCGGCACGCAACAGGTGCCCGATCGAGGTCGCACGTGTGGCCCCCGGCGCTACAGCGTCGCAGGGACGAGGCCTTGAATTCCGCGCGACTACGCGTGGATCGGCGCTTGCTGGACGTGCGGCTCATGAGGAAGCACATCGCCGTGTTCACGATGTTCGCGTTGATCGGTTGCGCCGCGGAGGGCCCGGACGAGGATCTGGATCCGGCCGGCTCGCTCGGCGACGAGCAGATGTCGGACGAGGGCCCGACGCTCGCCGAGGAGAGCTCCGACGCGAACCTGCCGACCGACGTCATCGAGGCGACCACGCCGTTCCAGCTGCCGTTCCCGTGCGGCCAGGTGTGGGCCGGTCAGACCCGCACGAACCACAGCCCCACCAACTCCGTCGACTTCAATCGCCTGAACGACAGCGGTGACACGGTCGTCGCCGCGAAGGCCGGCCGGGTCAGCCGCGTCGCGAACGCCGGCAACGTGAGCTACGGCCGGTGGATCGAGATCAACCACGGCAACGGCTACACCACGCGGTACGCCCACCTGTCGCGGCAGGTCGTGAGCGTCGGCCAGTCCGTCGCGCAGGGTCAGAAGATCGGCGAGGTCGGATCGACCGGCGGCTCGACGGGCCCGCACCTCCACTACGAGGTGCGCCTCAACGGCGTCGCGATCCGCGCGAGCTTCGACGGCCGCGGTGCGCTGTACTTCGGGACGCGCAACTACACGAGCCAGAACCGCTGCGGCAACGCCGGTGGCGGCACCACCGGTCACGTCGGCCGGATCAACACCGCCGGTGCACCACTGACGGTGCGCGCGGGCGCGAGCACGAACACCGCCGCGGTCGGCTCGGTGTCCGACGGCGCCACGGTGCGCATCACCTGCCAGAAGCGCGGCCAGT
>JAEUJX010000720.1 GCA_016794545.1 Myxococcales bacterium
CACGAGCTGCGGTTCGGCGCGACCCCCGCGACGGGCGCGCTGTCGCTCGACGGCGCCACCGTCGTGTTCCAGGACATCCCCGCGCGCGAGCGCGCGCGCGCGATCGTCGAGGCCGAGCTGCGCCGTGCGCGCGATCGCCTGGACTTCGCGCTCGGTGCGACCGGCATGGGCGTGTGGGAGTGGGATCCGGTCGCCGACCGCGTGACGTGGTCGGAGCACCTGGGGCACATGATCGGCATCGCGTCACCCGCGGTCGGGAAGCTCGGCCAGTACTCGCACGTCCTGCACGAGGACAACCGCGGGGCGCTGATCGCAGCCGCGCGCCGGATCGCCGAGGAGGGCAGCCAGCTCGAGCCGCTGTCCGCCAGACTCCGCCGGCCCGACGGCACGTGGCGGCCCGTGCAGATCTTCGCGCATCGCTCGGCCGAGGGACGTGTGGTCGCCGTCTTCATCGATGTCACCGCGCGCCAGTCCCTCGAGGACGCGCTGCGCGCCGCGCAGAAGCTCGAGGCGCTCGGCCAGGTCGCGAGCGGCGTCGCGCACGACTTCAACAACCTCCTCCAGGTCATCCTGCTCGGCGCCCAGGCGCTGCGCGCCGGCGCGGTGGGCGAGCTCGCCGACATCGCGGCCGATGTCCACACGGCCGGAGAGCGCGGCGTCGCCCTCGCGAGGCAGCTGCTGCTGTTCTCCAAGAGCGCGAGGTTCCAGCCCGCCGCGATCGACGTCAACGCCGCCGTGCGCGAGCTCGAGCCGATCCTCGTGCGGCTGGTCCGCGGCCGCGCGACGCTCGCCGTCGACCTCGCATCCGAGGTGCGCGCGATCTGGGCCGACCGCACGCAGATCGAGCAGCTCGTGCTGAACCTCGTGGTCAACGCGCGCGACGCGCTCCAGCGCAAGGGCACGATCACGGTGTCGACGTCTCGCGAGCTCGCGGGGCCCACCGCGTACACCGTCCTCGGCGTCCGCGACGATGGTCCCGGCGTCGCGCCCGAGCTTCAGGCGCGGATCTTCGAGCCGTTCTTCACGACGAAGGGCACGGGGCAGGGCACGGGCCTCGGCCTCGCGGTCGTCCAGAACGTCGCGCGGCAGTGGCGCGGCCGCGTAACGCTGGAGAGCGCGCCGGGACAGGGGGCGCACTTCCGGGTGCACCTCCCCGAGTACGCGAGTCAGTCGGCGAGCTCGTAGAGGTAGAGTCGCTCCTCGGAGTCGCTCGCGACGTAGACGAGGTTGCCGTCGAACGCGAGGCCCTCGGGGTGCTTCACCGGCAGCTTCCACGCGGTGATCACCTCCCAGTCGGCATCGAGCCGGAACAGCGTGTGGTCCTCGTCGGACAGCGCGTAGAGGTGGCGATCCTCGGGGTTCCACGCGAGCGCGGACAGGTCCTCGGCGAAGTCGATCTTCTCGTTGCGCCGCTCGTCACCGCGCTCGTCGATCTCGATGATCCGCGCCGGGTCCTTCTCCTTCGCGACCAGGAGGTGCCCGGCCCGGTCGAACGCGAGGCCCTCGATGCCGCTGTTGCCGTCGTCGGCGTCGGGGACCTCGATCGGGTCGTGCCGCTCGCCGTCGGCCGCGATGTGCCAGATCGTCGCGCGCGACTCGTCCGCGATCACGAAGTCGCCATCGCGGTCGATCGCGAGCGCCTCGAGGTCGCGGCCCTCGACGTCGAGCTCGCTCCTCACGTCGCCGTCGTCGTCGATCTCGTAGATCCTCGAGTGCGCGTCGCTGACCGTGAACAACCGGCCATCGGCGAACGCGAGGTCACTCGGCTCGTCCACGTGGAGCCGGTGGTCGTCGACCTTGCGGAGCCGGTCGGGCAGGCCGTCCGCCTTGCCGCTGACGTACGACGCCTCGACCTCGCCCGGCACGCCACGGGCGCACCCGGCGGCGAGCACGGCGGCGAGGGCCCAGAATCGTCGCGGGGGCGTCACGCGCACGGCTCGAGCAACGTCCGCGCCAGCAGAAACCGGCAGGTCGAGCAGCCGGCAAGTGCAGGATCTCCGAGGCAAGGCACTGGAGTCATTCGACACCAGCGCGGCACATACCTCGCAGCCGGCGCTCGCCATGCGCCTCGCCTGGCCACTCTCCTTGCTGCTGACGGTCGGTTGCACTGGTCTCGAGGGAGATCCTCGGGACGACTCGTTCGGCGGCAAGGACGCGAAGACCGACGGCGGCTACTCGTCGTGTCAGCTGGCCGAGGTCCTGAAGCTCGCGAACGAGTCGACGACCGATGGCGACAAGCTGCGGGACCTCGGCCTGTCCGACGATGCCGCGCGCGCGCTGATCCTCCACCGCGTCGGCCCCGACCTCCAGCCGGGCACGGGCGACGACGATATCTTCGACGATCTCGACGAGCTCGACGCCGTCGACTTCATCGGCAACCTCGCGCTCGGCAAGCTCGTGTACGCGGTGACGCCGCGCTGCGAGAACGACCTGACGAGCCGGCCGTTCATCGACGACCAGACGTTCACCGGTCCGAGCGGCGGCTGGGGCCGCGACAACGCGGAGGTCGAGGTCGTGCTCGGCGTGCAGGGCCTCACCGGTCAGAAGCTCCGCGAGCTCCTGCTGACGCGCAACAACGAGGGCCGCACGCTGTACGAGCGGCTCCGCAAGAGCCGGGCGATGGAGGCGTTCACCTACGGCTTCCCGATCGACGAGATGCCGTGGGATGGCGACGCGCAGGCGGCGCGCGAGCAGATGCCGCTCGTCGCGCTCACGATCGAGCCCGACCGGTTCGCTCCGAACGACGACGGCGAGCGCGAGCTGTCGCTCGGCACCGACCTCATGGACGACACCTACTACGACACGCACGCGTACTCGCTGCTCGGCAATGGCATCGAGCTGCGCGGCCGCGCGCGCTGGGACAACGCGACGACCGTCCGCCGTCTCCTGATCGCCGCGAAGTTCGGCACCGAGATCGACGCCGACGGCAACAAGGTCAACACGAAGGTCGACATCCGCAACGACAGCGGCAGCTCGTTCGTCAGCAAGCTCGATGACGACGTCCGGCGCGGCAAGACCGGGTGGTTCGGGGGCGGCGACACGCCGGCGACGCCGATCCGCGGCGTCTACGAGCAGCTCGCGCAGAAGCGCCTGCTCCTCGACATCGGCAACCACCGCGGCGTGCTGCTGCTCGAGGCGCAGGCGCACCTCCGCTCGACGCGCAGCCGCTACCACATGAACGAGGCGAACACCCAGAACCTCCGGGCGCTCTACGCGAACGGCCGGACGCAGGTCCAGCGCGCGCTCGACGCGATCACGAAGGCGAAGGCCGCGGGCACCATCCCGGCGACCGCCCGCGCGCGGGTCGACGCGCTCGAGACCATGGCGCGCGGCATCCTCGACCGGAGCCTGCTCGCCTCGCGGATCACCGCCGCGGGCGTGCCGGTCACGGCGGCGAGCCTCGTCGAGCCGGGGGCCTCGGGCACCGTCGCCGATGCCGCGGCGCTCGACCGAAGCCGCGTGGTCGCCGAGACGATCAGCGCCGTCTATCACGACTTCGCGACGGCGCTCGACGACGCGGACCGCGCGATCACCGACGCGGAGGACGAGGACTTCGACGAGTACACCGACACGTTCCGCGCCTGGCGCGTCTCGCTCGACGCGCAGCTCGCGCGCAAGACCACGTGGGACGCCTTCGTCACCGCGTACGCGGCCGCGTCGCAGAACCGCGCCGCGTCGCTCGCCGCGTTCAACGCGTTCGGCGCCGCCCAGGGCTCGTTCACCGCGCTCGACGACGCGGGCTGGACGCGCCTCGGCCGCTACCTCGACAAGATGGCGCTGTCCGTCGGCGAGCGGCAGCTCGAGACCGCCGGTCTCGCCGGCCGGATGCTGTGGTTCGACACGGCGCGGTCGTTCTGGGTTCCGGCGAGCTCGCGCGCGTTCTCGAACTTCATGATCGACACGACCGACATGACCGACATGCTGTCGAACGAGGAGTGGGGCTCGATCCCGGAGGCCGAGCGCACGTTCGCGCAGCCGCTGCCGGCCGTGAAGGTGTTCAACACCACGCTCGTCAACGAGCTGCAGATCGAGCTCGGGATGGAGGCCGCCTATGTCGCGCGGCTCAAGGAGCTCGAGGCGAAGCTCGCGATGGACCCGAGCGACGCCGCGACGAAGGCACAGCTCGAGGGCGCGCGCTTCGTGTGGACGCAGTACACGGGCGCGATGAAGGTGCTGACCGAGCTCAAGGGGCAGAACATCCTCGACCGCCTCCGCCGCGCGGGCGCGCCGACCGGCATCACGTGGGCGGCGCCGGCGGACTCCAAGGGCAACATCGCCCTGAAGATCCTCTCGGATCGCGACTGACGATCTACCTTC
>JAEUJX010000725.1 GCA_016794545.1 Myxococcales bacterium
TAATGACGCACTTCGTGGGTCCGTACACGTTCACGGATCCCGCGGTCACGCCCGCGCGGCAGGCCGCGCTCGTCGCGTGGCTGAAGAAGCAACGCGACATGTTCGACGACGAGATCGGGCTGCACATCCACCCCTACTGCCACTTCGTGACGGCTGCGGGCGTGACGTGCGTGACCGATCAGTCGACCGTGTATCCGGCGGGCGACACCACCGGTTACACGATCAAGCTCGGCGCGTACGGCCGCACGAACATGGGCAAGCTGCTCGATCACGCGGCGCTGCTGTTCGAGCAGAATGGCCTCGGCCGGCCGAAGACGTTCCGCGCCGGTGGGTGGACCGCGACGCTCGAGACCGTGCAGGCGCTCGCCGACAAGGGCTTCACCGCCGACACGAGCGCGCTCAACTGGAAGCGGATCGAGGAGTGGGTGGGCAAGGAGCTCTACACCTGGAACATGCAGGCGTGGGGTCCGATCGACGACACCTCGCAGCCGTACTTCCCGAGCCAGACCAACGTGCTGCTGTCCGCCGAGCCGACGATGCCGATCCTCGAGGTCCCCGACAACGGCGTGATGATCGACTACGTCACGCTGCCGGAGATGAACGCGCTGTTCGACGCGAACTGGGATGGCCAGCCGTTCGCGACGCCGCGCACGTTGATGATGGGCTTTCACCCGGCGACGCCCGGTTTCAGCGAAGCTGAATATCTACGCGTGAACGGTTTCCTGAAATACGCAGATATGAAGCTGGCCACTAAGCATCTGGGCCCGGTTGTTTACATCACGCTCGAGGACGTGGTAGCTGCATTCACGCCGTAGCCGATGGGGATCCCGTCGGATCGGGGTTGGTCGGGGAACGCGACAACTCTTATCTTCCGAGGCACCGATCGAAAATGGCGAATCTCCAGGCCGATATCCAACGTCTCGTCGACAACTTCGTTGCTCAGATCACCGAGCTCGCGAACCGCGCCGCGTACGAGGGACTCCAGCAGGCGCTGAGCAAGAAGGGCGGTCGCGCCGGTGCGCTCCGCCTCGGCACCGGCCGCGGTCGTGGCCAGAAGCGCAGCTCCGACGAGCTCGAGAAGACGTCGGACGAGTTCCTGGCGTTCGTCACCAAGAACCCGGGCCTCCGCATCGAGCAGATCAACAAGCAGCTCGGCACCTCCACGAAGGATCTCGCGCTGCCGATCCGCAAGCTGCTCGCCGAGGGCTACCTGAAGGCCAAGGGCAAGAAGCGCTCGACGACGTACTTCCCTGGCAAGGCCAAGAACTAGGAGCCGGCATGGCGCGCGAACCGTCGATCGATCCCGCCCGCCCCACCGCGGGCGCCGCTCCGCACGCCGGCACCGCCGGCCCTCGCGACCACATCCCGGGGCGCTTGCTCCGCCAGGCGATCGAGCGGCCATCGCACGTCGCCTACCAGGCGAAGGTCAACGGTCACTGGCAACCCTCGACCTGGCGGCAGTATGCCGATCAGGTCAGGCAGGCGGCGCGCGCGCTGATCGCGCTCGGTCTACCGCGCGGCGGCACGGTCTCGATCCTCGGGTTCAACCGGCCGGAGTGGGTGATCCTCGATCACGCCGCCATGATGGCGGGCGGCGCGGCCGCGGGCATCTACACGACGTGCAGCGCCGAGGAGGTGCAGTACATCGTCCACCACAGCGAATCGCTCGTGGTGCTCGTCGAGGACGCGGCGCAGCTGAAGAAGCTCGAGGCGAAGCGCTCCGAGATGCCGCTCCTCAAGCACATCGTGCTGATGCGCGGCGCGACCGCGACCGGCGCGGGCGTCCTGTCGTGGGACGAGTTCCTCGCGAAGGCGAGCGGCGCGACCGACGCGCAGCTCGACGAGCGCATCGACAAGATCCAGCAGGCCGATCTCGCGACCCTGATCTACACGAGCGGGACCACCGGGCCGCCCAAGGGCGTGATGCTGTCGCACGGGAACCTCGCGTGGACCGCGCGCTGCCTCTCCGAGATCGGCGGCGGCCTCGATAGCGACGTGTCGCTGTCGTACCTGCCGCTCTCGCACATCGCCGAGCAGATGGCGACCATCCTGATGCCGGCGACGGTCGGCTCGACGGTGTTCTTCGCCGAGGCGCTCGAGAAGGTGCCCGACAACCTCAAGGAGGCGCGCCCGACGGTGTTCTTCGGCGTGCCCCGCATCTGGGAGAAGTTCCACGCGGCGCTCGCGGGCAAGCTGGCCGAGGTCAAGGGGCCGAAGGCGAAGCTGATCGCGTGGGCGCGCAAGGTCGCGACCGAGGTCAACAAGAAGCGCGATCGCGACCTCCCGCTGCCGCGCCTCCTCGACGTGCAGTACCGGCTCGCGAACAAGCTCGTGATCGGCAAGCTCAAGACCGCGCTCGGCTTCGACCGCGCCCGGACCCTGATCTCGGGCGCGGCGCCGATCGCGCCCGACGTGCTCGAGTTCTTCGCGAGCCTGGACCTGCCGATCCGCGAGATCTACGGCCAGAGCGAGGACTGCGGTCCGACGTCGTTCAACCTGCCGGGCAAGACCAAGCTCGGCAGCGTCGGCCCTGCCCTGCCCGGCATCGAGGTCAAGATCGCCGAGGACGGCGAGATCCTCGTGCGCGGCCCGAACGTGTTCCTCGGCTACTACAAGGAGCCCGAGGCGACGGCCGAGTCGCTCCGGGATGGCTGGCTGTGCTCGGGCGACCTCGGGCAGTTCGATCGCGACGGCTTCCTCACGATCACCGGCCGCAAGAAGGAGATCATCATCACCGCGGGCGGCAAGAACATCGCGCCGAAGAACATCGAGGCCGCGATCAAGCAGTCCCCGCTCGTCGGCGAGGCCGTCGTGATCGGCGATCGCCGCAAGTTCCTCACCGCGCTCGTCACGCTCGGCGACGCGGCGGCGAAGCTCGACGAGCAGCAGATCCGCGCGCAGATCCAGGCGCAGATCGACACCGTCAACGCCTCGCTCGCGCGCGTCGAGCAGGTGAAGAAGTTCGCGATCCTGAAGCGGCCGTTCGGCATCGACACCGGCGAGCTGACGCCGACGATGAAGATCAAGCGCAAGGTGATCGCGCAGAAGTATGCCTCGGAGATCGAGGCGATGTACGCGGACGGCGGCGGAGCCGAGTGACCCAGCCCTGGCCGCGCGAGAGCTACGTCACCGGTGGTGGTCACGCGCACGTCGCGCTGATCGCGCTGTCGATGGTCAAGCTCCCCGACCCGCTCCCGGTGTCCCGCCGGAAGCACGGGATGCCCGAGGATGGCGACGGTCCCGGCTCCGTGGTGATCGTCGTCAAGGACCGCGCGGAGGACCCGGCGTGGTTCGCCGAGCAGGTGATCGCGCCGTTCACCGAGCTGATCGCGTCGGACCTCGGCCCCTCGGCGGCGGCGACCGCGCTCGCCGCGGAGCACGCCTACGTGATCGAGGCCGAGCTCGCCGACCCCGACGACAACGGCCACGTGCAGGCGGCGTGGGCGCTCGCGAAGTGCGTGTGCGAGGAAGGCGCAGCCATCGTGATCGACGTCTACGCGGCGCGCGCGCACCTCGGCAGCGAGGTGGCCGCGCTCGCGCCGGAGCGCCGGTTCGACGTCATGCACGAGGTGACGCTGTTCTTCGAGGAGACCGGCGACGGCTCGCTCGCCGCGTGGTCCCTGGGGATGCGCAAGTTCGGGCGTCCCGATCTCGTGCTCGCGGACCTGTCGCCCGACGGCGCCACCGAGGCCGCGGTGCTGCTCCGCGACCTCGCGGCGACCCTCGCGGACGGCGAGCGCATCGAGCCCGGCGACGAGGTCTCGGCTCCCGATGGGCACAAGCTCGTCGCGGCGCCCTTCGACGCCGAGGCCCATCCCGCCGTGGCGGTGGATGGGCCTGCGATCCTCCTGCGCGTGCTGGCGTAGCTCAGTCGTCCCGCGGGATTCCTTCGCCGCAGGGAGATCTTCGCGCTCACTTCGTCGCGCGAAGATTCTTTCGGCGGCTCAGTCGAGCAGGCGCGGCGGGTCGCACGGCGTGGTGCCTTCCATCAGCGCCGCGGTCGCCGTGTAGTACTGCTGGAGCGCGAGCGTGCCCGCGTTGTTGGTCGCATCGAACCGCGGGTGCCCCTCGAGGGTCGTCCCGGCGTTGGTGAGCGAGGCCAGGTTGACGATGACCTTGCCCGTGCCGTCGACGGTGAAGAACTTGAGGAGGTAGTCCTTGTGCTTCGTCATCAGGTCGAACATCGTCTGCGCGTTCGTCGACGTGATGAAGGCGAACGCGCCCTGACCGTGGCAGTTGCTGCACTTCTGACCATCGGCGGCGAGGTTGCCCCACTTCTGCGCCATCTGCGCGGTGTTGAAGTTCGCGAGCGTCATGCAGCCCGACCACTTCTTCAGCACCTGGATCGGATCCACGGGCGGCGGGTTGTTCGAGCCCATCCGCTCCTTGGCCTCCTCCGAGAGCCACGCCTGGATGCTCGAGAGCTCCCCGGCCGAGTACGTGATCGCGTGGTGACCGGCGGCGATCTTGGTGAGCAC
>JAEUJX010000730.1 GCA_016794545.1 Myxococcales bacterium
CTCTTGCGCACCGCCTCGAGGAAGATCGGCGCGCCGCGGTGGAGCGTCAGCAGGAACGTGGCGCCCATCATCGCATCGACGCGCTCGAGCTCGAACGTGTGGCCGACCAGCTTGCAGCCGGAGAGCACGAGGTGGATGTAGTCCTCGTAGCGGGCGATCTGCGTCGCGGCATCGCGCGTCAGCGCGTCCTCCAGGATCTCCGCCGCGATCAGGTCGAGCTTCGCGACGAGCTTCTTGGCCTCGTCGGCCTGCGTGACGTCGATGTCGATCCAGACGAACTTCCCCGCCTCCATCGCGCCCTTGATCTCGCCCAGGGCGATCTTGCTGTGCTCCTTCGTCTTGAAGTCCAGCGAGACCACGGTCACGAGGGCGTCGGCTGACTCGCTCATCGCGGCGATGGTAGCCGAGTTACCACTTGCGATCATCGACCAGGCGGACATCCACGCGGGCGAGCAGGCGTTGTACCCGCTCGGCCATGTCCTCGAGCTCGGACAGCCCCGAGGCCTCCCCGAGCTTCCGGGCGAAGTTCATGACGCGGACGAGGTAGCTGAAGAGGTTGCCCTCCTCGTGATCGAGGTGGTGCTTGTCGACGAACTCGAGGAAGGTGAGGCCCGAGTCCTCGACCTGGGCCCAGGTCGTCTTCGGGCGCTTGCCGCCGTGGAGCTCGGGGTGCGGGACCTTCGCCGAGAACTCCTGGTGGATCAGCTCGGTCCTGGTGAGCACGCGCGGGTGCTCCTTCTCCCACTCCGCCTCGACATCGTCCCACGTGATCTGCGGGTTGGTCTCGCGCAGCTCGCGCAGCTTCATCCGCATCCACTCGCGCTTCTCGTCCTCGCCCTTCCGGTCGAGCTGGCGCTGGATGATGTCGTGATCGATCAGGTACTCGACCAGCTCGCGCAGCTCGACGTACTCGAGCTGGTGATTGAACAGGATGTAGTAGATGAGCAGGCCGTCCATCCCCTGGAGCTTGCGGATCATGTCGCCGCCGATCTGCTTGCCGTGCTCGTCGAGGACGCCGATCGCCTTCATGTTCGCGACCAGCTGGGCGAGCACCTTGTGCAGCTCCTTGCGCTCGCGGTCGGTGAGCAGCAGGTGGTCGATCACCGTCACGATGTCGAGCCGCATCGACGGCGGCAGGGACGCCTCCGCCTCGGCCCGGCGCGCGGCGGCCTCGTCGCCGGGCAGCACGGTCTCGGCGAGGTCGGGCAGCCCGATCGCGAGCACCTGTTCGGCGGTGATCTTGGTCTTGCTGCGGAGCTCGGCGGGCTCGCCCTTCACGAGCTCGGCGTGGATCTCCGGCGTCCACGCGATGTCGCCCTTGCGCTTGGCGTCGGCGATCGCGGCCGAGTACACGCCGCGCTTGACCTTGCCCTCGTCGTACGCGGGGCGCTTCTGCGCGTCCTTGAGCTTCTTCTTCAGCTCGCTCGTCACCTCCTCGGGCGCGAGCGAGATCGCGAGGCCGCGGTCGTCGAACTGCGGGCGGCCAGCGCGGCCCGCCATCTGGTGGTACTCGGCCGCGGTGACGATGCGCGGCTCCTTCTTGATGAACTTGCGCAGCGACGGGAACACCACCGTGCGTGCCGGCAGGTTGATGCCCGCGGCGATGGTCTCCGTCGAGACCACGAACTTGATCAGGCGCTCGAGCGCGAGCTGCTCGACCAGCTGCTTGTACCGGGGGAGGATACCGGCGTGGTGGATGCCGATGCCGTGCGAGAGCAGCGGCTTCAGCTCGCGCGCGACGCCCGATTCGAGCAGCGTCGCATCGCACAGCGCCTCGACCTTGGCCTTCTCCTCGTCCGTGGTGAACCGGCGGCAGGACTTGAGCAGCCGGGCGACCTCGAAGCACTGCTCGCGGCCGAACACGAAGATGATCGCCGGCACGTCGCCGGTGTGCGCGAGCTCGCGCACGGTCTCGATCAGCATCTCCTCGCGGAACTCGTGCACGAGCGGCACCTTGCGCTCGCGCGACTCGACGAGCCCCATCGGCATCCGCCTCGTCAGCTCGACCCAGTGCGTGAACTGCTCGGGGCGGCCGACGGTGGCGGACAGGATCACGAGCTGCGTGCGCGGATCGAGCCCGATGATCGACTGCTCCCACACGTAGCCGCGCTCGGGATCGTTGAAGTAGTGCCCCTCGTCCATCACCACGATGTCGGCGGGCGACACGTGCTTCTCGGCGACGATCCGGTTCCACAGGATCTCGGCGACCTCGACCTGGATCGGCGCGTCGCGGTTGACCTTGTAGTCACCCGTCGCGAACCCGACATAGCCCTCGCCGAAGTCTGCGCACAGCTCGCGGTACTTCTCCTCGGTCAGCGCGCGCAGCGGCGTGGTGTAGATCGCCCGCTCGCCCCGCCCCATCGCCGCGTGCAGCGCGGCCTTGGCCATCAGCGTCTTGCCGGTGCCGGTCGGCACGGTGACGAGCACGCTCTTCCGCGCGAAGATCTGCGCGATGGCCTGCTCCTGCACGGGGTACGGCTCGAGCCCCTTGCTCCACAGAAACTTCTCGTAGAACTCGAGCTCGAGCTCGCCGTCGGTGGGCACGGCCCACGTGTATCATGCGGCGATGAACGAAGCCCGACGCCAGGCACGCTCGAACGCCCTGGCCTCCGCCATCTCCCCCGATCTGGCGCCCGATCTGGCCAGCGACACCCAGTCGGCGCGCCTGCACGCGCTGCTCGAGGTCGCGTACCTGACCGCGGCGGCCGACGATCACCTTCACGACAAGGAGATCGACCATCTCGTCGCGAACCTCCAGACCTGGCTCCAGGCTCGGCTCGAGCCCGCGTTCCTCGTCGAGCTGTTCGACCACCTCGGCAAGCAGCTCGCCGCCGACGGCTTCCAGGCGCGCCTCAAGGCCGTCGCCTCCCAGCTCGACGCCGGGACCCGCCGCCTCGCCTACAAGCTCGCCTGCCTCACCGCGCTGTGCGACTACGAGGTCCACGACGACGAGCTGAAGATCCTCGGCGGCATCGCCGACGCGTTCGGCATCGTCCCGAACGACGCACAGGCGACGTTCGACGAGCTCGACGCGATGATCAGCTCCATCTAGCGCTGATCTAGCGCTGCGTCTTGCCCCGTTCGAGCAGGTACCTCGCCTGGTACGGCACGTTGCTGTAGATGTCGTGCCACTTCCTGTCGACGATCTCCTGGAGGAGCGCGTCGCCCTCGGCGGTCTTGCCGAGCGCGATCAGCGCCTGCGCCTTGCGGAGCCGCGGCATCGGGTTGGTCTGGTCGATCACGATGGCCTGCTGCCAGAACGGCAGCGCCTCGGCGACCTTGCCACGCCGCTCGAACGTCTCCGCGACCGTCATGTAGGGGCCGCCCGCCATCGGGTCGCGCTCGATCACCGTCGACAGCTGGCGCCACGCCTCGTCGGGGTTGCCGACGGCGAGCTGGAGCTCGCCGAGGACGATGTCGATCGACGGGTTGCCCGCGTCGATCGCGCGCCACTTCGCGCCCCACATCATCGCGCGCTCGACGGCGGCCTGCTTCGCCGCGCCGCTCGACTGCGCGGCGACGTCGCGCGCCACGTTGATGATCTGCGCGAGCTCGGTGCGCACGGTGTTGATGCCGACCGCCTCGTCACCCGCCGCGGCCTGCGCCTGCTCCAGGTGAGCGAGGGCGGCCGCGGTCTTGCCCTGCTGCAGCTCGAGGTGCGCGGCGAGCTGGTAGAGCTCGCGCGTGCCGCCGCTCTTCAGCAGCGGCTCGATCACGGTCTGGGCGAAGGCCGGCATGGCGTACTGGATCGCGATGCGAGCGACCGAGACCTTCCGGCCGACGTCGTTGCCCGCCAGCTCGACGGCGCGCGCGAGGATCGCCGGCAGGTCGGCGCGCTGCTGGTTCGCCATCGGGACGATGGACATCACGTGGTCGTACGAGGTGCCCGCGAGCACCTTGTCGCGCCACGCCGTCCAGATCAGCTGCCAGCCCGCCGGGCCGCGCCGCGACTGCTGCACGCGGTAGACGAGCTGGTCGAGGCTCGGCGGCGTCGCCGCCAGATCGAGGTCGGCGATCAGGGACGACACGCGCTCGACGGTCGCGTCGACCTCGCCCCGGTTCGCCATCGCGAGCGCCGCCTGCGCGCGGGCGACGTTCCTGTACTCGCCGACCGCGACCGCGTCCCAGGCGCGCGCGAGGTCGACCGCCTTCACGTCGTACCGCTGCGAGATCGCCGCCGCACCGATCAGGCGCAGCTCGAGCGCGCGGTCGCCCATCGCGAGGAGCGCGTCGACGCCGGCCTTGCCCTGGTTCGCCGCGACGAGCGCGGTGACGTGGCGGAGCCTCCAGATCGCACCGACGAGGCCCGCCGTGCCCGCCGGGGGCGCGAGCCGCTCGGGCCGCGGGGACTTGCCGTACGCGCGGCCGGCGATCAGGTACCGCGCGAGCGGCGCGTCGCCGTACGCCGCGAGGATCTCCGCGAGCTGCGCGTCCGTGGTGTGCGTCGCGACGCCGCCGCTGGCGAGCACGAGGTCGCCGAGTAGGACGCCACCCGAGCTCTTCAGCGCGGAGAATGCCGCCAGCTGCCCGGCGCGGTTGTTGACGGCAGCCGCCGCCACCATGGCCTGCCGCTGCGCGTTGCGCCACGCCGGGCTGCCGGCGGTCTGTTCCTTGATCTTCGCGTCCCAGTACGCCGGCAGGTGCGCCGGCAGCTCCACGACAACACCGGGGTTCGTCGCGCCGTGCGCCCAGGCGATCGCGTCGCCGATCGCCTGACCGGAGTAGCCGAGCGAGACCGCCTTGCCCATCACCGTCGCGCCCGTCGGGCCGATGTCGCCCCACGTCACGCGCACGAGGTCGGCGCCCGCCGCGTCGCGGATCGCGACGAGGCGGTCGCGGACGTCGAAGTCGAGCGTCATGACCGGCTTGCCGCCCGTGCCGAGCGCCACCGCGCGCGCGCCCGCGGCCTTGACCTCGAACCACCGCGCGTAGTGCGCGGGCTCCGCGATCCAGATCGGCAGGTAGGCGAGCGCGAACGCGACGTCGTCGTCGGTCAGCGTACGGGTCACGTCGAGCCCGAGCTCCGCGTAGCGGCGGATGAACGTCGCGCCGTCGAACGACGCGGTCTCGTCGAGCCCGGCCTCGGTCGTGCGACGCCAGCCGACGCGGCGGCTGCCGTCGACCGCGAGCTCGAGGTCGTCCCAGCGATAGACGCCGGACGGCAGCGCGGCCCGCGCGCGCTTCAGCAGCGACGCGGCGGCCGGATCGATCGGGTGGGTCTTCACGGTGCCCGCGAGCGCGGTGAGCCGCGCGCGCCAGGTGTCCGCCGCGTCGACGATCAGCGCGGGCACGAAGGCCGTGAGGTCGTCGTAGGCGACGTCGGTCGGGTAGCTGAAGCGCTGCGCGACCATCGGGCCGCGGGACCACCAGCGCGCCTGCTGCTGGCGCTCGCCGCGCATGCCGATCCCACCGCCGCCGGGGCCGAAGCCACTGCGGCCGTAGCCGAACGAACCGACGACCTCGTCCGCCGAGATCGACACGCGCTTCGCCTTGTCCTCGCCCGCGCTGCGATCCAGGTCGTCCATCGGCTCGGCATTGGCGAGGGCGCCGCCGGCGGCCTCGCGCTTGTTGGTCTCGAACGCCAGGCTCGAGTCGGTCACGGTGCCGCCGACCGGCCCGCTCGTGATCCGCAGCGAGTGCGCTCCCGCCTGGAGATCGACCATCGCGCCCGACTGCGCCGGGACCGCGAGGCCGAGGTCACCGCGCGTACGCCTCCCGCTGCCGGCACCGTAGCCCTGGCCGGTGCCGCTGCCGTGGCCGATCGTCCACGGATCGGCGCCGGCGATGCGGCCGTCGAGGGCGACCTGGCCGCCCCACTCGCCCTCCTCGTTGAACGCGAAGTAGCCGTTGTACCCGTAGTTGTAGAACACCGGGATCGGGTTGCGCGTGAGCTCCGCGTCGTCGGCGACGTCGCTCGGCTTCACACCGACCCCGCGCGCGCTCGTGACCACCGGGATGGTCTGGGGCAGCACGTACGGCGCCCAGGTGTCGCCCGCGCCCTTCGTGACGTTGTACTGCGCGTACATCGCGTCGTTCTCGAGCACGAGCAGCGACGTGTGGCGCGAGAGCAGGAAGTACTGCTTGCCGAGCGCGACGACCTCCTTGCGGATCGCCTCGTCGCGCGCCTCGCGCACCTGCGCCTCGGTCGGGCACTTGCTGGCGGCGGCGCACGGCGGCACCGCGACCGCCTCGTGCTTCGCGAGCATGCGCGCCGCGATGTGGCGCTGCGCCCAGGTGCGCGGCAGGTAGCCGCCGTCCTCGGCCTTCGCCGGGAGCGCGATGCGCTTCGTCCACGGCGCGCCGTTCAGCGTGCCGGAGAGCTCGACCGCGGCCGGCGTGCCGGTGCCGCCGAGCTTCGCGACCAGCTCGAGCTCCTCGCCGTCGGCGAGCTGCGGGGACCGGAGGTACAGCGCGGACGGCACGTGCGCGCCGCTCGCATCGACGAGCTTCGCCTGGAGGCCGGTCACGCGCGTGGTGTGCAGCGCCGCGATCAGATCGAACGCCCGCCACGCCACGTCATCGGCGAGGTCGATCGTCGTCGCGTAGCCGCCGGTGGCGGCCGCGAGCGTCTCGAGCGTCTGGGTGTCGGGGCCGTCGCCGACGCCGACGCCGATGAAGTGCGCCTTGCCGGCGAGGGTCGCGCGCAGCGCGTCGAGGTTCCGGGCGCCGCTCGTGATCACGCCGTCGCCGAGATAGACGAGCATCGCGTCGTCGGGCGCGACGCCCGCGAGCAGCTTGGTCGCGGCCTCGAGCGCGGCGCCGAAGTCGGTCGCGCCGACGTCGCCCTCGGTCTTCAGCGCGGCCCGCAGCGCCCGGCGATCGACGTCGATGACCTTCGTCGGACGGAGCTTGGTGCGCGCGGTGACATCGAACGCGACGACGGAGACCGTATCCTGCTCGTCGAGCTCGTGCATGAACGCGTCGATCAGGTCGGCCTGGGCGCGCCGCTCCATGGCGCCGCGCGAGGCGCTGACGTCGTCGAGGATCACCCACGTGCGCGGGCGGTACGGCTTGGCCTCGCGCGGCAGCTCGCCCGGCGCGCGGACCATGAGGTACTCGCCGGTCTTCGCGAGCGTCACCTGCTGCCGATCGTCGCGGACGTGCAGGACGAGCGAGTCGCCGATCGTCTCCGACGTGTTGCGGTAGGTCACGATGGCGTCCTCGCCCTTCCGCTCGACCGCGATCCGATGGCTGGTCGACTTGATCTCGCAGTTCGCGCAGCCGCGCACGGTGACGTCGAACGCGACCTCACCGACGGGCTGGTCGATCTCGGGCAGCGGCACCGACAGCGTCCAGTCGCTGTAGAGCTTCGGCAGGCTCTGCGTGTACGCGAGCATTAGCCGCTTGTCCTGGTGCGCGGGCAGCGGATAGACGCGCAGCGACAGCCGGCCCGTGCCGGCCCACTCGAGCAGCGCGGGATCGACGCGGCGGTACACCAGCTCCTCGTAGATCCGGCGCGCGCGCATGCGCTCGACCACGGCCGACTCGGTCAGCTTGCCGTCGACGTACATCGCGAGGCGCTGCAGCGCCGCATCCGGTGGGATCGCGAAGCGATAGACGCCCTCGAGCGTCTGGTCCGCGGCGTTGTGGAACGTCTGATCGAGCGCGACGCGCGCGACCTGGTTCTCGACGACGATGTCGACGCCGAGCTTCTTGATCGGCAGCGGATACTCCGCGCCCCACGGCGGGTGCGAGCGCACGCCGGGGTCGCGGGCGAACAGCGTGCCGTGGTGGATCGGCTGGAGGTCGCCCTCCGTCTTGCGGCGCGCCTGCTGCGCCCACGACGCCAGGTTCGAGAGCCGCGGCGCGGGGCCGCGCGACGGCGGGCGGCCCTGCTCGGCGACGCCCTGCTCGCCCGCGTGCAGCGTGACCTCACCATCGGAGCTCGCGAGCTTGACGGCGCCGCGCACGACGGCCGTCGTGGTGCGCTCCGCGGTCGCGTCGACGACGAACCGCGTGCCGAGCACCTCGATGCGGCCGCGCGCGGTCTCGACGGTGAACACGCCCTTGCCGGGGACGACATCGAGCAGGGCGGCGCCCTCGACGCGCACGTGGCGCGTCCCGAGCACCGTGACCTTCGCGCCGGGCTCGGCGATCCACGTCGAGCCGTCGGACATCTCGGCGACGTCCGTGCCCGCGCCGGTGCCCGCGCCCGTGCCCGATCCGGATCCCACGACGCGCGTGACGATCAGCGCGGCCGCGGCGGCCGCAACGAGGCCGACACCGACGGCGACGAGCGGCGAGCGCTTCCTCGCCGGCGTGTCCGCGCCGTGCGCCGCGATCAGCTTCGCGCGGATCCGCGCCTTCGCGAGGTCGGTCATCCGAGGCGGCTCACCGCCGCTCTCGAGGAGCGTCGAGACGTTCTGCTCGAGGACGTCCTTGTTGTCGGGTTCGTGGCTCACGATGCAACCTCCGTGAAGTTCGCGGACAGCGTCGCGAACGTGTCGCGGAACGCGCGCCGCGCGCGGGCGAGGAGACTCTTGGTGGCGTCGACCGAGATGCCGAGCTCGCCGGACAGCGTCTCGAGGCTCTCGCCGTCGACGTACTTGCGGGTGAGGACGGTGCGGTACTGATCCGGCAGGTTCGCGACGGCCATGTGCACGAGGTCGCGCGTCTCCGCGCGCTCGAGCACCTCGCCGGGCAACGGCCGCTCGGCCATCGCGGCGAATGTCTGCGCGAGCGTCGCGTCGATCCGCTCCCACGTGGTGGACAGCTCGTCGCTGCGCTTGTGCGCGCGCAGGTGATCGCGGATCACGTTGCGCGACAGCACCGTCAGCCACGACTTCACCGAGCCGCGGTCGGGGTCGTAGTCGGCCTTCTTCGAGAGCGCGACGGCGAACGTCTCTTGCACGACGTCCTCGGCGAGCGACTGGTCGCGACCCACGCGGTAGAACACGAACGCGTAGAGGCCATCGACGTGCTCGTCGTAGAACCTCCCGATCGCGCCGGTGTCTCCCGCCTGGGCCGCGCGGAGCGCCGCATCCGGGCGCTCGCGGAACAGCCTGGCGAACAGGGACAGGACCATGCTCATCGGTGTCACTGGGAACGCACGAGGTGTCGCGACCGCCGTCCGAGGGTAGACGAATCCGGTCCCGGGCAACGGTTTCGGCCACATACTGGTCGTACTCCCCGTGCGGACCGTCGCGATCTCGGGCCTCGCACACGCGGCCGTGGTCGTGGCGTGGTGGACCTACACGCCCGATCGGCCGCCCCCCCCGCCGCCGGCTCCGAGCGTGGCGCTGGTCGAGGTCGAGCCCCCGACCCCGGCGCCGGCGCCGACTCCGACCCCGGCGCCGGCGCCGACTCCGACCCCGGCGCCGACTCCGACCCCGATCGCGTCGACGCCGGGTGCCGCGGCGCCCCGGCCGCGCCTGGCGCTGGCGACGACGGCGCGCCCCGACCGCGAGGCGCTGGCCCCCGCGCCGGAGACCGGGCCCGGGAGTCGGGCGCTCGCGATGCGGCGAGCGGGTGAATCCGATCGCGGGCGGATCGAGCTGCCGTCGAAGATCGCGTGGGATCCGGACATGGCGCCGGAGGCGCCGCCGGTGGTCGAGGAGCCGAGCGGGAAGCTCCGGCCCGACGGCGGAGGCACGTACCGCTCGAACCAGGGCCCGTTCACCGCGAAGGTCGGCAAGGACGGCTCGGTCACCCTGAAGGACGGCAAGAACCTCCGCGTCCGGTTCGCGCTGCCGAGCCCCCGGCAGCTCGGCAAGATGATCGGCGACTGGTACCAGGACCCGAACAAGCCCGTCGGCATGCTGCCGCCGCCCGATCCGGAGAAGTTCGAGCGCGACCACCTGGGCGGCGGCGGCGTCTCGGGCGAGAAGCGCGAGGACGCCGGCGGCGGAATCGGCCTCCCGATCCTGGCCGGCGGCTTCGACATCTCCGACGCGTTCATGCGGAGCAAGGGCGCCGACCCGTACGCGAGCAAGAAGCTCGCGTTCCTCGACGCGACGCGCGCCGAGCGCGTGCAGATCGGCATGCGCCACAGGGCCGAGCAGCTCGCGCAGGTCACCGAGCTGATGCAGCGAAACCTCGAGCGGCTGTGGGCCACCGTCGCCGACCCCGCGCAGCGCCGCGCGGACCTGTTCGCGCTCTGGGACGAGGTCGAGGAGACCGGCAGCCAGGAGGTCGTCGCCGCCGGCGCCCGCGCCCGCGCGCTCGTGATCGGATGGATCCGCGCGAAGCTGCCCGCCGGCTCCGCGTCCGCCTACACCGCCGCGGAGATCGGCACGCTGAACGCACGCCGGACGTCGACCGCCGTGTTCGCGCCGTACGACTGAGATACCGGGACGAGGGGACCGCGCGACCCGGTCTCGGTCGTCGCGAGATGCCGGGCGACGCAATCAGTCGTCGTGAGGGTCGACGCGCTCCTCGGAGACGAAGTCGCCAGAGGCGGTGAACGTCGCGTCCGTGTCGCCGAAGCGGACCTCGAACGTGTCGGGCTTGCCCGGCTCCGTCTGGTGCTCGATCCGCGAGACGGTCTGGCCGGGGTACTTCGCCGCGAAGGCGGCGGCGACCGGCTCGGGCATCACCAGGACGACCTGCTCGGTCCCGGTGATCACGCCGTCGACCGACAGCTCGACCTCGATCGGCTCGCTCCCGGGGACGGTGACCGTGACCTCGTAGACGTCCTTGCCGCCGTCACGCTCGGACCGGCACGGCCCGAGCGTGCCGGTCGGATAGGTCTTCGACACCGTGGCCGTGACCGGCGCGGGACAGGTGGTGGCGACCGGCGTCGCCGACGAGGTCGCGGCCTTGCCACCGCACGCGGCGGCGAGGACGAGGAGACAGATCGAGCGGCCGGGCCGGGTCATGAGATCACCAGGCAGAGTCGACCACGCCGTCCCGCCGGTGGCCCAGGCCCTCATGTGGTTCTCATGGAGACGGCCCGAACGCGGACATCGGGGAACGTTACAAAGTGTTGCGGGAGCGATGGGGGAGAGCCAATCGCGCGCCCCCGGGTAGAGTGATCGCGCCCATGTCGCTCCGCGGCGCCTTCGCCTTCGTCGCGCTGTCGGTCACCTCGGCCGCGGCCCAGGAGGGCCCGCCGATCCCGTCGGACTCGTTCGACTGGCGCGCCGGCGAGTCGCCGACGATCGACGGCGGCCTCGTCGTCGGGTTCCCGACCGCGCTGCCGACCGGGATGTCGAAGGGCCTCGGCGGCGGCGTCACGTTCGGCGACTGCCCGCTGCGCTGGGGCGCGCGTGCGGCGTGGGTGACGGCGACCGAGTCGACCGCCGCGTGGGAGGTCACGCACTCCGATCTGCGGCTGCGCCTCACCGGCTCGGCGCAGCACGATGCGGGGCGCGGCTCGCTCGGCGTGCGGCTCGGCGCGGGCGGGACGCTCGTACACGAGTCGCGTGTCCGCAACCAGGGCGAGCGCGCGGGCCTGATGGGGGACGCGCTCGCGACCAGCGCATTCGCGTTCGTGCCGGCGGTGGACCTCGAGGCCGTCGTCGGCCTTCACGTCATCCGCAGCTGGCTCGTCGTCGTGAGCGGCGGGCCGTCACTCGCGATCGTCGACGGTGCTCCGCGCTGGAGCTGGACCGCGCAGCTGGGGGTCGCATGGCGCCGCTGAAGTACCTCGCGCTCGCGTCCGCGCTCGCCGGCTGTGGCGACCTCGAAGGCTTCGGCGGCGAGGTCACCGCGCTCGCGACGATCCGGTTCGAGGCGACCGGCGACTTCGAGGCGGTGCGCGTGCCCGGCGCGACCGGCGAGCAGCTGCGCGTCGCGCTCGTGTGGGCCGAGCAGTGGCTGCCCGAGGCGATGTGCATCCTGCCGCCGGAGTCTCCGGAGGTCGGGGCCGCGGTGGCCGCCGGCTGCCGCAATCCGCTGTCGTTCAGTCCCGATCGCGTCACCGACAACGTCGCGCTCGGCGACGGCGAGCTCGTGCTGACCGCGCTGCCGGCGGCCGACCTGATGGTCGGCGACGTCACCGCGCGCGTCGCGTACGCGAGCCTCGTGATCTACGACGATCGCGACGAGACCGGCACGCTCGAGCTCGGCCGCGCGCGGCGCTTCCCGCAGGGCGGCTTCGATCCGGGTCCCGACGTCGTGCCGACGCGCGACGTGATCTACGGCGCGAGCTTCGTCGCGATGACCGAGCCCGACACGCGCCTCGCGTTCCGCGAGGGCGACTACCTCGAGAGCGGCTTCTATCCGCGGCGCGGCTGCGGCGTGCCGCTGCCCGCGTTTTCGGTCCTGTCCGCGGGCGGATTCTCGTTCGCGCAGGCGATCGCGGCGACGGCCGCCGGCATGCTGCCGTCGCAGGATCCGGCGACGTGCGCGGAGGCCAAGCCCGAGGACACCGTCGTGCGCATCCCGTTCCGCGTGCCGGCCGAGGTCCAGGAGGTCGGCTGCGATCAGCGCCGCGAGGACTCGACCGTGCGCTACCGGCAACCGCCCGACGAGCCGCTCGACCTCGCGAACCTGACGTACGCCTGCGCGAAGATCCCCGCGTTCGGCGGCGAGACGCCGCCGGACCTGATCCAGCTGCTCGTCGCGTCACCCGCCGACGACCGCTGCAAGGGCCTCACTCACTACACGCTGTTCGGCTGCGACGAGTCCGAGAACCTGACCTGCGACGTACCCGAGTGGGACTTCCGCGCGAACCCACCCGCCTGGTGGCCCTGCCCCGTCTCGCCATGAAGCACCTCGCGATCCTGGCGCCCGTCCTGTTCGCGGCGCGCACCGCCGCGGCCGAGACGCCGCCCGCGAGCACGCCCGCGACGTCGAGCTCGCCCGCGACGTCGAGCGCGCCCGGAACCACCGCGCCCGCGCCCGGAACG
>JAEUJX010000739.1 GCA_016794545.1 Myxococcales bacterium
TACGAGCTACTCGCCGGGCGGCGGCTGTTCGACGCGCCCGAGCAGCACGAGATCCTCGAGAACGTGCGCTCGATGCCGATCCCGTCGCCGTCGCAGTTCAACCCCGAGGTGCCGCCCGAGGTCGACGAGATCGTGCGCAAGGCGCTGACCCGCGATCCGGAGAAGCGCTGGCAGCGCGCCGGCGACATGCGCGACGCGATCGGTCAGGTGGCGGCGGGGCGCCTGACGCCGCGGCAGTTCGTGTCGTGGGTCGAGTGGGTGTTCGCGCAGAAGGAGCCGCTGCGCCGCGAGGACAGCGGCGTCTCGGCGCTGCACGAGATCCTGAGCCAGGAGCTCCAAGTCGTCGGCGATCTGCCGTCGCTGGCGCAGGCGACCGAGGATCGCCGGCGCGAGAGCGTCGCGATGATGCCGCCGCTCGGCGCGGCGATGCTGCAGCGGCATCGCTCGCGGACGTGGCTGTGGATCTCGCTGCTCGCGCTCGCGGGAGCCGCGGCCCTGCTCGCGAAGGCGCTCGGGGCGTTCTGATGTACGCGATGGCGCTCGCGTCATGGACGAGCAAGACGCTCGAGCGCGTCGAGCTGCCGACGCCCGAGCCGCGGCGGGGACAGGTGCGCGTCGCCGTGAAGGCGATCGGCGTGAACCCGGTGGACTGGAAGATGCGGAGCGGCGGGCCGCTGCGCCTGGCCGCGCGCGCGATCCGGCTGGTGCGCGGGCCGCGCGGGCCGGTGATCCTCGGCGTCGACTTCGCGGGGGTGGTCGACGCCGTCGGCGCGGGCGTCGATCTCGTCGTCGGCCAGCGCGTCGTCGGCGGCACCAACTTCGCGCGCGGCCAGCACGGCAGCTATGCGGACACCGTGGTCGTCAGGGCCGATCAGCTCGCGCCGATCCCCGACGCCGTCTCGTTCGAGGTCGCGGGCGCGCTGCCGGTCGCGGGTGTCACCGCGTGGATGGCGATGACGGAGTTTCGCCCGATCACCGCGGGCCGCCGCGTGCTGGTCCTCGGCGCGTCGGGCGGTGTCGGCCAGTTCGCGGTCCAGCTCGCGAAGCACGCGTGCCAGGCCGACCTGGTCGCCGGCGTGTGCTCGGCGAAGAACCTCGACTTCGTGCGCGGTCTCGGCGCCGATGCGGTGCTCGACTACGGTGCGGGCGATCCGCTCGAGCAGGCGAAGGCGCACGGGCCGTTCGACGTGGTGGTCGACTGCGCGGGCGGGTATCGCGCGTCGCGCTGCCGGGCGCTGCTCGCGCCGGGCGGACGCCACGTGATGGTCGCGGGTGACTCGCCGGGCGCGATGCTCCAGGTGATCGTGCCGCCGTTCCGCTCGCGCGCGATCCTCGGGAGGCCGACCCGTGCTCGCCTCGCGGCCGTCGTCGCCGCGGTCGCGGCCGGGCAGCTCACTGTCAACATCGCGGAGCGCTTCGCGCTCGCGGACGTCGAGGCCGCCCACGCGAAGAGCCAGACCGGTCGGCTGATCGGCAAGCTCGTGCTCGTCCCGTGACCATGCCGCCCCGATCGCGCTAGCGGGCGTAGAACGAGCCGCCGAACGACGTCACGAGCAACCCCGTGCCCATCGTCGGCGTCGGCGCTCCGTCGTAGTAGTCGGCGTACGGCCGCCACATCATGGTCGACGGATCCTGGACCTCGCCGAGGATCTTGACGGTGAACGCGGTGCCCTTGACCCCCGCGCCGTGCGTCCCGTCGCGCGGGTTGACCTTCAGCGTCGCGACATCGGCGAACGGGATCGCGGTGGTGCCCTCGGTGATGGTCAGCGTCAGACGCCCGTTCAGCTGCGGCATCGTCCCGTCCTGGAGCGCGATGCGCGTGGTGTTCGTGAGCACGAGCTTGCCCAGCGGGAGATCCGAGAGCGCCGCGGAGAACGTCCAGCGTTCGGCGGGCGCGTCGATCGGTCCGTCCATCGAGAGGCCGCACGGGGTCATCGGGTCGTCGCAGACGATCCAGTGGATGTGGAACAGGTCCTTGCGCTGGATGCCGACGTAGGTCCAGTCGAGTCCGCCCGCGCGGCCGAGGTCGCCCGTCGGCGTCCACGTCAGGCCGAACGGCGGGAACGGAACGAGCTCCGAGACGAGCTGCGAGTCGGAGCAGCCGGAGAGGTTCACCGGCTCGCCCGCCGGCGTGTTCGGGCACATGTCGGCCGTGTCGAGCACGCCATCCATGTCGGTGTCGCAGAGCTCGCCGCACGACGCGGGGCCATCGCCGCCACCGCCGCCGTCGGGGCCGGGCTGCCCTCCGGTCTGCGCCTTCGCGCAGCCGACGAGCGTGACGAGCAACACGAGCTTCGTGCCCATGGGAGTTCCCTCCTGCCGAGGGTGGCACCGCACCGGGGGTGGGTCAATCAAAGACCTCTCACGGGAGGACCTCGTACGTCGGCTACCATGGACCCGGTGCTCACCGCGGTCGCCGCTCTCCGTCACGACAAGGTGCGGCAGATCGTGTGGTCGCCGCTAGGCGATCGGTTCGTCGTCACCGACGCCACGAGCGTGGTGATCTACGGGCGGGACGGCGAGCGGATCGTGGAGCGGGCGCTCGAGCGCGGGAGGGTCGACCCGTTCGTGTTCGGCACCGCGTGGTCCCCGGACGGTGCCCACATCGCGACCGCCGAGTACGGACCGCTGCGGCTCCGCGACGCGCGGGACCTCTCGGTGATCGCCACCGCCGACACCCTCGGCATCGCGCGCGTCGCGTTCTGCGAGGGCGGCAAGGCGCTCGCGACCGGGCCGCACACGCACCTCCACGTCGTCTCCGTGCCATCGCTCGCCGATCGCGGCTCGCTGAACCTCGAGTGGGGTGGCCCGTACCAGTCGTTCGACATCGACCACGTGGTGGCGGATCCGAGCGGGACGTTCGTTGGGGCCTCGGACTACGGCGGTTACAGCGACGACGACTGGGGCCACACCCTCGAGCGAGGCGTGCCGAAGCTGACGATCGTGGACTCGGCGGCGCCGGCGAACGCGGTCCACCAGATCACGCAGCGCCAGCCGATCACGGACCTCGTCCTCGATCCGTGGCGGCGCCGCCTGCTCGTCGGGAACTACGCGCGGATCGTGGTGCGCGCGCTCGACGCGGCGGAGCTCGCCGAGTGGGCGCCGTACGGCAAGACCACCGTGAAGGCGATCGGCGTGTGCGAGCGCTACGTCGCGACGATGCCCGACATCGGCTGGGGAGGCGAGCCGAGCGTGGAGCTGTGGGATCCGACGACGTACGCGCGCATCGCGCGAGTGCCCGTGATGGAGGGCGTGCCACGGCAGACGCTGCTCGGGCCACTCGCGTGGGCGGTGGAGCCGAGCCCCGATGGCTCGCGGCTCGTCACCGCCGAGCACGCGGGCGTGCGCGTCTACGCCGTCGGTTAGAACCGGTCGGCGTTCATCACCTTCGTCCAGGCGGTGACGAAGTCGGTGACGAACTTGGCCTGCGCGTCGGAGCTGGCGTAGACCTCGGCGAGCGAGCGCAGGATCGAGCTCGAGCCGAACACGAGGTCGACGCGCGTACCTGTCCAGCGCACGGCGCCGGTCTTGCGGTCCTTGCCCTCGAACACGTCCTGCGCGCCAGACGTCGCGGTCCACTGCGTGCCCATGTCGAGCAGGTTCACGAAAAAGTCGTTCGTCAGCGTCCCCGGGCGCGTGGTGAAGACGCCGTGCCGGGCGCCGCCGGTGTTGGCGCCGAGCACGCGCAGGCCGCCGAGGAGGACGGTCATCTCGGGCGCCGTCAGCCCGAGCAGCTGCGCGCGATCGACGAGCAGCTCCTCCGCGGGAACCGCGTAGCGGTCCTTCGCGTAGTTGCGGAAGCCGTCGACGATCGGCTCGAGCACGCCGAACGACGCGACATCGGTCTGCTCCTGCGTCGCGTCGCCGCGGCCCGGCAGGAACGGGACGAGGACGTCGTGGCCGCCCGCCTTCGCCGCCTGCTCGATCCCGACGTTGCCGGCGAGCACGATCAGGTCGGCGAGCGAGACGCGCTTGCCGCCGGCCTGCGCGCGGTTGAAGCCGGCCTGGATCGCTTCGAGCGCGCCGAGCACGGTCTGGAGCTGCGCGGGCTCGTTGACCTCCCAGTCCTTCTGCGGCGCGAGGCGGATGCGCGCGCCGTTCGCGCCGCCGCGCTTGTCGGAGCCGCGGAACGTCGACGCCGACGCCCACGCGGTGGACACGAGCTGGGCGACGCTCAGCCCCGCGCCCGCGATCTGCTTCTTCAGCGCGGCGACGTCGGCGTCATCGATCACCGAGGCGCTCGCCGCCGGGATCGGGTCCTGCCAGATCAGCTCCTCCTTCGGGACCTCGGGGCCGAGGTAGCGCGCGATCGGGCCCATGTCGCGGTGGGTCAGCTTGAACCACGCGCGCGCGAACGCGTCGGCGAACTCGTCGGGGTTCGCGAGGAAGCGCCGCGCGATCGCCTCGTACGCGGGGTCGAAGCGCAGCGCGAGGTCGGTCGTCAGCATGCCGGGGGCGTGGCGCTTCGCGCCGTCGTGCGCGTCGGGCACGGTGCCCGCACCGGCGCCCGCCTTCGGCGTCCACTGGTGAGCGCCGGCCGGGCTCTTCGTGAGCTCCCAGTCATAGGCGAACAGGTGGCGCAGGAAGTCCATCGACCACTTCGTCGGCGTCGTGGTCCAGGTGACCTCGAGGCCGCTCGTGATCGAGTCACCGCTGTGGCCCTTGCCGAGCTTGTTCTGCCAGCCGAACCCCTGCGCGGCGATGTCGGCGGCCTCGGGATCGAAGCCGACGTGGTCACCGGGGACGCCGGCGCCGTGCGCCTTGCCGAACGTGTGACCGCCGGCGATCAGCGCGACGGTCTCCTCGTCGTTCATCGCCATACGCGCGAACGTCTCGCGGATGTCGCGCGCGGCGGCCACCGGATCCGGCTTCCCGTTCGGACCCTCCGGGTTCACGTAGATGAGGCCCATCTGCACCGCGGCGAGCGGCGCCTCGAGCTCGCGGTCGCCGGAGTAGCGCTGGTCCTCGAGCCACTTCTTCTCCTGGCCCCAGTACACGTCCGTCTCGGGCTCCCAGATGTCCTCGCGCCCGCCGCCGAAGCCGAACGTCGCGAGGCCCATCGACTCGAGCGCGACGTTGCCCGCGAGGATCATGAGATCGGCCCACGAGATCTTGCGGCCGTACTTCTGCTTGATCGGCCACAGCAGGCGCCGCGCCTTGTCGAGGTTGACGTTGTCGGGCCACGCGTCGAGCGGCGCGAACCGCTGGCTGCCCTTGCCCGCACCGCCGCGTCCGTCGCCGGTGCGGTAGGTGCCCGCGCTGTGCCACGCCATGCGCACGAACAGGGGGCCGTAGTGACCGAAATCGGCAGGCCACCAGTCCTGCGAGTCGGTCATCAGCGCGTGGAGGTCCGCCTTGAGAGCGGCGTAGTCGAGCGTGGCGAACTCCGCCGCGTAGTCGAACTCGCCACCCATCGGGTTGGACAGCGCCGAGCGCTGGTGCAGCGTCTCGAGACGCAGCTGATTCGGCCACCAGTCCCGATTCGAGGTCCCACCACCGGATTGATGCTTGAAGGGGCACTTTGCTTGCGTCATGGGGGCAGCCTACGAGAGACACGTAATAGGAAGAAGACGCAAGAGGCGATTGCTCTGATAGGAACTACCTGTCAGCAACGCGGCGCGACCTGGTGTGTCATCAGGGGGTGAGCGCCAAGATCCTCGTCGGCTTCATCGTCGGCGCCTCCGCGCTGGCCGTCGGCAAGGCGGCGACCTCGAAGCGCAGCGCGGAGCCTCCGCCGGTCGTCGAGCGGAAGGTGAAGGAGAAGCCGTGGCTCGGCAAGGAAGCGGCGGCGCAGGTCGTGAGCGAGGGCGGGGCGATGGGCCCGCTGTTCGACGGCTTCGACCTCGGAGGTGCGCCTCCGGACGCGAAGCACCGCGCGCTGATCGCCGAGTTCGCGCGCAAGAACGACGTGACGATCGACCTCGACGTGCGCGGCGGCGTGCTGCAGTCGGTGCGCTTCGAGGTCTCGTACGGCGGCTGCTGTGGCTACGAGGCCGCCGACCTGTTCGCGCGCCGCATCGGTCGCCCGTTCAACGGCGGCGGCTGCTTCGGCGAGAAGGAGTGGCTGAACGACTGGGCGGCGTCGCCCGGCGACGGCACGCGGCTCCGCGCGAAGGTCGACGTCAACACGGTCACGCTGCGCTGGGACGCCGAGCTCACCGTGCCCGAGCTGCTCGCGCGCGCGGACGGCGTGATCGGTCGACCCGCCGACGCGATCGGCCGGCGCGCGGGCGATCGCTGGATCTCGCTCGAGCGCGGCAAGTTTCTCCTCGAGCAGCCGTATCCGTTCGAGGGCCTCGACAGCTGGACGCGCGCGACGCGCTCCTTCGATCTCGGCTTCCATCTCGGGGTCGCCGACAACCGCGTCACGTCCGTCGCGTTCGCGCTCCGGGCGGACGACCTGGCCGAGAAGACGCTGATCCCGCAGCTCGCGGCTCACTGGGGCGCGGCGACCAAGCAGGGCGATGCGTGGACGTGGACCAAGGTCGATCGCACGATCACGGCCCAGCTCGGCGACCGCTCGGGCACGCTCGAGATCGCGCTGCGCGATCGCTAGCTGGCTACCGGCGCGTGGTGTCGACCTTCAGCGTGGCGTCGAGGCCGCGCGACAGCTCGGCGAGCTCCGCCGCGGTCAGCCGCGCCTCGGGATGCGCCACCGTGTACTTGCTCGGCGGCATCGTGCCGTTGCGCACGGAGAGCCCGGAGTAGCTCGCGAGGGCGTATGGGATGTGGAACTCGGAGAAGTTGACGACGCTGCGCGCGGCATCGACGTCGCGCTGCACGACCCACGACATCGGCGCGACGTTCGCGTACCAGGGCCAGTGCGTCTCGTTGCTGTGGCAGTCGAAGCACGCGCGCTTCGCGAGCTCGCGCGTGCGCGGCGAGTCCCACTTCGGTTCCTCGACCGTCGGCGGGTTGGAGTGCGTGCGCCCGTACGGGATCAGCTGGATCAGCCCGAACAGGCCCGCGAGCACCGCCAGCGTGATGCCGAGACCCTTGAAGAAGCGACGCACGGACACCTTCATAGCGATTCGATGCGAGCCGGGCGACAACGCGGATGGTGGCGGTTTGCCGCACGAACCGCGCGCGAAACGCCATCGGCAGCAGGAGTTAACGAAACCGCCGCGGTGGGGGAGACGCCGGTGTTATGGTGAGTGCATCGGCGGAGCGGGCACACATCACCGCCGCCATAGCTGGGGAATCGTCGGGGTAACGGTAAAAAGAACGCACGCACAGGCTTAGGTCTCCGTGGTGTACTGAGCCTCACCGGGGTTTCAGTGCAAGGGGTGTGCGGTGGATTACCCCGCTTACGGAGGAGGAGATGATCGAGATGCTGACGGCGACGGTCGAGCAACGGAAGAGTGGGGCGAGCGTGTTGAAGCTCGCGGGTGCGCTCGACGAACGGAGCGAGCTTCCGGATCTCGCCGACAAGATCGGCGCGGGTGGCCGGCTGCTCATCAACCTCTCGGGTGTGGAGCGCGTGAGCTCGATCGGCGCGCGCGACTGGGTCGCGTGGCTCGCCGCGCTCGACGCGCGCGGCGTGAAGCCCGCGCTCGTGCAGTGCTCGCCGCAGATCGTCGCGCAGATGAACCTCGTGAAGGAGTTCGCGTCGACGGCGTTCGTGAGGAGCTTCCAGGTGCCGTACCGCTGCGAGGACTGCGCGAAGTACGTGCTCCAGGTGATCAACCTCTCCGAGATGGAGGGGCGCCCGAGCAAGGCCCCGACGCAGCCGTGCGAGGCGTGCGGCAAGCCGATGTCGTTCACCGAGGACGCGACGTACTTCGCGTTCGTACCCGAGCAGCTGAAGCGCGCGCGCACGAGCTCCGCGGCGTTGCTCGATTCGCAGCCGGAGATCCAGGCGCGCGGTTCGAACCCCGAGGTGCGGTCCTCGTCATCGGATCTGTCCCGGCGCGTCAGCCAGCCGCGGCTGCCGCAGCGCGCGAGTCACGCCTCGCTCTCCGCGTTCCAGATCCCGACGCACGAGCGCACGAGCCAGCGCAACCTGGTCGCACCGTCCGAGCTCAAGCCGGGCGGCAACCTCGTGCTGATCATGATCGTCGTCGTGTTGTTCGCGGTCGTCGGCGTGCTGCTGTTCATGCTCGCGACCTGATCGCGCTCAGCGCCTGCGACGGCGCAGCCACAGCGCGAGCCCGAGCGCGAGCCCGGCGCTCTGGCCGCCGCGTCCCGCGGCGCAACCCGCGGCGTCCTCGGGCGGCACCTCGTCCGCCGGATCCACCGGCGCCGGATCATCGGCCGGCGGGTCCTCGGGATCCATCGGAGGCGTGCGGCCGACGGGCGCGGCGAGCGGCGCGGTCGCCTGGTAGAGGAGGCTGCCATCGCGGAGCTTGTCGACGACGCCGCGGTTGACGTCGGGATCGAGCGCGGGGCAGC
>JAEUJX010000740.1 GCA_016794545.1 Myxococcales bacterium
GATCTGGGCGTCGAAGTACGAGCCGTCGTCGCGCCACATCCGATACGTGCCCTGCATCGTCCCGATCGGCGTCGTCAGCACGCAGCCCGACGTGTACTGGAAGGTCTGCCCCGGCGCGAGGCGCGGCTGCTCGCCGACCACGCCGTCGCCGCGCACCTCCTCGACCGTGCCGCGGCCATCCGTGATGATCCAGTGGCGCGTCTTCAGCTGCGCGGTCACGCGTCCCTCGTTCGAGATCGTGATCGTGTACGCGAACACGTAGCGGTCATCACGCGGCGAGCTCTGATCCGCGAGGTAGTGCGACTGCACCCGCACGCGAATGCCATCGGTCACCGCCGAAGACGTAGGCTCTGCCACCGTCGGACGCATCGCCCGCGAATCTGTCCCGCTTGCGGCCGCAAAGCAAGCCAGCGCGAGCGCCGCGTGTCATGCTCTCCCGGTGAGCCGTCCCAGCCCCACGGACTGACCTCATGCGCATGTTTGCACTCACCGCCGCGCTGCTCGCGAGCTGCGGCCAGATGTACAAGTCCCCGGGCGGCAAGGCCGAGCCGGCCGCCGACAACCGATCCGGACAGCCCGTGCAGCCGGGCCCTGGCGGCGGCGGGCCACCGGGCGGCGGCGATCCGTGGAACGCGCCGTCCGCGACGGAGGCCCAGCCCGAGCCGTGGTCGAACCCCGACCCACAGCCACCGTCTCGGCCCGAGCCCGCGCCACGGCCCGAGGCCGCGACGCGACCCGAGCCGGCCGCGCCTCCCGCACCTGCTGCACCCGCGGGCGACGCGCAGCGCCTGGTCGCCGCGCACAACCAGTACCGCGCGAAGCACTGCGCGCAGCCGCTGACCTGGTCGCCCAAGCTCGCGCAGGTCGCACAGCAGTGGGCCAACTCGCTCCGCGATCAGGGCTGCAAGTTCGCTCACTCGGGTGGCAGCTACGGCGAGAACCTCGCCGCGGGCACCACCGGCGCGATGGATCCCGAGAGCGTCGTCGCCATGTGGTACGACGAGGTCAAGGGCTACTCGTTCCAGCAGCCCGGCTTCTCGATGCAGACGGGCCACTTCACGCAGGTGGTCTGGCGCTCGACGACGCAGATCGGCTGCGGCATGGCGCAGTGCAAGGGCAACGACATCTGGGTCTGCGAGTACGACCCTCCCGGCAACTGGGAGGGCCGCTACAAGCAGGAGGTCCTGCCCGCCGGCTGCAAGTGAGCGCGATCGAGCGGGCGCGTCAGCGCTGCTCGATCGGGACGTACGTGCGGAGCTTCTCGCCCGTGTAGACCTGGCGCGGACGGCCGATCTTCGTCTGCGGGTCGTCGACCATCTCCTTCCAGTGCGCGATCCAGCCGGGCAGGCGGCCGAGCGCGAACATCACCGTGAACATGTTCGTCGGGATGCCGAGCGCGCGGTAGATGATGCCGGAGTAGAAGTCGACGTTCGGGTAGAGCTTCTTCGAGATGAAGTAGTCGTCCTTGAGGGCGACCTCCTCCATCGACTTCGCGATGTCGAGCAGCGGGTCCTTGATGCCGAGGTGCTCGAGCACCTCGTCGCACATCTTCTTCAGGATCTTCGCGCGCGGGTCGAAGTTCTTGTAGACGCGGTGGCCGAAGCCCATCAGGCGCTGGTTGTCGCGCTTGTTCTTCACGTCGTCGATGAACTTCTTGCCATCGCCGCCGCGGTTGTTCTTGACGTCCTCGAGCATCTCGATGACGGCCTGGTTCGCGCCGCCGTGCAGCGGTCCCCAGAGCGCGAGGATGCCGGCGGCGATCGACGCGTAGAGGTTGGCGCCCGAGCTGCCGACCATGCGGACCGTCGAGGTCGAGCAGTTCTGCTCGTGGTCGGCGTGGAGGATGAGGAGCTGGTTGACGGCCTTCTCGAGGACCGGGCTGACCTCGTACTCCTCCGAGGGCACCGCGAACATCATGTGGAGGAAGTTCGCGCAGTACCGCAGCGAGTTCTTCGGGTACATGATCGGCTGGCCGATCGACTTCTTGTACGCGAACGCCGCGATGGTGCGGACCTTCGAGAGGATGCGGGTGATGTGCATGTCGACCGCGCTGTTGCGGTCGAGCGAGTCCGGGTAGTAGGCCGACATCGAGGCCACCATCGACGACAGCACCGCCATCGGGTGACTGGTCGGCGGATAGCCGAGGAAGAAGTGATGCATGTCCTCGTGGATCAGCGAGTGACGCGTGAGCATCGTCGAGAACTTCTTGCGCTCCTCCTGGGACGGCAGGTGGCCGTTGATGAGCAGGAAGCTGGTCTCGACGAAGTCGCTCTTCTCGGCGAGCTCCTCGATGGAGTAACCGCGATAGCGCAGGATGCCCTGCTCGCCATCGAGGTACGTGATCGCGCTCGCCGTCGAGCCCGTGTTCATGAAACCGCTGTCGAGCGTGATGTAGCCCGAATCAGCGCGGAGCGACTTGATGTCGACGGCGTGCTCGTCCTCGGTCCCTACGACGACCGGGAGAGAGACTTCCTTCCCCGAGGGCAGGAGGAGCTTTGCAGACTGCTTTGCTTCGACGGCCATGGCGGCGACCATAGCCGATCTCCCGTCGAGTGTGACTACTCCAGCGTCACGAACGGCGAGCGGCCGATGGGCGTGTTGAACCGGTAGGTGTAGCCGATGCTGAGATATCCGGCGGCGCCGCCCTTGTCGAGGCCGACCTCCTGGGCGGTGTAGAACGCGTCCATCGACTCGCTGAACACCGACGAGTACGCGTTGACGCCGAGCGCGACCGAGAGCACGTGCTCGCCGCGCGTGCCGAGCCCGTAGGTGAGCGCGGCCTCGAGCCGGGCGCCGATCGCGCTGTAGTTGAAGACCTGCTCGCCGTAGCCGTCCTCTTCGCCGGCCGGGCTCATCAGCGCGAGCTGGATGCCGGCGAGCGGTGTGATGCACATGCGCGACGTGCCGTCGCACAGGTGCTTGTACGCGGCGACGCCGATGTCGAACACGTCGAGCGTGTAGACGCTGGCGCTCTGCATCTCGCCCTGACCGAAGTGCGAGATGCCGAGGTAGCCCTGCGCACCGATGCCCGACGCCGGGTTCAGGAGGTAATCGCTCTTGATCCGGAAGCCGGTCGCCGCACTCCCGTAGTAGTCGGCCTGGCCGATCGTTCCGCCGCCGGCGAACAGATCGATGCCGAGCGTCCACGTGTACTTGTTCATGAGCGGCGGACCAGCCGCCACGAGGTTCACGCTCGGCGCGCGGCCGACCACGGGCGTGTAGGTCGGCGGCGGCGGGTTGTTCGGGTTGTTCGGATCGGGCGGCGGCAGGTTCGGATCGGGCGGCAGGTTCGGATTGCCGCCACCGCCACCCGCCGGGCTCAGCGTCAGGTTCTGCGACTTCGCTTCCGCCTGGATCTTGCCGATCAGCTTGTCCGTCTTCGCCTTCTGCTCCGGCGTCGGGTTGTTCTTGTCGACCGCGTTGCACGCGGTCATCGCCTCGTCGAACTTGCCCTCCTGGAACAGCGAGGTGCAGAGGTTGAAGAAGTACTTGGGCTCCGGGACGCGCGCGACCGCGTCGCGGAACTTCGCGCTCGCCTCGGCGAACCGCTGGGCGAACATGAGCTCCTTGCCCTCTTCGTTGAGCTTGGACGCGAGATCTGCCTGACCCTGCGCGGACGCAGACGAGGTCAGGGCGAGCGAAGCGGCCACCGCCGTCGCGATCGAAGTGAATCTAGTCATTTCTGCCTCCCCGGACGGACGATCAACGGACGAGGCTATTCTACCACGGCCTCGGACCGGACCTTCCCCCCGTCGTCACAGGGAAGCGGTGCGATCTTTTTCACGCGCCTTGGCAAGCTTCATGGCCTTGTCGAACAGCTTCCTCGCTGCCTCGTGGCCACGCAGGTGCCAGCTCTCGGGGTTGCCGAGCAGGACGGAGACGATGACCTCCGGCTTGTCGGCGGGCGCGAAGCCCACGAACCAGCTGTGCTCCATGTAGAACGGGTCGGTCCGGGTCAGCGTGCCGGTCTTGCCGGCGACCTTGAACGAGTCGCGGCGGCCGAACGACTTCGCCGCCGACCCCGAGTCGCACGTGCCGACCATCATCTTCGCGACCTCGTCGGCCGCCTCCACGGAGATCACGCGGCGCGCGGGGAGCGCCGGCACCGGCTGACCGTCGATCGAGGCGACGAGCCGCAGCGCGGGCTGCTCGCCGCGATCGGCGAACGTGGCCGCGAGCAGCGCCCCGCCGGCGACCGAGAGCTTCACGTTCAGGAATCCGGCCGCGGTCTTCGCGAACTCGAGGTCGTGCGCCTTGGGCAGCGACAGGATGCCGGCGACGCCGGGCAGCTCCGAGCCGGGCAGGGCGTCGTAGAGGCCGAGGGTGCGCGCGGTGGTCTCGAGCGCGGGCGGCTGGAGCTTCTGGTACGCGAGCTTGCCGAGGATCGCGTTGTTCGAGTGCGCGACGCCGTACGCGAGGCTCTCGCAGCGGTTGTCCTTCTTGCTGTCCTGGAGGTTGGACGGCATCACGGAGCGGACACCGCCGTGGTAGCAGACCTCGGAGTCACCTTTGACGCCGGCGCCGACGAGCGCGGTCGCGGTGACGAGCTTGAACACGCTCGCGGCCGGCGCCCACACGTCGGTGGCGAGCCGCCAGTCGAACG
>JAEUJX010000301.1 GCA_016794545.1 Myxococcales bacterium
GGGTGGGTCCCCCCGCTGGGCGGGCGGCCGGGCGGGCTGGTCGGGTTGGGCGCCGACGGGGTGGGGGGCGGCTGGGGGCGGCCGCCCGCGGCGGCCCGGGTCGGTGTGGTGACGCGGCCGCGGGACTGGCTCGACGTCGGCGTGCGGATCGGCACCGGCCTCGGCGACCAGATCGGGTCCCCGTCCTGGCGTGCGACTGTCGAGCTGACCTTCCGTCCGATCCTTCAGACGTTGCCCCGGGCGACGGTCCAGGAGCTCGAATGAACCCCGTCGTCTCGCTCGCACGCATCAAGATCCCCGCCGAGGCGGTGGTGCCACTGCTCGTCGGTACGGTCGCGCTGCTGATCCTGATCTTCGCGGGCGGGGCGCTCGCGTCGTGGAAGGACCGGAACCCCGCCGCCGCGCGCACGTTCGGGCTGGTGATGGCCGCGGTGCTGACCGGCATCTCGATCTACTTCCTGTCCCGCTGCCTGTGGAACCAGATGGATCCGAACAACGAAGGCACGGGACAGCTGAGCTTCTTCGATCCGCCGATCGCGGGCTTCGCGGCCGCGTGTGCGTGCGCGTTCTGGCGCATGGGCGACCAGGCGAGGGTCGCGCTCGGGATCGGCCTCGTCGTCGGGATCCTGATGATCATCAAGCCGTGGGTGTGGCCGGTGATCAGCTCGTACTACTCGGACTACGACAAGACGACGCACACGCGAGCGCGCGGGCTCATCGACCCGGAGCACGCCGAGTTCATCGGCTCGGGCATCGTGGTGCTCGTCACGGGCCTCGTCGCCGGCCTCAAGGCGAAGGCGAAGCCGCCGCTCCCGCCATGGGGCGCGCAGGTAGGCTGACCGTCGTCAGCGGCGAAGCGCCACCTTGATCACGACGGCCGCCGCGACGACGAGGAGCCAGATCAGGACGCGCACCGGCAGGTTCGAGGCGTGCGGCGCCGTCATCGGCGCCGGGTCCCCGGGCTTCGAGAGGTCCAGGGGCCGGCCGAGGGTGCCGCTGGAGAACGAGTACCCGCAGTCGCAGGTCACCCCCGAGCCGGGGTTGACGAGGTTGCAGTTCGGGCAGCGCTTGGTCGCCATCGCACGGTCGATGATACGCTGGAGGCGTGGTCGCACGCGGCGTGAACGAGGCGTCGGGCTACACGCCCGCCGGGCGGGCGCGCGTGGCGGTCGCCGGGGACGGAACGCTCGCGGCGATCATCGAGCCCGCGCGCGCGGTGGTGCTCGAGCTGCCGGGTGGCGCGCCGTTCGCGGAGATCGGGGTGGATCCGGACGCCGAGGCCAGCGAGGTCGCGTGGGTCGGGGCTCCGCCGCGGCTCGTCGTGTTGTCGCGCCACGCGGCGCACAGCACGGTACACCTGGTCGATCCGTACGGACCGCGAACGATCGCCGAGATCCGGCTCGAGGCGCCGATGCGGCTCTACACGAGCGTCGGCGCGCACGCGCTCGCGGTCGGCGCGGTCGGCGCGGCGGTGCTGACCGCGACGGAGACCCACCTGGCGCCGTACCAGTTTCCGTCGCGCGGCGTGCCGGTGACCGCCGGCGCCGCGGGCGCGAACTTCATGGTCGCGCTCGCGGGGTCGATCGAGGAGTGGGATCCGCAGGCCCGGATCCCCAGGCGCAGGCTCAAGCTGCCGCGGCCCGCGGTCATCACGGCGCTCGGCGGCAGCGATCGCGTGGTGTGGATGGTCACGCAGTCCGATCCGACGCGCGTCGAGGTCATCCCCCTCGTCAATCGCGGACAGCCCAAGTCGCACGAGCTGCCCGAGCCGATCGCGCACGTCACCGGCCACCCGCGCAGCGACCTCGTCGCCTGCGTCGGCGCGGAGAGCGGCAAGGTCTATGTCGTCGACCTCGACGGCCGCACGCGGATGCGCCTGCTCGCGCTCGATCCGATCGACCGCGCCGATGCGATCGCGCTCGTCCATGGCCGCATGATCGGGGTGCTCGCCGCGCAGGCCGGCAAGCGCGTCGGCATCGTGCCGCTCGACGGCCGCGACCTCGACCTCGAGACCCAGGTCACCGCGCGCCCCGTCCTCACGGCTCGGCGCACGGACGAGGGCACGGACGAGGCGCTCGACGCGAAGCGCTCGACGCTCGGGCACGACGAGGACGCGCCCGCACACGAGCTCCGGCCCTCGCCGCCGCCACCGGTCCGCGCGGCGACCCCGCTGCCCGAGCCGCTGCCGCCGCTGCCGGATCCCACGCCGCCGCCGCTGCCGCCGTCGCCGCCCGTGCCGAGCGCGCCGCGGTTGATGCCGAGCCCCGACAGCATGTGGACCGGGCGCGGCACGGCGGCTCCGCTCGCCGCGCCACCGGAGCCGGCTCCCGTACCACCGCCGGATCGGTTCAGCCCGTGGAAGGAGCGGATCGCCGAGGTCCAGGCGCGCACCGAGGGGCTGCCGTGGCTCGACGCGAAGGCGGTGTGGCGCGACGATCTCGTCACCTGGGGGCGCGCGATGCTCGGCACCGTCGCCGAGCGGCCCGCGCCGCGCGCCACCCAGCTCGACGCGCTCGCGGCGCGGTTCGAGCTCGCGCCGGAGCTCGTGCCCGCGCTCGCGCTGCTCTACGCCGCGCACCTCCTCGGGGAGCGCGGCGCGGCGCCCGCGGACGTGGCGCGCGTGCTCGGCCGCCGGTGGGACGAGGCGCTCGGCACGGGCCGGCTCGCCGCGCGCGGCGTCGCCCGGTATGCGAAGTCGCGCGTCGCGCTCGCGGCGCCGCTCCAGCGCGTGCTCGACGAGCTCCCGCCGGTTACTGGCACGCTGGTCGGCACGCCCGGCGAGGTCGCGCTGCTCGGGCCGTGTGTCGTCGTCGACGCCGGCACGCCGCTCGCCGCGCTCGCGGAGCGCTACCTCGTGCGGGTGGGCGGTGCGATCCTCGCCGCGCACGGCGAGGCGGATCCGGGAGAGCTGATGGTCGAGGCCCGTGCCCGTGGTGCGGTGCCGATGCTGCGGATCGCCGCGGCGGAGATCCTCGAGCTCGGCACCGATCCCGCGGTGCTCGTGATCGACGACGAGGCGGCCGCCGCGCAGCTCGACGTCCCGAAGCTGTGATCAGCTCGCGGCGCCGACCACCTCGTCGCGGAGGTAGTCCTTCTTCTTGCCGCCGATCGCGCACGCGAGCTTCGCGGCGCTCCAGCCCGCGGCCAGCGCGCCCTCGAGGCCGAGGGCAGGGAGGACCTGCTCGCCGGTGAGCGTGAGGTTCTTGATGCCCGTCGTGTACGTGAGCGCGCTGCCCGTGATGCGATCGACCGCGTTCTCCGGCGCGCGCGCCGCCCACACCGGCGTCATCGCGAGCGGCAGGTGCTTCGGCACGTCGTAGCTGCCGCGGCCGCCTGGCACCTGCGGCGGGGTCGGCTCGAACGGCGAGTGGGCGAGGACGAGGTGGCGCTCGAAGAACGGCATCACGTCGCCGATCCGCTTCCACAGCGACTGCCGGTACGCGATGCACTTGGGTGCGAGCTTGTCGGCGTCGAGCGGCAGCTCCGTCGGATCGGCGGGCAGGAGCGCGGAGACCGTCGCGATCACGCGGCCGGTGTCGTCGCTCTCGCCAAGGTGGATCGAGAACGCCGCGTCGCCGACCGGGTCCTTGTCGGGCGCACCGAGGACGCACACGATCGGCGCCATGTGCTCGGGCAGGCCGGCCTCGTCGAGCACGATGTTCAGCGCGTACCGGTACGCGATGACCTGCATCGCCTGCGCGAGCTCGGAGAGGCGCTTCGGGGCCTTCTTGCCGAGCAGTGTCGCGAGCTCCGCGGGAGGGCGGCTCGCCACGACCTGGCCGGCGCCGATGTCGTCGCCCGAGGCGAGCGTGATGCTCGCGATCTTGCCCCACGACACGCCGAGCTCGCTGACGCGGCCCGCGCGCACCTCGCCGCCGGCGGTGGTGAGCTTCTCGACGAGCAGCTCGCGCAGTCCGTCGCCATCGCCGCGCAACGGGAACGGGCCGGAGCGCCACGCATCGAGCGCCCGGGCCATGGCGGGGGCGCTGGGCGACGGATGGCGCAGCGCGATCGCGGCGAGATGACGCCACACCTGCGACGCAGGCGGCGCGCCGGCCTCGGCGTCGCTCCACCCCGCCGTGGCGTCGGCGAGCGCGCGCTCGCCGAGCCGCCCGACCTCGCGGCGCTCGAAGAACCCGACGCCCGGGAACGCGTGCTCGCTCGTCAGCAGCGGATCGAGCAGGCGCGCGAGCTCGGTCGTCTTCTCCCAGCGCGACAGCCACGCGGGCGCGTCCGCGCCGAGCTCGCGCTCGAGCTCGCCCCCGAGGCGGTCGGCGCCGAGGTCGAGGCGCAGGTCGGGCGCGACGATCTGCGCGGCGAGCTTGGGCTCGCGGAGCTTGCGGCGAAGCGCGAGCTCGGCGTGCAGCTCCTTCAGCACGCGGTCGGCGGCGGTGCCGGGCTGCGACGGCCACATCACGGGCTCGATCGGCAGGCGGTGGGGACCGAGGGTGTAGCGCGCGGGCCGATCATCTCCGAGCACGAGCGTCCGCATGCCGCGGCGCGCGCACGACGTCGCGCACACCAGCGCGGCGAGGTCGTCTCCGAGGACGACGAGGTCGTACGAGTTACTCGGCACGGCGGACGATCCGACCTTCGCACGACAGCTTGCCAGCCGCCAGGCGCCGCACCACGACCGGGAGCAGGCGGTGCTCGAGGTGCTGGATCCGGCCGCGCACGGTGGTCTCGTCGTCGCCCTCGAGGATCGGCACGCTCTCCTGCGCGATGATCGGTCCGCCGTCGAGGCTCGTGTCGACGAAGTGGATCGTGACGCCGGTGAGCTTCGCGCCGTGCGCGAGGGCCTGCGGGATGGCGTCCTTGCCAGGAAACGCCGGGAGCAGCGACGGGTGCGTGTTGACGATCCGGTTCGGAAACCGCTCGATGAAGTGCGGCGTCAGCACGCGCATGAACCCGGCGAGCACGACCGCCTCGACGCCGGTGCGGTCCAGGACGTCGAGCAGCTCGGCCTCGAACGCGGCGCGCTCCTTTCCGCGGTGGTCGATGACCTCGGCGCGGATGCCCGCCGCGGTCGCGCGGGCGAGGGCAGGAGCGACGGGGTTGTTCGAGATCACGACCGCGAGCTCGCCGGGGGCGAGCTCGCCGGCGCGCTGGGCGTCGATCAGCGCCTGGAGGTTCGTCCCCTCGCCGCTGACCAGGACCCCGAGCTTCATGAGAACCGCGAGGCCTCGCCGCCGCCGCGCGGCACGAGCCTGCCGACCACGCGCGCCTGCTCGGGGGCGAGCAGCGCGACGGTGCGGTCGGCGTCGGCCGGCGGGACCACGATCGTCATGCCGAGGCCGAAGTTGAACGTGCGGTGCATCTCGTGCTCGGCGACGCCGGCGCTCGCGATCAGCTTCATGATCGGCGGCACGTCCCACGTCCTCCGGTCGAGCTCGATCGCGAGCGAGTCGTCGGAGAAGATCCGCGGCGGGTTCTCGACCAGGCCGCCGCCGGTGATGTGCGCCGCGCCCTTCCACGGGATCTTCGCCTCGCGCATCCGGGCGAACGCGGGCGCGTAGATGATCGTCGGGCGCAGCATCTCCTCGGCGACCGTCGCGCCGCCGAGGATCTCGGGCCGCGCGTCGAGCGCGAGGCCGAGCGTCTCGAACACGACCTTGCGCGCGAGGGAGTGGCCGTTGGAGTGGAGGCCCGCCGAGGGCAAGCCGATCACGATGTCGCCCGCCGCGAGGTCCGTGCGCGGCCGGATCTCGCTCTTCTCGACGACGCCGACGCAGAACCCGGCGAGGTCGTAGTCGCTCCCGTGATAGAGACCCGGCAGCTCGGCGGTCTCGCCGCCGACCAGCGCGCAGCCGCTCTGCTTGCAGCCCTCGGCGATGCCGGCGATCACGGCGGCCGCGGTCTCGACCGACAGCGCGCCGGTCGCGAAGTAGTCGAGAAAGAACAGCGGCTCCGCGCCGGTCACGAGCACGTCGTTGACGCACATCGCGACCAGGTCGATGCCGATCGTGTCGTGCTTGGCCGCGGCGAACGCCGTCTTGAGCTTGGTTCCGACGCCGTCGGTGCCGCTGACGAGGATGGGCTCCTTGTAGGTCGTCGGGATCCGGCACAGCGCCGCGAACCCGCCGATGCCGCCGAGGACCTCCGCGCGCATCGTGGCCTTCGCGAGCGGCTTGATCCGGTCGACCAGGGCGTTTCCGGCGTCGATGTCGACCCCGGCATCCTTGTACGTGATCGCCATCGCCCGCGTGCTTACCACACGCGCACGACGGTTGTATGCTCGCGGAAATGCCGCCGATGCCGTTGATCGATGTCGTCATCCCGACGCGCGATCACGCGGCGAGCCTGCCGCCGCTCCTGCGCGACCTGCCGCACAAGCTGCTCCGCTCGGTCGTCGTCGTCGACCGGGACTCGAGCGATCGCACCGCCGAGCTGGCGCGCGACGCGGGAGCGCTGGTGCTCCGGGAGCCGTCGGGCGGCTACGGCGCGGCGTGCCTGCGCGCGCAGGCGCACTTCTCGGCGCTGCCGCGCGTCCCCGACGTGATCGTGTTCATCCCCGGCGACCGGCCCGCGATCGCGAGCGCGCTGCCCTCGCTGGTCGCGCCGATCGCCGAGCGCGGCGTCGAGCTCGTGCTCGGTGTCGAGCACGGCAAGAAGCGGCTGCGCGAGGCGATGGTGACGCGCGCGATCGAGACGGTATATCGCCACCGCTGGTCCGGCGTGGGGCCGATCCGCGCGCTCCGGTTCCCCGCGCTCGTCGCGCTCGGGATGAGCGACCGGGGCAGCGGCTGGGACGTCGAGATGCTCGTGCGCGCGGTGAAGCTGGGTCTCAACTGCGACGAGGTGATCCTCCCCGAGGACACCCACCGGACCTCGAAGGTCTCGGGGCGCGCGCTGTTGCACCTCCTTCGCCACGCGACGATGAGATAGTCGTGAGATAGTGGTGGCGTGAACGACGCGCTGGAGCGGTTCGCCCGGGACTTCCCGGCGGGGACAGTGCTGTTCGAGGAAGGACAGCCAGGCGATTACATGTACGTGGTGCAGTCGGGCGAGGTCGAGATCCGCCGCCAGGTCGGCGAGACCGAGCGCGTGCTCGCCGTGCTGCCGACCGGCGAGTTCTTCGGGGAGATGGCGATCCTGAACAGCCGGCCGCGCTCGGCGACCGCGGTCGTGAAGACCAACGCGCGGCTGCTCGTCATCGAGGGCAAGACGTTCGAGGCGATGATGCGCGCGCGGCCCGAGATCGCGCTGCGCATCATCAAGGCGCTCGCGACGCGCCTCGAGAGCGCGAACCAGCACATCGAACTACTGTTGTTGCCGACGGCGAATCACCGGGTCGTGCAGTGCCTGCGCCGCATGGCCGAGGAGCAGCTCGCGCTCGCGGGCGCGCATGTCTCGCACGGCTCGGCGATCCTGGTCCCCAAGCGCGTCGAGGACGTCGCCGCGCGCGTCGGCTTGCCGGTGCACGAGGTGATCGAGGTCGTCGATCGTCTGCGCGCGGCGCGCCTCGTGCTGATGGCCGAGGACGCCGGCATCGACGGCGATGGCTTCATCGTCCCCGAGGTCGGACGCCTGCTCGAGTTCCTGGAGTTCTTGAACCTGAAGGACCGGTTCGGGGCGTAAGCCCCGGACCGCGGATCACGCGGCGGCTTCGCCGTCGCGGATGCCGATCGCCTTGCGAACGAGCTTCGGCAGCTCGTCGTTCTTCGAGTGCACCAGCGTCTCGATCTCGGGCGCCATCTGCTGGAGCTGCTGCTTCAGCGACGTGCTGGTGGTGCCGGTGAGCAGCGTCGAGATGACAGCGATCAGGAAGTTCCCGCCCCAGATCTCCCGGACGGCCTCGGCCGCCGAGTTCGCCTGGACCACCGTGAACCCCTCCGCCTCGAGCGCCCGCGCGATCTCCTCGCGCTCCGTGCTGATCTCATGGACAACTAGGATCGAAGACATCGCGACCTCAGCGTTTTCGCAGTGCTGGAGGTTTCTACTTGGTTTTGCGCGCCCGCGCGACTGAAATGTGCGGAATTCATGGTTTCCGCGCACTTCCGAGATCGGCTTTACCCCCGCTGGTAACTGGGGTATCTAGCTGCCCTCATGGCCTGGTGGTCGCGTACGCAAGGCATCGTCGAGCAGCCGAAAAAGTCAGTCCCCAAGGGGATCTGGACGAAGTGCGAGCGCTGCGCAGCGACGCTGTACGAGGCGGACCTGGAGGCCAATCAGCGGGTCTGCACGAGCTGCCACCACCACTTCCGGGTCCCGACCGAGGCGCGCATCGCGATGTCGCTCGATCCCGGGAGCTGGCAGGAGCACGACAAGGACCTCGAGAGCGGTGACCCGCTGGGGTTCAAGGTCGACGGCAAGAAGTACGTCGACCAGGTGAAGTCGTCGATGAAGAAGGTCGGGGCCGGCGACGCGTACCGCGCCGGCTCGGCGACGATCGGCGGCCTCCCGGTCGAGGCCGGGTTCTTCGTGTTCGAGTTCATGGGCGGCTCGATGGGCTCGGTCGTCGGCGAGAAGATCGCGCGGCAGTTCGAGCGCGCGGTCGCGCTGCGCCGCCCCGCGATCATGTGGTGCGCCTCCGGCGGTGCGCGCATGCAGGAGGGCGTCCTGTCCCTCATGCAGATGGCGAAGACGTCCGCGGCGCGCTCGCGCCTGCGCGAGGCCAAGGTCCCGTACATCGCGGTGCTCCTGCACCCGACCACGGGCGGCGTCGCGGCCTCGGTCGCGATGCTCGGCGACCTGATCATCGCCGAGCCCGACGCGCTGATCGGCTTCGCCGGTCCGCGCGTGATCGAGCAGACGATCCGCCAGCAGCTGCCGCCGGGCTTCCAGCGCTCGGAGTTCCTCCTCGAGCACGGCATGGTCGACATGGTCGTTCCCCGGCAGGACCTCAAGAGCACGCTCGAGCGCACGCTCCGATGGTTCGAGCGCGGCCGTCAGGCGGAGCGCCGCACCGGTACGGCTGTCGACGAGTCCGAGCTCCCGCAGACCGACTGATGTCGGCGTACGCGGAGCTGCTCCGCCGGTTGTACGCGGCGCGGCGGTTCGGGGTGGTGCTCGGCCTTTCGCGGATCCGCGCGTTGCTCGACACGCTCGGCGCGCCCGATCGGCAGCTCGGGCGGGTCGTGCACGTCGCCGGCACGAACGGCAAGGGCTCGACGGTGGCGATGATCAGCGCGCTCGCCCGCGCGGCCGGCCAGCGCGTCGCGGCGTACACGTCGCCGCACCTGTCGTCGCTGCGCGAGCGCATCGTGATCGATGGCGCGCCGATCGGCGAGGCCGAGCTCGTGCGCGCCGCGGACCGCGTGCGCGCCGCGGGCGGCGACGAGCTGACGTTCTTCGAGCAGGTCACCGCGATGGCGATGGTCGCGATCGCCGAGGCCGCCGTCGACATCACGGTCCTCGAGGTCGGCCTCGGCGGCCGGCTCGATGCGACGAACGTCGTCGACGCGGACGTCGCGGTCGTGACCGGCATCGCGTTCGATCACGAGGCGATCCTCGGCAAGACGATCGACGCGATCGCCGCGGAGAAGGCCGGCATCTTCAAGCGCGGACAGTTCGTCGTGATCGGGACGTCGGGAGATCCGAGCGCGACGGCGCTCCTCGAGGAGGCGGCCGAGCAGGCCGGGGCGCTCTCGATCGTGGTCGCCGGGAACACCGCGCGGATCCCGCTCCTATCGCTGCCGGGCGAGCACCAGCTGCGCAACGCCGCGTGCGCGATCTCGGCCATTCGCGCGCTCGGCCTTCCGGTGGTCGGCAGCGCGCTGACGACCGTGGTGCACCCGGGACGCTACGAGCGCGTCGGCAACGTGATCCTCGACGGCGCGCACAACCCCGACGGCGCGCGCGCGCTCGCGGCGCAGCTCGAGCACGAGCCGGGCGAGGTCGCGCTCGTGATCGCGGTCTCGGCCGACAAGGACGCGCATTCGATCGTCGTGCCGCTCCTGCCGCGCGCCGCGCACGTGGTCGCGACGCGCTACCAGCAGGACCGCGCGCTCGCGCCCGAGGCGCTCGCCGAGGTCGTGCGCTCCCTCGGCGTGCCGGTCGACACCGCGCCCGACCTGCGCGCCGCGCTCGAACAGGCAGAGGGCGCCGACGTCATCGTCGTCTGCGGTTCGCTGTTCCTCGTCGGGGAGGCGCGCGTGCTCTTGCTCGGCGCGCCGGCGGATCCGTTCGTGGTCACGGACCCGGCTCCGTCCACCGGATGACGAGCAGCGTGTTGGGGTCGCCCTTCCACGCGTGCGTCTTGAAGTCGCCGCGGATGTCCTTGGCGCCGGCGAGCTCGAGCAGGCCCTCGAAGAAGCCGAGCGCCTGGTACGACGCGGCCTCCTCGGCCGTGTCGCCCATGAAGTAGTTGATGACGATGTGCGCCTCGCCGTCATGGATCGACGGGACGGTCATCGCCTCGAAGTCGAAGAACGTCTGGCGCAGCACGTGGAAGCGGCGCACGGTCTCGACGGGCTGACCCGGCTCGAGGAGCTGCGGGTACGCCTTGTGGAGCTGCGCGGCCGAGTAGCGACCCCACAGCTGCACCGGGAACATCTCGCCGCGCGCGACCGCCGCGAGGATGGCGCACCCGAGATCCTCGAACACGGTCATCGGGTACCACGCGTCGCGATCGATCGTCATCGCGAGGTGGCGCCGGTCCTCGTCGTTCAGGTGCTCCTGCATCGATGGTCCCCGGAACGAGCGGACCATCTTCACGTAGTCGAGGAACAGAACGCCGCGGACGTGCCGCATCGGCGGCTAGGTGCCGACCTTGCTCGCCGAGATCGTCGTCGTGAACGAACAGGTCGCGTTGCCCGCCGCGGCCGTGAGCATCAGCGTGCCGCCGCCGGAGCCGCTGATCATCTTCTTGTCGCCACTCAGCGTGAACGTGCCGGTCGCGTACGCGATGTTGTACGTGACGTTGCCGAGCTGCGGGTCGTTCTCCTGGTACATGCACGTCTGACCCGCGACGATCGTCGCGGTCTTGCCGCTGACGTCGAACTTCTGCGGCGGGCACTTGTCGCCGGCCGGCGGGACCACGATCAGGTCCGACATCGTGCCCTCGGTGACCGTGAACGAGCCGGTGTCCGGGCTCGTCGTCGGGCCATTCGGGCACGTGACGGTCGTGCTCGAGCCGGCGTTGTACATCCAGGTCCCGATGAAGTCGTCCCCGGGGCCGCCGTCGGTGCCGCACGCCGCCAGGAACACGAAAAGAGCCAGGGTTCGCTTCATCCGACGGAACCTACACGAAAATGGCTCGGTGGGCTTGCGAGGCGGTTAGTTGCCTCGCTGGGCGGGGCCTCGTACGATCTCCACATGCGTCGCGCCCTGGGCCTCGTCCTGCTTCTCCTCCTGGCCGGGCCGGCGGCCGCCCAGAAGGCCCCCGCGGGGCCGCACCGCGAAGGCGACTACGGTGGGGTAACGCCGGGGCAAAGGCCCGAGAAGCCGAAGAAACCGCCGGCACGCGGGACCCTGTCGTGGGTCGGGTTCGAGGCGACCGGCGGCGGGGCCAAGGTGTTCTTCCAGTCGCCCGGGGCGTTCGAGGTCACCCAGCGCGTCGATGGCGCCACGCTGATCGTCCACCTCGACCTCGCCCGCATGGGCGCGAACACCGGGCGCCGGATCGACACCCGGTTCTTCGAGAATCCGCTGTCCAGCATCGACGCGAAGCAGGCGCGCCGCAAGGCGGGCATCGACGTGAAGATCACGTTCAAGAACCCCAAGGACGCGCGGGCTGCCTCGCTGTCGACGAAGACCGAGGCCGACGGGATGTTCTACGCGTACCTCACGTTCCCCGAGGGCACGCCGGTCGCGCCGGGGGCGGGCCCGAGCTCCACGAACAAGACGTCGGGCGACGACCTCCCGTAACCGTCAGCGCGCATCGGCGACCGGGTTAGCGAGCGTCGGCGATCGCGTCGGACAGCGTGGACTCGCCCTGGCCGCCGCGGAACTGCTCGCGGGCGTGGCCGTCGGCGCCGAGCACGAGCGTGTACGGCACGGCGCGCACGCCGTAGCGGCGGCGCAGCGAGCCGTCGTCGATCAGCGCGACGCCCTCGAACTTCGTGTGCTCGAGCACGCCCTTCGCGTTCTCCGCCTTGCCGGCGATGAACACCGCGACGACGTTCGCGTCGTGGGCCTTGGCCGCCGCCTGCGCGGCCGGCAGCTCCTCGACGCAGTGCGGGCACGTCGGCGACACGAACAGCACGATCGACGGCTTGCCGCGCAGCGTGTGCGGGTCGAAGTCCGCGCCTGTCATCGTCTTCGCGCGCAGCGTCTCGACGATGTCGCCCTCGGGCGGCGGCTCGTGCTTCTTGCAGCCCGCGGCGAGCGCGAGCACGAGCGCGATCAGCAGTAGCGGCGCGTCAGACAGGCGTGGCATACCCGGGGCATGGATAGCACGCCCGACGACGAGCTGCTGCAGCTCGCTTCGCAGCTGCGCCAGCAGCTCGTGCGCCACGCCACGCGGGGCGCGTGGGCGGCGCCGGGCTCGCCGACCGCGCGGGCCGAGCACACGGCCGTCGCCGGCCCGGTCGCCGGCCCGGTCGAGGAGCCGCTCGCGGTGCCCGTCGAGGTCTACGAGGAGCGCACGGTCGTGCCGCTCGGCCGCCGCACGCTCGCGCAGATCCGCGCGGACCTCGGCGACTGCCAGCGCTGCAAGCTCCACGCGACGCGGCGCTCGATCGTGTTCGGCGTCGGCGCCGAGGATGCGCCGCTGATGTTCGTCGGCGAGGCGCCGGGCGAGCAGGAGGACCGGCGCGGCGAGCCGTTCGTCGGCCCCGCGGGCGAGCTGCTCGACAAGATGATCGAGGCGATGGGCTGGTCGCGGCAGACCGTCTACATCGCGAATACCACGAAATGCAGACCTCCCGGCAATCGCAACCCGCAGCCCGACGAGCTCGAGCAGTGCATGCCGTTCCTGAAGGCGCAGGTCGCCGCGATCGCGCCGCGCATCATCGTCGCCCTCGGCCGCCCGGCCGCGAACCAGCTGCTCGGCACCGACGCGCCGATCAGCGCGCTGCGCGGCGCGTTCCACGACCGCCACGGCGTGAAGGTGATGCCGACGTTTCACCCGGCGTACCTGCTGCGCGAGCCCGACCGCAAGCGCGACGCTTGGTCGGATCTCAAGCTCGTGATGGCGGAGCTCGATCGACTCGGCATCAAGCCCGCACGCTGATCGTCCTCGTGATCGAGCCGCCGCGCTCGGGTCCTCGTGACCGAGCCGCACGCTGAGCGTCCTCGTGATCGACCCGCCGCGCTGAGCGTCCTCGTGATCGAGCTGCCGCGTGCGAGTCCTCGAGATCGAGCGAACGCGCTAGAGTCCTCGTCATGGGCGAGGCGCCGTGCGATCTGCTCGAGGCGGAGCTCGCGCTCGATCGGGTCGAGGCGCTGCTCGCCGCGGAGCTGCCCGGCCACATGCGCGCGTTCGCGCAGGCGTACGCGGCTCGGGCGCCGCTGCCGGCCGCGCCCGACATCGCGGGCCGCGCGTCGAGCGCCACCGTCGGCCGTCGCGCGCTGGCGCACCCGGTGCTCGCCGACCGGGGCCTCGCGCTGCTGCGCGTCGTCGCGCCGATCGTGATCGAGCGAGACGCCGGCGTCGCCGCCGCTCGCGCGCGCTACGCCTCGACCACGCCGAGCTGGTCCGCGTACGCCGCGCTGTCCGCGCTGCGCGACACCGTCGCGAAGGCACGGTTCGGGCGTCCCGCGCGAGACGTGCTGCGCTCCTTGTACGGCGCGCCCGAGCCCGCGTCCGCCGAGCTGCCGGCGGACATCACGGGCTGGCGCGATCCCGACGGCCAGGAGCTCGACCTCGCCGCGACGTGGGCCGCGCTCGTCGACCGGTTCCGCCTCGGGAGCCCCGCGCTGAGCCCGCGCGTCTCCGATCGCGCCGCCGAGGGCCGGACGGAGCGGCCCGGCGTCCAGGGCCTCACGATCGTGCGCGCCGAGGTCCGTCCGCGTGCGTTCGTCGTCGAGCCGGGCCGCGAGGTGATCGTCGTCGTGCCGCCACACGCAGCGTCGCCGGCCGCGCGGTTCGCGGTGCTCCACGAGCTTGGCCACGCGGTCGCGAACCTCCTCGCACCCGCCGGCCTGCCGCGCGTGCTCGACGAGGCCGTCGCGTCGCTCGTCGCGCGCGACCTCGAGCGGGCGACGCCGGTCGCGATCGCCGCGCGGACGCGCCGCACCCAGCTCGCGCGCGTGCTCGCCGCCGTCGAGCGCGGCGAGCGGCCGGGCGACTCCGTCGCGCCGTCGCCGCCCTGGGCCCTGTGGCACGACCCGGCGGCACAGGCCGCGTACGTCGCCGCCGAGGAGCTCGCGGATCGCCTCGCCGTCGCGCCGGACCTCGGCGCCGCGCTCGCGCACGAGCGGGCGCGCATCTAATTACGTCCGACCTAATTTCTGCGCAATTCGTGCAACAGCGCCTGTCCGGCCGGACACGTTCCACGTCGCCTCGACCGCAAGCTGATCGCCATCGGACGGTGCAAAAGAACCGCGCGGGCGTCATTTGATCGCCGTGGATCGTCGGGGGAAGATGCAGCGTGCGCGCCGTGCTGTTCGCTGTCGTCGTCGCGGCGGGCTGCGTGCGCGCGCCCGCGCGGATCGACGTCGACGCGATGGTCCGGCAGAAGGGCGCGCTGGTCGCTCGGCAGGACCTCGAGGTCCGCGCGATCGACGATCCGCGCGACATCGCCGTGCGCCTCGCGCTCGCACGGCTCGCCGACGAGACCGGGCGGCCGGGTCAGGCGCTCGCGGAGCTCGAGGCCGTGATCCACGTCGGCGGGCCGCTCGGCACGCGGTGGCACGCCGACGACAAGGCGCGGTTCGCGCGGCTGCTCGCGCTGCGCGGTCGGGTGCGGCTCGGCCGTGGCGCGCCGAGCGCGCTCGCGGATCTGGAGCGCGCGAGGAGCTACGGCGCGGTGGTCGAGACGCGCGAGCTCGAGCGCGCGCGCGCGGCGATCGCGATCGCGCGGCACCGGCACGTCGACCCGAAGGAGCGCGCGGCCGGGCAGCAGGCCCTCGCGCAGCTCGCGGGCACGTCGATCGCCGAGCCGAGCTGGCTCGGCGCCAAGGAGCGGCCGGTGCCGCGCGACCGCGGCGAGCTCGGCGCGTGGCTGTGGGAAAAGGGCGCGAAGCGGGCGGCGTTCGAGGCGCTGCGCGATTGGGAGTCGACCACCGCCGCGAGGGGCGGCCCGCTCCACGACGCGTACCTCCGCGCGCTCGCGTGGTGGACGCCGCTCGACCTGCCGCCGCCCGCCGGCACCGACCTGTCGGGCCCCGAGCGCTGCCGGTTCGCCGCGGCGGCGTGCGCGCCCCACGAGGCGCTTCGCGATCCGGCCGTGGCCGCCGCGCTGCTCGCCGCGCCCGCGCTCGGATCACGCGGCCGCGACGACGCGGACGCCTGGGTCGCGATCACGCTGCCCGCCGCGCTGCGCGGCGAGCTCGCGTGGGGACCGTCCGTCGCGCTGCGCGTCGATCTCGATGCCGCCGGCATCCGGGGCGCGACCGTGAAGCTGGCACGCACGAGCGATGCCGACCTCGCGCAGCTGCCGCCAGCGCACCGCCTGGTCGGGGCCGCCGGGCGCGTGCTCGACGGCAGCTCGCCCGCGCGGGTCCGCGCGGCGCTCGGTCCACTCGAGGGCAGCGCCGAGGGTGTCGCGCTCATGCGGATCGTCGATCCGCCGCGCCCGGTGCCGTTCAGCGATCCGCTCGGCGCCTCGCTCGGGGCGTACCTCCGCAACCGCCACCTCGAAGGCGCGTTCGCCGCCGAGCTGCTCGCGACCTACCGCGCGAACCCCGCGCGGGCCGATCGGCTCGCCGCGGAGCTCGTCGCGCGATCGTCCGATGCCGCGTTCACGCAGGCCTCGCTCGCCGCGCTGTTCGACGCACTCGGCGATCCGGCGCGCGCGCGCGCCGCGTGGCAGGCGGCCGTCGACGGGAGCCCCGGCGAGCGCGCGTTCGTCGCCGGGCTCGCCGAGGCGGCCGCGCGCGCGAACGACCCGGATGCCGCGCTGATCCACGCCACGACCGCGGCGGCGGCGAGCGGCGATCCGGCGGTGGCGTGGATCGCCGTCTCCCGCGCGCTCGGCGGCGTGGGCAAGCACGTCCACGCGCTCGAGGCGGCGCGCAGCGCCGTCGATCTCGCGGGCCCGGAGACGCTCGGTCCCGCGATCGATCTCGCACTCGCATCGTCGCGCGCCCTCGGCCGAGACGCGCAGGTCGCCGATCTCGTCGAGCGCCGCCGCCTCGCCCCGACGCCGGTGCGCCTCGACCGCGGCGGCGACGACCCGACCGACGCCGCGAGTGCGCTCGCCGCCGCCGCGCGCACCCCGGGCGTCGTCTCGACCGCGCGGCTGTGGATCGCCTCGCGCTGGAACCCGCGCGACGTCGAGCTCCGCGCCGCGCTGCTCGCCGCGATCGGCCCAGACGATCCGCGCCGCGCGACGCTCGTCACCGAGCTCGTCGCGCTCGCCGGCGATCGCGATCCGTGGACCGCGCGCTCCGCGGTCGTCGCGCTGCGCGACCTCGAGCGCTGACGTCAGCGGCGCGGGGGAGGGCGGCGACCGGTCGTGCGGTACGCGAGGTAGTCGGCGACGATCGTCGCGTGGTCGAACACGAGGGGGCCGGGCAGCGCCGCGGGCTGGCACACGATCGCGCGGACCGCGTCGTCGGAGCCGACGGGCGTGCCCGTCGCGCGGCCGATGAACACGGTCGACATCGTGTGTTTCCGCGGATCGCGCGAGGGATCCGAGTAGACGTGGAACAGCTCGTCGATGACGACGTCGAGGCCGGTCTCTTCCTTGGCCTCGCGGACGGCCGCGTCGATGACGAACTCGCCCTCGTCGACGAAGCCGCCGGGCAGGGCGAAGCCCTTCGGCTCGTTGCCGCGCTCGATGAACACGAGCGTGCCGGGCTGGCCGTCGATCTCGATCAGCACGTCGACCGTGGGGGTCGGGTTCCTGTAGGGGCCGCTGCTGCTCACTTGCTGGCTCCTGCCGCGAGCGGACCTTCGATCCACTGCGCGAGCTCGTCCTGGAGGGTCTTGGAGCTGGGATCGCTGTCGACGAGGTTCGTCTTCTCGTCGGGGTCGGCGTCGATGTCGTAGATCTCCCAGCGCGAGTCGCTGATGCGGAAGAACACGTGGCGCTTGCCGTCGGCGGTCACCATCGACTTGCCCTCGTGGTCCCAGTCGGGCGCGCGCAGCAGCTCGCTGAACGCGGGCCGGGGCGGCAGCGGCTGGCCGGCGAGTGCGGGGACCAGGCTCCGGCCGTTCCAGGGCGCCGGCTGGGGGATGCCGAACAGCGCGGTGATCGTCGGCGCCATATCGATCAGCTGCACGACGTCGTTCGCGATCTTCGGCGTGGCGCCGGGGACGCGGAAGATCAGCGGCACGTGGATCAGCTCCTTGTAGAGTGTCTGACCGTGGAAGAACATGCGCTCGCCCGCGAACGTGTGCACGCCGAACGCCTCGCCGTGGTCGGCCATCAGCACGACGGTGGTGTTCTTCGCGAGGCCGGTCGCGTCGAGGTGGTCGAGGAGCTTGCCGATCGCGATGTCCTGCACCGCGATCTCGTAGTCGTACTTCTGCGCGAGTGACGCGGTGCCCTTCTCGGTGATCGGGAAGCCCTCGTGGACCATGTACGAGGAGTGCGGCTCGAACAGGTGCACGAGCATCGCGAACTTCTGGCCGGACCTGGCCAGCTCGTCGAGCTTGGGGAGCGTCTTCGCGAGGATGCGCGGGCTCGCGATGTCCTTGTTGGACTCGGGGATGTTGAGCGCGCCGCTGTTGTCCCAGAGGTCGGCGCCCTGGGTCATGTTGCTGTTCATGTACGAGACGACGCCCTGGCAGCTGTCGGGGTACTTCTTGCGATCGCAGAAGTAGAAGTGCGAGCTCATGCCGATCGTCGTGAACCCCGCGTCCTTCATCGCCTCGAACAGCGTGACGTTCGCGTCGTCGACGGTCGGGTAGGGCCGGAACATCTTGTCGACCTTGACCTGCGACGGATAGCGCGACGTCAGGAACGACGGCACCGAGCGCGGCGTGTTCGGCGCCTGGGCGAACGCCTTGTCGAACACGATCGACTGCTTCGCGAACGCGTCGATCCGCGGCGTCAGCGACTTGCCGTCGCGCTGATAGCCCGCGAAGCCGAGCCGGTCGTAGCGGAGCGTGTCGACGAAGATCACGAGCACGTTCTGGCCGCCGCTCAGCGCCGGAGCGGCCGGCACGCCGGCATCCCCGGTCGCGGGCTGCTCGGGCGTCTGCGGTGCCGCGACCTCGGGCTTCGCGTCGCCGCCGACGCAGTTGTCGTCCTTGCCGTTCCCCGGGACCTCCTTGGCCTGCGGGTTGACCTCGGCGTCGTGGTCGTCGCAGTCGGCCCCGCCGAAGAACGCGGAGTAGCCGTCCCCGTCGAGATCGATGTATTTGCGGAGCAGGCCGATCATGCGCGCGCCGATGTACGAGCGCTCGGTCACCGCGACGTGCGTCGACTCCGAGGGCCGGCCGAGGAGGCCGACGACGGGCAGCGCGAGCGCGATCGCGAGACCGACGAGCGCGATCGCGAGGCGCGACGGGATGCGCTCGCGCACGCGCGCGAGCGGGTAGTAGGCGAGCACGGCGATCGCGATCGCGACGACCGGGAGCAGCGCCGGGACGATCAGCGACCACAGGTTCAGCGCAGCCCAGTCGAGGTCGACCTTGCGCTTCGCGATGATCGGCACGCCGATCGCGAGGACGACCGGCGGTCCGACGAGGAACGCCACGACGCGCGAGATCCGCGCGACCGGCTGGAGCTGCATCAGCGCGAGCGCCCCGGCGGCCGCGAGCGCCCCGTACTTGCCGAGCTTCCAGAACGCGGCGGCCACGACGACGGCGGCGCCGGGCACGAAGTACATCGGCGGCACCTTGTTGAGCCAGCGGATGCCCCGGTAGAGCGGCAGCGCACCGAGCACGAACAGCGGCAGCACGCCGACGACCGCGACGCCGGCGATCAGCGCGCCGATCGACTTGCGCTGCACCGTCCCGACGAAGCCGTGCGCGAACATCGCGATCACGATCGCCAGCACGCCCGCGAGAATGACGGCGGCGTAGAGCGCGGCGAACACCGTGCGATCGAGCTCGGGGTCGTCGGCGAGCCGCGTCACGAACCGGCGGATGAAGCCGTGGCCCCACTGCGCGTTGCCGGCGCCGAGCACGGCGCTCACGAACAGCGCGAAGGGCACGGTGAGCAGCGCCCAGAGCCCGAGTAGCGCCGGTGCGAAGCCGACGCCTCCGCCGGTGTGGATCACGTCGACGAGCCCGAGCACGAGCCCGGCGAGCAGCACGACGCCGAGCCCAGCGGCGAGGCCCGAGCGGTACGGCGGAGGCGAGGGGCGAGGCAGTTCCGTCGGCGCGGGCGACTCTTTCACGACGCCCATGCGTTACCACAGCCGGATCGCGGCTGCTCGGTCCGAGATCAGCTGCGCATGACCTCGACGATCAGGCCTTCGACGAACCTCGGATCGACCTCGGCGTCCTTGATGCCGCCGAGGATCGCGTCGAGGTCGTCGAGCCAACCGTCGACGAGACGATCGAGCACGTCGCCCGACGCGGTGAGCTGGGCCGCGCCGAGCCGCCCGCGGATCGCCGCGTGCCCGGCGGCGCGGGCCTCGGCCACGAGCTTCCCGCCGGCCATGCCGCGGTCGCGCAGCCGCGTGAGCTCCGCCTGCGACAGCGCCTCGCCGCGCAGCTCGCCCCCGACGGTCGCGCGCGCCAGCGCCGTGCGGACGTGGTCGTCGAGCGCGGGCCGGGCCGAGGCTTCGATCGACGGCGCCTGGCCCATCGCGACGACGTCGACGCCGAGCCCCTCGACGAGCGCGACGCGCAGCGTGAGCCCGGTGAGGATCTCTCCGGCGCGCCGCAGGTCGGCCTGTGCCTCGAACGGCCGCAGCCCCGCGGCCGGCGGGTCGTCCGCCGCGCGCGAGAACAGCGGGCGCGGCGAGCACAGCCCGGCCACGAGCTCCTTCGCCGGCGAGCCGGCCGTCACCGAGCGCGCCGCGAGCGCCTGGGCGAGCCGCGCGAGCTTGTGGGTGACCGTGTAGCCGACGCGGAACAGCCGGGACAGCGCGATCGAGCGCAGCGCGTCGCGGGCGCGGCCGAGGTCGCCGCGCGCCACGACCTCGAGGCCCAGCGACAGCGTCGCCGTCGCGTAGAGCGCGCCGCGCCGCACGACCTCGGCCTGGCCGGGCTTCGCGCGCCCCGCCGCGAGGACCTTGTTGACGAGCACCATCAGCGCGGCCTCGAGCTGCTCGGCCTGCGCCGCGTCGTCGATCGAGCCCATCGCGCGCGCGAGGAAGCTGCGGCCGAGGACCTCCTCGGCCACCACGGCCGGCAGCCGCGTGTCGTCGCCGACCCGCGTGTCCTGCGACCCCTCGCCGATCTGGACCTTGTCGGCATCGAGCGGGCGGAACAGGTCGAGCGCCTCGTAGAAGTCGACGTAGCCGAGGTCGGCGAGCCGCGACGACCGCCAGCGATAGCTCTGCTCCTCGAGCTCGGCCGGCGGCTCGCTGCGCGCGGCCATGATCGTGTGGCGCGCGAGGTCGGCGTCGGCGCGATAGAGATCCTCGACGAGCTGCTGGATCAGCCGCTGGGTGTCGTCGTCGCCCTGGAGCTCGAGCATGAAGAACCGATCCGGCGTGGCCATGATCGGGTTCTCGTTGTCCTCCTCGGGCTCCTCGCCGAGCGAGACGTCCCAGATCCGCACCTGGCGCTGGAGGATCAGCGCGCGCAGCTCCGCGTCGAGACCGCTCCACACCTGGCCGACCTTCTCGAACCCGGTCTCGATCAGCGACGCGAGCCACGGCTTGAGCGGCGCGACCTCGAGCTGGTCCTTCTGCCACGCCTCGAGGTCGAAGCAGCCCTGGATCTGCTCCGGCGTCACGAGCTCGAGCAGCGGCTGCGAGTCCTCGAAGCCGACCTCGTGGACCAGCTCGAACACCTCGTTCGGCGACAGCGCCGCGATCGCCGCGGGCGCGTTCTCGGCCGAGAGCAGCGCGTCGATCCGGCGGTAGCCGCGCGGCCCCGCGAGCTGCGCGCGCAGCCGCGCGAGTGGGCCGCTCGGGGGGAGGTCTCGGTCGGTCATCGGAGTATGGTCGGACGACATGACTAGCACAGGGCCCGTAGATCCCGTGAACGCGGCGGTCAACGCCGTGATCGGGCGGGTCGGCCCCGGCCGCTACGGGGTCGCCTGCTCGGGTGGCGCCGACTCGATGGCGCTCGCGCACGCCACGATCGCGGCGGTGGGCGCGCGCGACGTCGTGGTCATCACGATCGACCACCAGCTGCAGCCGGGCTCGGGCGCCGTCGCCGACGGGGTCGCGGGCTGGGCGGTCGAGCAGGGCGCGGCCGCGGTGGTCCGCGCGGTCGACGTCGCCGAGCGCGCGTCGGTCGAGGCCGCGGCCCGCGACGCGCGGTACGCGGCGCTCGACGCGATCGCCGACGAGCTCGGCCTGCCGGCGGTGCTCCTCGGCCACACCGCGCGTGATCAGGCCGAGACCGTGCTCATGCGCGTCGTGCGCGGCACCGGCCCCGCGGGGCTCGCCGGCATCCCGGCGCGGCGCGGTCGGTTTCACCGCCCGCTGCTCGCGCTGCCGCGGACGGTGATCGATGACTACGTCGCCCGCCACGCGCTGCCGATCGCGGCCGATCCGATGAACGACGACCTCGGCATCCTGCGCGTTCGCGTGCGGACCACGATCCTGCCGGCGCTGCGCATCGAGAACCCGCAGCTCGACGCGGCACTCGTCCGGCTCGCCGCGAGCGCCGCGGAGTGGACGGCCGTGCTCGACGAGCTGTCCGGGCCGTACGCGACGTTCCCGATCGACTGCGCGGCGCTCGCCGCGCAGCCGCCCGCCGTGCGCAAGCGGGCGCTCGCCCGCGCTCTCGAGGACGCGGACCTCGAGCACGCCGCGGTCCATCTCGACGAGCTCGACGCCCTCGTCCTTCGCCCCCCGGCCGGGCAGGTCTCGCTCGACCTCCCGGCCTGCCGGATCACGAGGAGCTACGACCGGCTGTTCGCGGAGACCCGGGGCGCGGGGGCCGCGCCCGGCACGCCGCTCGTCGCCCCGGAGGGCCCCTACGAGCTCCGGCCGTGGCGTCCGGGGGATCGGATGCGCCCGGCGCGGCTCAAGGGCAGGTCGCGGAAGCTGTCCGACCTCTACATCGATGCGAAGGTCCCGCGCGCGGAACGCGACGGCGCACGTGTTGTCGTACGCGCCAGCGATGGCGAGATCGTCTGGGCGGAGCACCTCGGCGTCGCGTTCGGACAAGGCGCTGACGTCACGCCGAAACCCGCCTGAAATGTCGGGAGCTTTTCGAGAGATTTCGACTTTGCAACCAGCACCAAGTGGCCCATGCTAGTGGGCAAGTCTTCCTGACGAGCGGGTTTTTCGTTGCGCCAATCTCATAAGACCATCCTGATCTGGGCGATCCTGATCCTCATGTTCGTGAGCATCTACTCGATGTTCACGGACTCCTCCTCCAAGGAGAAGGAGCTGGACGTCACGGCGTTCCGGACCCAGCTCACGAACAAGGAAGAAGCCAGCAAGATCGAGAGCATCAAGGTCGAGCCACGGGGGCACGACGATGCTCGGTACATCGTCACCATGAAGAACGACCAGGTGAAGCGGGTCGTCTTCGCGGAGTTCCCCGGCACGATCACCAAGGACATCTACGAGGCGGGGATCTCGTACACGGTCAAGAGCAAGGACGAGTCGAGCATCTGGCCGCAGGTGCTCGTGTGGTGGCTCCCGATGCTGCTCCTGGTCGGCATCTTCTTCCTGTTCATGCGCCAGCTGCAGAGCGGCGGCGGCAAGGCGATGAGCTTTGGCAAGTCCAAGGCGAAGCTGCTGTCCGACCACCAGAACCGCGTGACGTTCAAGGATGTCGCGGGCGTCGAGGAGGCCAAGGACGAGGTCGAGGAGATCATCGCGTTCCTCAAGGATCCGAAGAAGTTCACGCGCCTCGGCGGCCGCATCCCGAAGGGCGTCCTGATGATGGGCCCGCCGGGCACCGGCAAGACGCTGCTCGCGCGCGCCATCGCGGGTGAGGCGGGCGTGCCGTTCTTCTCGATCTCCGGCTCGGACTTCGTCGAGATGTTCGTCGGCGTCGGCGCGAGCCGCGTCCGCGACCTGTTCGAGCAGGGCAAGAAGAACGCCCCGTGCATCATCTTCATCGACGAGATCGACGCGGTCGGCCGCCACCGCGGCGCCGGCCTCGGCGGCGGTCACGACGAGCGCGAGCAGACGCTGAACCAGCTGCTCGTCGAAATGGACGGCTTCGAGGCCACCGCCGGCGTGATCGTGATCGCCGCGACCAACCGTCCCGACGTGCTCGACCCGGCGCTGCTGCGCCCGGGCCGTTTCGACCGCCAGGTCGTGGTGCCGCTGCCCGACATCCGCGGCCGCGAACAGATCCTGCTGGTGCACATGCGCAAGGTGCCGGTGGCGCCCGACGTCAAGGCCGACATCATCGCGCGCGGCACGCCGGGCTTCTCCGGCGCCGATCTGGCAAACCTCGTCAACGAGGCGGCGCTGTTCGCCGCGCGCGGCAACAAGCGTCTCGTGGACATGGAGGATTTCGAACGCGCCAAGGACAAGATCATGATGGGCGCCGAGCGGCGTTCGCTGGTCATGCCCGAGGAGGAGCGCAGGAACACGGCCTACCACGAGTCGGGCCACGCCGTCGTCGCGAAGCTGCTGCCAAAGACCGATCCGGTGCACAAGGTGACGATCATCCCGCGCGGCCGCGCGCTCGGCCTGACCATGCAGCTGCCCACCGAGGACCGCTACAGCCAGGATCGCGACCGCCTGCTCAGCACGATCGCCGTGCTGTTCGGCGGCCGCCTGGCGGAAGAGCTCTTCATGCACCAGATGAC
>JAEUJX010000041.1 GCA_016794545.1 Myxococcales bacterium
GCTGCCGCTGCCGCTGCCGCTGCCGCTGCCGCTGCCGCTGCCGCTGCCGCTGCCGCTGCCGCTGCCGGTGAACGTCGGGTGGTCGTCGCCGACGTCGTCGTTCACGTCGTCGTCGCCGGGCTCGCCGTCGCCGTCCTCGTCGACATCGGTGCACGTGTGCGGGTTGTCATCGCTGCCGCCGCCCGGCTGGCAGGACAGGACGACGCCGGTGTTCGGATCGGTCTCGCACGTGATCTGCTGGCCGACGGAGGACGTCGAGCCGGCGGTGCAGGCGGGAAGGAGGGCGAAGAGGAGCAGGCCGAGTTGTGACTTCATCGTGGCAGCCGCCGCTGCGATCGACGTGCCAGCGCTCTCGCGCGAGGCGCTCGAGCGATCACGCGTGCTTGATCGTGTTCGCGCGCCGCACGGTGTGCAAGCCGCTGCTCGGTTGTATCGATCTCGTTCAGTTCGACTGGAGGTGCGGCGCGACGATGCAGCGGCCGTTCTGACCGCACACCGCCTCGGCATCGCAGCTCGGATCGGTCGAGATCATCTGCGCGCACATCTGGCCGCCGCAGCGCTGCTCGCGCGACGCCTCGAAGCTCGCGACAGCGTCGGCACGGATCGCGATCTGCTTGCCGCCCGCGTTGCAGCCGCAGCACGCTTGAACGAGCGCGCAGTCCTCGGAGACCTTGCACTCGTCGGGCAGCGCGGCGTTCGGATCGAGCGGCTTCGGCGCACTGTTTGCGCCTCCCGACGGCTTCGACGATCCGCACGCGGCGACGACGAGCAATAGAACAGTGAGTCTCATGAACGTTCTCACCGGCGGAAGACACCCGCGCCGGCGAACCGCGCCTCCTCGCCGAGCTGGTCGGCGATGCGGAGGAGCTGGTTGTACTTCGCGATGCGATCGGAGCGCGACGCGGAGCCGGTCTTGATCTGGCCGGCGTTGGTGGCGACCGCGAGGTCCGCGATGAACGCGTCCTCGCTCTCGCCCGAGCGGTGCGAGATCACGGCCGTGTAGCGGGCGTGCTGCGCGGTGCGCACGGCGTCGAGCGTCTCGGACAGCGAGCCGATCTGGTTCACCTTGACGAGGATCGAGTTGGCGATGCCCTGCTCGATGCCCTGCTTGAGCCGCGCCGTCTGCGTGACGAACAGGTCGTCGCCGACGAGCTGCGTCCTGGTGCCGAGCTTGTCGGTGAGCTGCTTCCAGCCGGCCCAGTCGTTCTGATCGAGGCCGTCCTCGATCGAGATCAGCGGATACTTGCCGACCCAGCCGGCGTACATCTCGACCATCTCGGCCGACGACTTCACCTTGCCCTCGTAGTCGTACGCCTTCTTGGCGTCGTCCCAGAACTCGGACGCGGCGACGTCGAGCGCGAGGAAGATCTGCTCGCCCGCCTTGTAGCCGGCCTTGCCGATCGCCTCGAGCAGCAGGGTGAGCGCCTCGTCCGCGTTGTCGAGGCTCGGCGCGAAGCCGCCCTCGTCGCCGACGTTCGTGGCCTTGCCGCGCGACGACAGCAGCTTCTTCAGGTTGTGGAACACCTCGACGCCGGCGCGCAGCGCGTCCTCGAACTGATCGAACCCGGCGGGCACGATCATGAACTCCTGGATGTCGAGGTTGTTGTCGGCGTGGGCGCCGCCGTTGATCACGTTCATCAGCGGCACGGGCAGCGTGACCGCGCCGACGCCGCCCAGGTAGCGGAACAGCGGCAGGTCGTGGCCGAGGGCCGCGGCGCGCGCGGTCGCCATCGACACCGCGAGGATCGCGTTCGCCCCGAGGTGCGACTTGGTCGGCGTGCCATCGAGCGCGAGGAGCGCGGAGTCGACCGCCGCCTGGTCGCTCGCGTCCATGCCGATCAGGGTGGGCGCGACGATGTCGCGCACGTGATCGACGGCCTTCAGCACGCCCTTGCCGAGGAAGCGCGCGGCATCGCCGTCGCGCAGCTCGAGCGCCTCGTGCTCGCCGGTGGAAGCACCCGACGGCACGATCGCGCGGCCGAGCGCGCCGCCATCGAGGCCGACCTCCGCTTCGACGGTGGGGTTGCCTCGGGAATCCAGGACCTCGCGTGCGTGAACCCAGACGATCTCGGTCATGCGCGGACACTAACCGAACCTCGCGTGATAAACACCCCGCATGCGCAGCCTCTTGGTTCGCCGAGCGTGCGGGGCGGCCGTCGTTGCGCTCGCGATCCTCGTCGCGGGATGCCCGGGCAAGGCACGCGCTCCTGCCTCGCCGAGCGCGACCACCCCGAAGGAGGTCGTGACCGCGGTCAAGGCCACGATCGAGCAGTGGCGCCAGGGCTACGAGGTCCGGAGCGTCGAGGCCCTCGCGAAGCTGTACGCGCACGACCTCGACGTCGTGGTCGTGCAGGAGGGCCTCACGATGATCGGCTGGAGCTCGGTCGAGGCGTACCTGAAGGACCGGATCGCGCGCGCCGGCGGCATCCACATCCGGCTGAAGGACGTCCAGGTCGTGTCCCTCGGCCTCGAAGCTGCTTCGGCGATCGCGACGATGACGCGCGAGCTGACCGACGGCACCACGACGGTGACCGAGAACGGTACGCTCACGCTCGTGCTGCGCCACACGCCCGAGGGCTGGGTCATCAGCTCCGAGCACTACTCCTACAAGCGGCCGAACTGATGACGACGAGGACCATCGGAGTCGCCCTGCTCGGGCTCGGCAACGTCGGCGGCGGCGTCGTCAAGCTGCTCGAGGACAATGCCCAGGCGATCGAGGCGCGGTTGGGTGCGCGCCTCGAGGTCCGTGCGATCGCGGTCCGCGATCCGGACAAGGCGAACCGCGTCGTCGATGTCGACAGGTCGCTGCTGACGACCGACATGATGGCGGCGATCCACCGCCCCGATGTCGAGATCGTGTGCGAGCTGATCGGCGGCACCACGCTCGCGAAGGACGCGGTGCTCGCGGCGATCGCGGCGAAGCGCCATGTCGTGACCGCGAACAAGGCGCTGCTCTCCGAGCACTGGGCCGAGGTGTTCGCGGCGGCGGACGCCGCTGGCGTCGACGTCTACTACGAGGCCGCGGTGTGCGGCGGCGTGCCGATCATCCGGGTCCTGCGCGAGGGCCTCGCGTCGGACCGCGTCGAGTCGATCCACGGCATCGTCAACGGCACGTCCAACTACATCCTGTCGACGATGACGGAGACGCGGCGGCCGTTCGCCGACATCCTGAAGGAAGCGCAGGAGCTCGGTTACGCCGAGGCCGACCCCACGCTCGACATCGGCGGCGGCGACGCCGCGCACAAGCTCGCGATCCTCGTGAACCTCGCGTTCGGCACCACGGTCGATGTCGAGGCGATCCCGAAGGACGGCATCGACGTCGTCGATCCGATCGACCTCTCGTACGCCGAGAAGTTCGGCTACGTGATCAAGCCGCTCGTGATCGCGCGCGAGCACGGCCGCGCGATCGAGGCGCGCGTCCACCC
>JAEUJX010000112.1 GCA_016794545.1 Myxococcales bacterium
TAGATGCGCTGCTCGTAGCTCGCGAGCAGCTCGTCGAGCGCGCGGCGGTCTCCGTCGCGCGCGGCGGCGATCAGCGCGGTCTCGGCCTGGTCCATGCACCGAGGGATAGCACGCGAACCCTTTCCGGCGCGCCCGGCTCTCACGGTCATGACGATCGAAGTGACGCAAGACAACTTCGAGCAAACGGTCCGTTCCGGCATCGTGCTGCTCGACTGGTGGGCCTCCTGGTGCGGTCCGTGCCGGGCCTTCGCGCCGGTGTTCGAGCGCGCCAGCGCCAAGCACCCCGACATCGTGTTCGGCAAGATCGACACCGAGGCGCAGCGCGCGCTCGCCGCCGCGTTCGAGATCCAGTCGATCCCGACGCTGATGGCGATCCGCGACGGCGTCCTCGTGTTCTCTCGCCCGGGCGCGCTGCCCGCGGCGGCGCTCGAGGAGCTGATCGCGGGAGTCCGCGCGCTCGACATGAACGAGGTGCGCCGCCACATCAAAGCGTCGGAGCCGGCTGCTGCGCCGGCGAGGAGCTCGCCATGACCACCCCCGAGACCGTCGCTTCGCCGCCCGCGAAGCCGCGCACGATCGCGCCGTTTCCGCACCGCTACACGGTTCGCCTCGCGGACCGCCAGCTGCTCGCGCCACCGCGGGCCCCGATCGCCGCCGGCCCTCCGCCGCAGTTCGGTGGCAGCGACACCGCGTGGAGCCCCGAGGAGCTGCTGGTCGCCGCGGCGCTCGAGTGCCTGTGGACGACCTTCGAGGCCTACGCGCGGCGCGACAAGCTCGAGGTCCTCGACTGGGTCGGGACCGGCACGGCGGTGCTCGAGAAGGGCGCGCCGATCCCGACGTTCTCGTCGATCACGCTGCGCGTCGAGCTCGCCGTCGCGGCGGGCGAGGAGGACCGCGCGCGCCGTCTCGTCGAGACCGCGGAGGGGCGCTGCATCATCTCGAACGCGCTCAAGGTCCCGGTCGGGCTCGAGGTCGACGTGCGTGCTACGGTCGGACCGACGTGACCGAGAACCCGCGACGCTGGTGGAAGCGACCGCTCATCGGTGGGCTGCTCGGTGCGGCCGCGGGCTACGCGTTCTACGTGCTGTACGGCTGCGACAGCGGTTGAGCGCTGCAGGCCAACCCGTTGATCACGACCGCTTACGGTCTTGGCATCGGGTTGTTGATGACCGTGGGTCGTCGCTGAATCCTTTCCCGCGCTGCACGCTCTCACGGGTATGTGCGAGCTTTTCGCGGTGTCCGCCCGGTACCCCACGAGTATCCAGGCGCCGCTCGGCGAGCTGGCGCGTCATGGCGGGGAGACCGGACCGCACCGCGACGGCTGGGGCATCGCCTACCTCGACGGTGGCGACGCGTTCGTGGTCCGGGAGGCGGGGGCCGCGCACGAGAGCGAGCTCCGGCGGTTCCTTCACGAGCGGGACCGCCGCGCCGACCTCGTGATCGCGCACGTCCGCCACGCCACGCAGGGCGAGCTGTCGCTGCGCAACACCCAACCGTTCCAGCGCGAGCTCGGCGGGCGCGTGCACGTGTTCGCGCACAACGGCATGGTGCCCGGCATCGAGCGTGACCGCCGGTTCCGGGCGAGGTGGACGCGGCCGATCGGCGAGACCGATTCGGAGCACGCGTTCTGCGCACTGATCGACCGGCTGCGGCCGCTGTGGGACCGCGGGGTGCCGGAGCTCCGGGACCGCTTCGATGAGGTCGTCGCGTTCGCGCACGACCTGCGGACGCTCGGTCCCGCGAACTTCCTCTACAGCGACGGGGAGCTCCTGTTCGCGCACTCGCACCGCCGTCGGACTCCGACGGGCGCGATCGAGCCGCCGGGGCTGCACGTCCGCTCCGACGACGAGGCGACGTGGATCGCGAGCGTGCCGCTCACCGGCAGCGGCTGGCGGCCGCTGCCCGAGGGCAGGGTGATCGCGCTGCACCGCGGCCGCGAGGTCGCGAGCTCCGCGCGAACCGTTTCGCCCGGCGCGTGGCTCTCACCCGCATGATGACCAACGAAGCCTCGTTCGATCGCGTCCTCCGCGTCGTCCTCGGGATCGTCCTGTTGGCGCTCGTGTTCGTCGGGCCGCGCACGCCCTGGGGCTGGCTGGGCCTCGTGCCGCTCGCGACGGGCCTCGCGGGCTTCTGTCCGCTGTACCGGCTGGTCGGGATCGACACGTGCCGGCTGGCGAAGCGCTCCGCCTAGCGGCGGCGCGAACCCTTTCGAATGCGCGCGGCTCTCACCGCCCAGTGTCATGGAGGCCAGCAATGTCGATCGATCGAATCGTGCTCGTGTTCGCGGCGGTGGTGATCCTCACGGGGACGGCGCTCGCGGCGACGGTGAGCCCGTGGTTCCTGGTCATGCCCGCGTTCGTCGGGCTGAACCTGCTGCAGGCGCAGTTCACGGGGTTCTGTCCCCTCGCCAAGGTGCTGGGCGCGTGCGGCTGCGAGCGCGGTTCGTTGTTCCGCTGATCGCGGTGGCCGCCGCGTGCGGTCATCCCGAGCACGCGGTCGATCCGCCGGGGCCGCCGGTCCCGGTCGCGATCGCGACCGCGCACGAGGAGAGCCTGCCCGAGCTCTATCGCGCGAGCGGCACCGTGCGCGGGCGCACGACGATCGCGCTCACGAGCAAGGTCTCCGGATACGTCCGGGCCGTGCGCGTCGGCGCGGGTGACAGCGTGGCCGCGGGCCAGCTCCTGGTCGAGCTCGAGGCGAACGAGAGCCGCGCCGGCGTCGGCCGCCAGCGCGCCGAGCTGGCGCACGCGATCGACGGCCGGGCCGAGGCCACGAGCTCTCTCGAGGCCGCGCGCGCCGCCGAGGAGCTCGCACGGACCTCGCGCGATCGGGTCGCGAAGCTGTTCGAGACCGGCGCCGTGGCGCGCCAGGCGCTGGACGAGGCCGAGGCCCAGGCGCGGTCTGCCGCCGCGCAGCTCTCCGCGGCCGAGGCGCGCGTGCGGGGCGCGAGCTCCGCGATCGAGGTCGCGCGCGCGGCGCTGACGCAGGGCGAGGTCTCGCTCGACTACGCGCGCGTGGTCGCGCCGTTCGCCGGCCGCGTGGTCGAGCGCCGGGTCGAGCCCGGAGCGCTCGCGTCGCCGGGGATGACGCTGCTCGTGATCGACGACGGCGGCCGGCCCCGGGTCGAGACCAACGTCGAGGAGTCCCGGGCGGCGGCGATCCGCATCGGAGACGCCGTGACGGTGGAGATCGGTGCGCAGGCGCCGCTGACCGGCACAGTCGGAGAGATCGTGCCGAGCGTCGACGTCGCGTCGCGCAGCTTCGTGGTCAAGGTCGACCTGCCCGGCGGCGCGAGCGGGCTCCGGCCCGGGACGTTCGCGCGGGTGGCTTTCGCGACCGGTGCGCGGGCGCGGCTCGTCGTTCCGACCACCGCGATCACGTCGCTCGGTGCGCTCGACCGCGTGCTCGTCGCCGAGGGCGGGCGAGCGCGGTTGCGCATGATCACGCGCGGCGAGGTCCGCGGGCCGTGGACCGAGGTGCTCTCGGGGCTGTCGGCCGGCGAGCAGGTCGTCGTCGATCCGGCCGCGGTGCGCGATGGCGCCCCGGTCGAGGTGCGGCGATGAGCGCGCCGGCGAAGCTCGGCCTCGCGGGGCGGCTCGCGAAGCTGTTCATCCACTCGAAGCTGACGCCGCTGCTGCTCGTGGCCGCGGTCGGCGTCGGTGCGCTCGCCGTGTGGCGGCTGCCGCGCGAGGAAGAGCCCCAGATCGTCGTGCCGATGGCCGACGTGTTCGTGCGCATGCCGGGCGCGTCGGCGAAGGAGATCGAGGCGCGGATCACCACGCCGCTCGAGCGCTACCTGTGGGAGGTGCCGGGCGTGGAGTACATCTACTCCACGTCGAGCCCGGGCCTCGCGAACGTGATCGTGCGGTTCCATGTCGGCGAGGACGAGGAGCGCGCGACCGTCCGCCTCCAGCAGAAGCTCGCCGCGCACGCGGACCTGATCCCCGCGGGCGCGTCTCCGCCCCTGATCAAGCTCCACTCGATCGACGACGTGCCGGTGCTGGCGGTGACGCTGTGGAGCAAGCGCTACTCGGGTTACGAGCTGCGCCGCCTCGCGGCCGAGCTCCAGCAGCAGGTCAAGCAGGTGCCCGGCGTCAGCGAGGTCACGTTGATCGGCGGCGAGCGCCGCCAGGTCCGCGCGGTGCTCGATCCCGAACGCATGGCGGCGCGCGGCCTGACCCCGGAGCAGATCGAACGCGCGGTGATGTCCGCGAACGTGCAGCGCCCCGCCGGCGCGGTGAGCTCCGGCAACCGCGAGCTGCTGCTCGAGACCGGCGCGGTGCTGGCGAGCGCGGCTGATGTCGGCGACGTCGTCGTCGGCGCGACGGCGGGACGTCCGGTGCTGCTCCGCGACGTCGCCTCGATCGTCGACGGGCCGGAGGAGCCATCGAGCTACGTCCGGTTCGGCGGCGGTGCCGCGGCGGACGGCAAGGCCCGTGAGCTCGGCGCCGGCGCCGCACCGGCGGTGACGCTCGCGGTCGCGAAGCACGGCGGCCAGAACGCGGTGGAGGTCGTCTCCGACGTGATGCGCAAGCTCGATGGCCTGCGCGGCACCGTGGTCCCCTCCGACGTCCAGCTCTCGGTGACGCGCGACTACGGTGCGACGGCGAGCGAGAAGAGCAACGAGCTGCTGCTCCACATGGGGATCGCGGTGATCAGCGTCGGGCTGCTCATCTGGCTGGCCCTCGGCCGGCGCGAGTCGATCATCGTGATGCTCGCGATCCCGGCGACGCTCGCCCTCACGCTCGCGGTGTTCTACTTCTACGGCTTCACGCTGAACCGGATCACGCTGTTCGCGCTGATCTTCTCGATCGGCATCCTGGTCGACGACGCGATCGTGATCGTCGAGAACATCACGCGACACGCGCGGATGCCGGAGAACGAGCACGCGGACCTCGCGGACATCGCGGTCCGCGCGGTCGACGAGGTCGGCAATCCCACGATCCTCGCGACGATGACGGTGATCGCCGCCATCCTGCCGATGGCGTTCGTCGGCGGCCTGATGGGCCCGTACATGCGCCCGATCCCGATCGGCGCCTCGGCCGCGATGATCTTCTCGTTGCTCGTCGCGTTCGTCGTGACGCCGTGGGCGACCGTGCGGCTGCTGCGCCGCGGTCACGGTCACCACGGCGAGACCGAGAGCCGGCTGACGCGCGTGTACCGCCGCGTGATGTCCGCGCTGCTCGGCCGGACGCGGGCGCGCATGGTGTTCCTCGGTGGCGTCGCGGCACTGCTCGTCGCGGCGATGGCGCTCGTCGCGGTCAAGTGGGTGCGCGTGAAGATGCTGCCCTTCGACAACAAGAGCGAGTTCCAGGTGATCGTCGACATGCCCGAGGGCACCACGCTGGAGCAGACCGATCGCGTCACGCAGGCGCTCGCCGATGCGCTTCGCACCGAGCCGGAGGTCACCGACTACCAGACCTACGTCGGGACGTCGGGGCCGTTCAACTTCAACGGGCTCGTGCGCCACTACTACCTGCGCACCGGGAGCAACGTCGCGGACATCCAGGTCAACTTGCTCGAGAAGGGCGAGCGCGGTGCGCAGAGCCACGCCATCGCGCGCCGCGTGCGCGAGCGGATCGCGCCGATCGCCGCGAAGTTCGGCGCGCGCATCAAGGTCGCCGAGGTCCCGCCCGGTCCGCCCGTGCTGCAGACGCTCGTCGCCGAGATCTACGGCCCGGACTACGGCCGGCAGGTCGCGATCGCGAAGCAGGTCCGCGGCCTCATGGAGAGCACGCCCGGTGTCGTCGACGTCGACTGGTACGTCGAGGACGACCGGGAGAAGACGCGGTTCGTGATCGACGAGGAGAAGGCGGCGCTGAACGGGATCAGCGAGGCGCAGATCGTACGCGCCCTCGAGCTCGCGGTCGACGGAGCACCGGTCGGACTCGTCCACGATGCGCGCGAGCGCGAGGACGTCGCGATCGTGCTGCACCTCGACCGTGCGAACCGCTCGGACCTCGACCGGCTGCTCCGGCTCGAGGTCGCCGGGAGTAGCGGCAACCTCGTCGCGATCTCGGAGCTCGTGCGCGTCGAGACGGTGCTCGAGGACAAGTCCATCTATCACAAGAACCTGATGCCGGTCGTCTACGTGACCGCCGACGTCGCCGGCGAGATCGAGAGCCCGGTGTACGCCATCCTCGAGCTCGGGCCGAAGATCGCCGCGCTCCAGCTCCCCGAGGGCTACGAGCTCGAGCAGCGCACGGCCTCGCAGCCGTTCTCGACGGACACGTTCGCGATGAAGTGGGACGGCGAGTGGCACATCACGTACGAGGTGTTCCGCGACCTCGGGCTCGCGTTCGCGGCGGTGCTCGCGCTCATCTACGTCCTGAACGTCGCCTGGTTCCAGTCGTTCAAGACGCCGCTCGTGATCATGTCCGCGATCCCGTTCTCGCTGATCGGGATCCTGCCGGCCCACGGCGCGCTCGGAGCGTTCTTCACCGCGACGTCGATGATCGGGTTCATCGCGGGCGCCGGGATCGTGGTGCGCAACTCGATCATCCTGGTCGACTTCATCGAGCAGCGTCTCGCCGAGGGTGTCCCCCTCGAGCAGGCGGTGATCGATGCGGGCGCCATTCGCTTCCGCCCGATGGTGCTCACGGCCACGGCGGTCGTGGTCGGTGCGTTCGTGATCCTGTTCGATCCGATCTTCCAGGGGCTCGCGATCTCGCTGATGGCCGGCGAGGTCGCCTCGCTGCTGCTCTCGCGGATGACGGTGCCGGTCGTGTACTTCCTGATGCGGAGGCGCGAGCTGCGGAAGCGGTCACGGCTCGCGCAGCTGGCGCTGTAGCGTCACGGCGAGCACGGCGTTCCACAGCATCGCGCCGTGGACGTTGATGCGCTCGAGCAGGCCGATCCAGGGCGTCTCGTCGCCCTCGGCCATGGCCCCGCCCTGCATCGCGGAGAGCGCGCCGCACACGAACAGCACGGCGAGCGTGATCACGGAGTAGACGCGAAACCATCCGCGGAGCGCGATCGCGCCCGCGGTGATCGACGCGAGGATCAACGCGACCGTGACCGACGTGAGCGCGACGTGCATCGCGTCGGTGAACGTGGGCTCGACGCCGCGCAGGTGGATCGGGAACACGGGGCCGAGCACGTTGACCAGGCCGAGCGCGATCAGGATCCCGCCGGTGACGCGCAGCGCGCGCGTGCGCGCCGTGGCCCACACGCCGAAGCCGAACGCGATCGAGCCGAGGATGTAGACGAAGAACAGCGGCGCGACGATCGCGCGCGACGGAGAGCCGATCGCGTTGAGCTCGCTGATCGTGGTCGTGCGGAAGCTGTAGCCCCGCCAGTGCAGGCCGCCGATCAGGTCAGCGGCGGCGTAGAACACGCCCGCGATCACGCCGCACGCGAGCAAGGCGCGGGTGTCGACGGTGCGGCTGGCGATCGCGGGCATGACATCCGAAGGCGTTGCATCGGCCGCGCCACCGACGGGAGGCCTCGCCGCGAGGTGGCCCGCGCAGCCGCTGCAGGAGCGTCGCGGGAGCGCGCTAGACCTGCGGTGCGCGGGGGCTCACAGCGTGCCCGACTCGGCCTCGCCCGGGCCGATCGTCGTCGGATCGCCGCGGCAGAGGCCCGCCATGGTCCCGGGGACCTCCGGCAGCCGGGCGGGCCGCGCGGCCCACTCGGCGGAGCCGGTCGCGATCTGCGGCCCGGCCAGCGACGCGAGCGGATCGTCGGGGATGTTCACGTAGCCCGACGGCATCCCCGAGACGCCGCCGGTCTCGGCGCTCGGGAGGTTCATCGGGGCGGAGCTCGCCGGCGTGTCGCTCGCGTACCAGAGGTTCGTGCGGAACGTGAACGTGCCCGCCGAGGTACCCGCGCCGACGTTGACCGCGGTCGCGAGGCTCGCCGCCGAGAACACGAACGTGTTGTTGATGACGCGGCCATTCGCCGCCGGCTCGAACGTGAACCCGCTCTGGGTCGCGGTCTCCTGGAGGACGCGGACGTGCCAGCGCTGCTGGCCGCGAACGTAGTTGTGGGCGGCGAGGCAGTCGATGCAGCCGACGAACGCGAACGGCGTCGCGGTCGGGCCGAGGCCCGTGATCACGTTGTCGAAGGCGCGGATCCGGCGCGCCTCGGCGTTCGGTGCGGTGGTCGAGAGGGGAGGGCGGAACAGGTTCAGATCCGTCGAGCCGCCCAGGTTGAACGCGCGCGAGCCGGTGATGGCGACGCGGTTGGCGCGGAGGTCGTGATCCCTCGCGCCGCCCTTGGACTGCACGGCGTTCTCCATGCGGCCGGAGAACACGTTGCGCGCGATCGTGCTGCCGTGACAGCCGACGTGATCGATGCCCGAGCCGCCGCCGCCGCAGTTCGCGAACCGCGAGTCGAGCACGGCGAGCTGATTGACGCCGGAGACCTTGAGGCAGTCGTTGTTGCCTCCGGTGGTGCCGACGTCGTGGATGTCGACGCGCTCGACGACGACGTGGTGCGCGGCGGTCTCGTCGGAGAACATGCCGCCGTCGTCGATGTTGAGGCCGTTCGCGGTGGCACTCGCGATCTCGAGGTCGTGCACCACGACGTACGCGGGGCGCGCGAGCTGCAGCGCCTGGGCGCCGCCCGAGATCACCGGCTTCGCCGCGCCGGGCGCGCCGCCGATCCAGATCGGCGCGGTGGCCGTGCCGCGCAGCGCGGCGACGAACTGGTCCGCCTGGTGCGTGCCCGGGGCGAGGAGGATCGCGGTGCCGGGCGTCGCGGCGGCCGCGGCCTGCTCGATCGTCGCGAACGGGCTCGCCGGACTGCCGTCGCCGCCGGCGCTGCCCGAGGGCGAGACGTGCAACGTGCGCAGCGGTGTGAGGCCGGCGGCGAACGTCGCGGGCGGATCGCAGCGCGGAACGTCGCCGGGGCCATCGGGGTCCGCGCTGTCACCCGTGGGAGCGGCATCGACGGGCCGGCTGGCGTCATCGCCGCAGCCGACCAGGAGGAGGAGCAGCGCTAACCCCTTCATGTCACGAGGGTACAGGATTTCGTGTAACGACCGGCGGGCTCCGGGAACGACAGGTCCAAAGGAGACGCCACCGATGACCACCGTCCACGAGATCGCCGACAAGCTCTACCGCATCAGCACGCCCGTCCCGCCCGAGGTGATCCCGGGCGGCTTCACGTTCAACCAGTTCCTGCTCGTCGACGACGAGCCGCTGCTGTTTCACACCGGGCCGCGCAGGATGTTCCCGCTCGTCAAGCAGGCGGTCGCGACGGTCATCGATCCGGCGACGCTGCGCTGGATCAGCTTCTCGCACTACGAGGCCGACGAGTGCGGCTCCCTCAACGACTGGCTCGAGCTCGCGCCGCACGCGGCGCCGCTGTGCGGGATGACCGCGGCGATGGTGTCGGTCAACGACACGGCGAGCCGCCCGGCGCGCGCGCTCGCCGACGGCGAGGAGGTCGTGCTCGGCAAGAAGCGAGTGCGCTGGCTCGACGCGCCGCACGTCCCGCACAACTGGGAGACCGGCTTCCTGTTCGAGGCGTCGACCCGCACGCTGCTGTGCGGCGACCTCTTCACGCACGGCGGCGCCGCGCTGCCGGCCGTCGTCGAGACGGACGTGCTCGGGCCCGCGATCGCGACGCACCAGCTGGGCCTCTCCGGTTTCCAGCCCGGACCGCACACGCGCGCCGCGCTCGAGAAGCTCGCGCGCACCGAGCCGGCGACGCTCGCACTCATGCACGGCAGCTCGTACCGGGGCGACGGTGCGCGCCAGTTGCGCGAGCTCGCGACCGCGCTCGGCGTGTGATGCTACGCTGTCCGGCAGGATGGACGAGGCAGAGCTGTGTCGCCGGTTCGCGCCGCGCATCCGGCTCTACGGCCTCAAGCACCTGCGCGACGAAGAGCGCGCGCGCGACCTGGTACAGGCGGTGCTGGTCGCGGTGATCGAGGCCGCGCGCGCGGGCCGGATCGAGGAGCCCGAGCACCTCGACCGGTACGTGCTCGGCGTGTGCCGCAACCTCGCGCTCCGCGTCCATCGCACCGATCGCCGCTCGCCCGAGCTGGTGCCCACCGAGCAGCTCGACCTCGCGGGCGCCTTGCCTCCCACCGACGCGCTCGACGCCAGCGCTCTGCTCCACTGCTTCGCGGCGCTCGAGCAGCGCGCGCAGACCGTGCTGACGCTGTCGTTCTACCGCGACAAGTCCGCCGAGGAGATCGCGGCGGTGCTCGCGACGACCGCCGGCAACGTGCGCGTGCTGCGCCACCGCGCGGTCGCGCAGCTCCGCGACTGCATGGGGGTGTCGTGAGCCACCTCGATCCGGCCACGCTGCTCGACTACTGGACGCGCGATCTGTCGCCGGCGGAGGTCGACGACGTGGAGGCGCACCTGTTCGCGTGCGATGCCTGCACCGCCGAGGCGGAGCGCTACGCCTCGATCGCGGCCGCGTTCCGCGCGTTCCTGCCGCCGGCGATCGGCCCGGAGCAGCTCGCCGAGCTGAGGGCACAGGGGCTCGCGATCGAGGAGAACAGCTTCGCGCCCGGGACGCGCACGACGGTGACGTTCCCGGCCCGGCTGGATCTGATGATCCACCGGCTGGCCGGCCTCGACCTCGTCACCGCCGAGCGCGTCGAGCTCACGGTCCGGTCCGCGACCGCCGGGGTCGTCCATCACGATCCGTTCGCGCCGTTCGACGCCGCGCGCGGCGAGGTGCTGATCGCGTGCCAGAAGCACTTCGCGATGTTCCCGCACGACATCGTGTTCGACGTCGACGTGCACCGCCCCGGGGCGCCGTCCGTGCGCAGCACGTACGAGATCCCGCACGTGTTCGCCGGCGTCAGCGACGCGGCTCCTTGAACAGCTCGATCAGCGCGCGTAGCTTGGGCAACGTTCGGCTCGCCTCGGGGAAATAGAGGAAGAACCCGGGCACCGTCGGCAGGTACGGTTCGAGGACGACGACGAGCTGCTTGTCCTTCACGAGCGGGCGGGCGGTGTGCTCGTCGACGTACGCGAGCCCGAGCCCGTCGGCGGCGGCCCGGAGGGCGAGTGCGGTGTCACCCGTGACGATCGTGCTCGGTACCGCGATCGCGAGCTCCCGGCCGCGGCGCTCGAACTCCCACCGATACAGCACGCCGCTCGTCGGGCCTCGCCAGCCGATGCACTCGTGCTCGACGAGATCGCGCGGGTGTGTCGGCGTGCCGTGCCGTGCGAAGTAGGCGGGCGCACCGACCACGACGAACCGGAACGCCTCGGAGATCCGCACGCCGACCATGTGCTTCTCGATCGCCTCGCCGAGGCGGATGCCAGCGTCGAACCGCTCGGCGATGATGTCGACCAGCCGATCGTCGACGCTGATCTCGATGCCGAGCGCCGGGTGGCGCGCCCGCAGCCGCGGCAGCAGCGGCGCGACCATCGAGGGCACCGCGATGTGGGGGACGGTCAGGCGCAGCACGCCGGCGGTCCCATCGCCACCGCGCACGGCGGCGAGCGCGTCCTCCGCCCGGTGCAGCGCGGGGCCGGCCTCCGCCGCGAGGCGAGCGCCGGCGTCGGTGAGCCGGACGCTGCGCGTCGTGCGAACCAGGAGCGCCGCGCCGAGCTCGGCCTCGAGCGCGCGCACGGCCTGGCTCACGGCCGACCGCGAGATCCCGAGGGCGGCCGCCGCGGCGGAGAAGCTGTGGTGCTCGGCGACCGCCAGGAACGTGGACAGGCCCTGAAGGCTCATTGTGTAGACATACTTACCAGTGTGAGTAGCTGTTGCGAGCTTCCCGATCCCCGATGACGGCGGCAGGATGAGCGCGAAAGGATCCCCGCCATGCCCACGACGCCTTCCCTCGCGACCTACTCCCTCCTCGGACGCAGCGGCCTGCGGGTCAGCCCGCTCTGCCTCGGCACGATGACGTTCGGCACCGAGTGGGGGTGGGGCGTCGATGCCCGGAGCGCCGAGCAGCTGATGGGCACGTTCCTCGACGCCGGTGGGAACTTCATCGACACGGCGGACGGGTACACCGGTGGCTCGAGCGAGAGCATCATCGGTGACTACCTCGCGGCGAGTGGGCGGCGCGATCGCGTGGTGCTCGCCAGCAAGTTCTCGTTCGCCGCGGTGCCCGGCGATCCGAACTCCGGCGGCAACGGCCGCAAGAACATCTACCGCGCCGTCGAGGGCTCGCTCCGGCGGCTGAAGACCGACTACCTCGACCTGTACTGGTTGCACGCCTGGGACGGACTGACGCCGGTCGAGGAGGTGATGCACGCGCTCACGGACCTCGTGCGCGCCGGCAAGGTCCGGTACCTCGGCCTGTCGGACGTGCCCGCGTGGTACTTCGCGCGCGCGCAGACACTCGCGGAGCAACGCGGGCTCGAGCGCATCGCGGCGCTGCAGCTCGAGTACTCGCTCGTCGAGCGCAACATCGAGCGCGAGCACATCCCGGCGGCGATCGAGCTCGGCGCCGGCGTGATGCCGTGGTCGCCGCTCGCGAGTGGGCTCTTGACCGGCAAGTACCAGCGCGCCACGAACGAGCGCGCCGCGGGCACGGGGCGCCTCGACGTCGTCAAGGACCAGGGCAATCCGGCGTTCCTCAAGCTGTTCACCGAGCGGAACTGGCGGATCGTCGACGAGCTGTCCGCGGTCTCGCGCGAGCTCGGTCGCCCGATGGCGCAGGTGGCACTCGCCTGGGTCGCGCGGCGGCCTGGCGTGGTCTCGACGATCATCGGCGCCACGAAGCCGGAGCAGCTGACCGCGAACCTCGGCGCGCTCGCGCTGGAGCTCCCGCCGGCGCTCGCCGCGCGGCTCGATGCCATCGGCGAGCCCGAGGTCGTGCACCCGTACCTGTTCTTTCAGCCCGGGATGCGCGGGATGCTGCAGGGCGGTACGACGGTCAGCCGACCTGCGCGGTACGCGTGATCTCGCCCATCTTGCCGCTCGTGAAGTCCTTCACGGCCTGGATGATCTCCTGCTCGGTGTTCATCACGAACGGGCCGTAGCGCGCGATGGGCTCGCGGTGGGGCACGCCGCCGAGCAGCAGCAGCCGGCCGCGGCCGCCCGCGAGCTCGACCGCGTCGCCCTCGCCGAGGATCGCGAGCTCGCCGTCGGTGACCTCGCGCCCTCCGACGCGCACCGCGCCGTCGAACACGTACGCGAGCACGCGCAGCTCCGGCGCGATCGGCAGCTCGACCCGGCCACCCTCGTCGAGGGTCCAGTCCTGGAACACGATCGGCGTGTGCGTCTCGATCACCGCGCGCGCGCCGAGCGCCTCGCCCGCGACGATCGTCACGCGCGCCTTGCCGTCGTCGGTCTGCGCGGTCGGCAGCCGGGAGCCGGGCACGTCCTGATAGCGGGGGCGTGTCATCTTGAGCCGCGCCGGCAGGTTGACCCAGATCTGGAAGCCATGGACGCGCCCGCCGTTCGCGAGCAGTTCCGCGCCCGGCATCTCCGAATGCACGATCCCCGCACCAGCCGTCATCCACTGCACGTCACCGGGGCCGAGGCGCCCGCGGTGGCCCGCGGAGTCCTCGTGCTCGACGGCGCCGTCGAGGATGTACGACACCGTTTCGAACCCGCGGTGTGGGTGGTCGGGGGCGCCGATCGCTTCGCCGGGCGCGTAGGTGACGGGACCGAGCTCGTCGATCAACAGGAACGGATCGGCGTGCTCGAGCCCGCGCGTGGGGAGCGGGCGGCGCACGACGAACCCGCCGCCCTCGGTCTGGCGGTGCGACTTGATGACCCTCGCGACGCTGCGCTTCGACATGGCGATCAGTGATGGGCTCGTGCCAAGCCCGGCGCAAGAAGGCACACGGCTGTCCCTACCCGATCGGTGGGCGCCCGCGCGGGGGCGGAGCTGGTAGCGTCGTCCCATGTCGACAGGGGAAGACTCCCGCCGCGCGCCGCCCGCGCCCGAGGCGCTGGGCAACGGCGTCGAGCGCATCGCCGGCGCGCGCCTGAACGTGATCTACGAGGGCAAGCGCTGCATCCACGCGCGGCACTGCGTGACCGGCGCGCCGACGGTGTTCCTCGCGAACGTGAAGGGGCCGTGGATCGACCCCGACACGATCTCGGCGGAGCGGCTCGTCGAGATCGCCCACGCGTGCCCGTCGGGCGCGATCCGCTACGAGGGCAAGGACGGCGTTCCGGAGGAGACCGCGCCGCCCGTGAACCTGATCGCGATCCGCGAGAACGGGCCCTACGCCGTGCGCGCGGACCTGCGGTTCGACGGCCAGGCCGCCGGGTACCGCGCGACGCTGTGCCGCTGCGGCGCCTCGAAGAACAAGCCGTTCTGCGACGGCTCGCACCACGCGGTCGACTTCGCCGCGACCGGCGAGCCGCTCACCGACAGCGCCGACATGCTCGCGGTGCGCGACGGCCCGCTCGCGATCGAGCCGCTGCCCGATGGCCCGCTGAAGGTCACCGGCAACCTCGAGATCACGAGCGGCACGGGCCGCGTGGTCGCGCGCGTCCAGTCGGCGAAGCTGTGCCGCTGCGGCGGCAGCGCGAACAAGCCGTTCTGCGACGGCACGCACACCAGGCTCAACTTCCGATCAACCTAGCGCTGCGCGACGAGGTCATCGCGCGGCACGATCGCGGCCCCGTACACGACGTAGCTGCCCACCGGCCTGCGCGCCGTGGTGATCGTGATGCGATCGACGTAGTGGAGCGCCCCCAGGTCGATCCGCGTGTTCGGGCGCCGGCGGTCGAGCCAGCGATCGGCCGAGAAGGTCAGCACCTTGCCGCTCGCGAGGTCGACGCGCACCTGCTTGAGGTGCACGGTCCCCGACGTCGCCTGGATGCGCAGGACGCGCAGCGGACCGGTGCTGTCGTCGAGGAAGATCCACTCGGTGCCGTGGCGTGTGGGCGTCGGTGTCGCGAGGGTCACCCAGCCCGCGCGGGGGGCAGCGGCCGGCGGCCGCGGCCGCCAGTTCGGTCCGTAGGGCACGCGCCCTCCACGTTCCTCGCGGGGCTGCGCGTTCCCCGCAGTCGACGAGGCGGCGATCGCGAGCATGGCGACGAGTGTGGCGACCTTCATGATCGCCAGCTCCTGCATCGGGGGTGCCGCGCGAGCAGGCCCGTCGACGGACGTTCCCGTGCCGCGTCCGCGAACCGTTTGCGCGACCCGAGGATCGGGACGACGAAGTCGACGGGGACGTTCCGCGGAGGAAGCGGATCACCGGGAGCCTCGGGGGCGAGCGAGCGCCGCGCGCAGGCGCGGCGTCGCGAGCTCGAGGAACGCGCGGACCTTCGCGGCGCGCGCGCCGGCCGCCGGGAACACGAGCTGGACCGGCACCGGTGGCGGCTCGAACGCGGGGAGCAGCCGGACCAGCGCGCCGCGCTCGAGGTGATCGGCGACCTGATAGGACAGCGCACACGTGATGCCGGCGCCCGCGGCGGCGGCGCCGATCGCGCTCTCGGCGTGGTTCACGGACAGCACGGGCGCGACACGCACCTGGATCGCTCGGCCGCGGCGGAACGTCCAGGTCTCGCTCGGTGTGAGGCCGAGCGAGGAGATGCAGCGGTGCGCGGCGAGGTCGGCGGGCTTCCTCGGCGTGCCGTGGCGGGCGAGGTACGCCGGGCTCGCGACGGCGAGCCGCCGCACGGCGCCGACCGCGGTGGCGATCAGCGCGGAGTCGGGGAGGTGGGCGATGCGCACGGCGATGTCCACGCCCTCGTCGACGAGGTTGACCACGCGATCGAGCAGCAGCAGGCGCACGCGCACGCCGGCGTGCGAGGCGAGGTAGCTCTCCACGAGCGGCCGCACGTGCAGCGAGCCGAACAGGACGGGCGCGGTCACGGTCAGCTGGCCGTGCGGCTCGCGCCCGGCGGTGGCGGTGGCTGCCGCCTCGGCGACATCGAGCTCGTCGAGCACGCGCCGCGCGGTCGGCAGGAACCGTTCGCCGGCCTCGGTCAGCTTGAGGGCGCGCGTGGTGCGCACGAGCAGCGGTGCGCCGAGGCGATCCTCGAGCGCCGCGATCGCGCGCGTGATCGAGGCCGGCGACCGGGCGAGCTGCCGGCCGGCGGCCGACAGGCTGCCGCGGTCGACGGCGAGGGTGAACGCGCGCAGCGCATCGAGCCGATCCATGTTTTGCAGGATATGCAAAACCGGGTTGCAGATGACGAGGATTCTCGACAACCGAGGTGCGCCCCATCCTGGCGCCATGAGCAGCTTCTCGCGCATCGCGTTCACACCCGGCGTGCAGGCCCTCCAGGAGCGGATGGGGAGCCGGCGCGCCTACGCCCGGCGCGAGGCCGGGCCCGACGACCGCATCGGCCCGGACGAGGCGGCGTTCATCGCCGAGCGCGACAGCTTCTACCTGGCGACGGTCAGCGAGTCGGGCTGGCCGTACGTCCAGCACCGCGGTGGGCCGAAGGGCTTCGTCCGGGTGGTCGACGAGCACACACTGTCGTTCGCCGACGAGCGCGGGAACCGCCAGTACATCACCGCCGGCAACCTCGCCGCGAACGACCGGGTCGCGCTGATCTTCGTGGACTATCCGAACCGCGCGCGGCTGAAGGTGCTCGCGCGGGCGACGCGCGCCGAGCTCGAGGGCGCGTTCGTGCTGCGCGTCGAGGGGCTCGACTGGAACTGCTCGCGCAACATCACACCTCGCTACACCGAGGCGGAGCTCGCGGCGATCATCGAACGCGCGCGGTGAAAAGCGCGCAACGCCTGCCGGTCGCGCACGAGCTGCGCGCGGAACCTGCGCCGCGGCTCGCTGCGGATCGCGGCGTTGCCTCGCCGGCTGCTGGCCCGCATCGTGCTCGCCCAGCAAAGGATGCGCTGCTGGGGCTCGCTCGCGCTTGGCCTGTTCGCGCTCGTTGCCTGCGGCGAATCGCCGCCGGGACGGACGTACTTCGAGAGCACGATCCAGCCGATCTTGATGGACTCGTGCGCGAAGGGCACGGCGGGCTGTCACGAGGCGAGCACCGACTCGCCGTACCAGCTCGCCGCCGGCAACCTCGACGTCACGTCGTTCGAGCGGATCCAGAAGCGCCGCGACGTGCTCGCACCTTTCGGCGCATATCCGTACGCGCTCCTCCTGATCAAGGCGGTGCCGCCGGGTCAGCTGAAGATGCCGTACGGCTATCAGGCCGACGGGGTGACGCCCCGGTTCCTGCCGATCGACGTGCAGCACTCCGGCGGGCCGCGGATCGACGTCGGCTCGGATGCGTTCTTCACGCTCCAGAGCTGGCTCGACAACGGCGCGACGGAGAACGGCCTCGCGCCTCCGACGCCGGCGCACGTCGGCGAGGGACCGTGCTCGGAGTCGGTGCCGCCGGGCTTCTCGCGCGCGGCGTTCGTCAACACACCGCTGCGGCAGACCGCGTTCGACGCGTTCAAGGCGACCGTGCAGCCGGTGCTCCGCGATCGCGGCTGCGCGGCCGGCGACTGTCACGGCGCGCCCCAGTCGGACTTCTACGTCACCTGCGGGACCACCGACGACCAGGTCGCGTTCAACTTCAGCCAGGCGTGGTCGTTCGTCAGCGCGCCGGTCGAAGACTCGCAGCTGCTCCGCGTGCCGCTCGCGGTCGGGGCCGGTGGGGTGGGGCACGCCGGTGGAGATCAGTTCGCCGGGACGCAGGCCGCCGACTACCGCGCGGTGCGGGCGTGGGCCGAGGGCGTCGGCGTCCTCGACTTCTCCGACGGAGATCCGAACAAGAAGTTCTTCCAGGACAACATCCAGCCGATCCTGCTCCAGCGCGGGTGCTCGTTCCAGGCGTGTCACAGCCCGCAGGCGGCGAACGATCTGAAGCTGCGCAATGGCTCGCTCGGGTTCTTCTCCGCGGTCGCGCTCGAGAAGAACTACGAGGTCCTGCGCGACGAGTTCATGGCGATGGAGTTCCCCGACGCACGCCGCAGCCGCGCCGTGGCGAAGGCGATCCTCGAGGACGATCTCGAGCGCGTCCCGCTGCCGCAGGTCGGTGGCATCGCGCACCGCGGCGGCCCGGTGCTCGAGAACCAGGACGGACCGACGGGGTCCGGCTCGGAGCCGGGCGAGTGCGGTCCGTTCGTCGCGGGCACCTCGAGCCCGTTCTGCACGTTCCAGGAGTGGGTGCGGCGAGAGCGCGCCGCGGATCCCGCGCGGTTCACGCCGATGGACGCGGGCGATCCGATCGACATCGTGTACGTCGATCGCGCGACGCTGCCCACCGCGGATCGCCTCGCGTTCGACACGTTCCAGGGCGGCGCGGATCTCAAGGTCGTCACGACCACGATCGGCGCGGACCAGGTGATGCCGGCGGCCGCGTCGTCGGCGCGCTCCGTGCTCGCCGGCTGCGGACTCGGCGCGTCTCCCGACGTGCAGGCGCCGGATGTCGCCAACGACGGTCGGCGCGTGGCGTTCGCCGCGCGCGCGTCGGCCGCCGAGCCGCTCGGCGTGTACGTCGTCGACCTCGGCGCGGGCAGCCCGCCGCCGTGCCGGCGCGTGATGCCGGCGCGCCCGGACTCCAACGGCCTCCGCTCGCACGACTTCGATCCCGCGTGGTCCCCCGACGGCGAGTGGCTGGTGTTCGCCTCGACGCGCGGCGCGTCGGGCGCGACGAAGTCCCGCCGGCGCTTCCTGCCGCAGGCGGATCTGTGGCGCGTGCGGGTCGCCGGGCTCGACGCATCGGGGCCGCCGGAGCAGATGACGGTGCTGTCGAACTCCGAGATCGGTCCGCAGTTCATGCGCGAGGGCCGCGTGATCATGACGACCGAGAAGACGAGCGACGGCTTCTACCAGCTCTCGGGCCGGCGGCTGAACTGGGACCTCACCGATTACCACCCGCTCCTCGCGCAGCGGAAGGAGTCGCCGTACGCCGACCTGACGGAGCCCGCGCAGACGCGGATGTCGATCGGCTACTCGTCGGCGACGGACATCCGCGAGGGCGCCGACGGCAACTTCCTCGTGATCTTGTCGGACACCGCGCCCGATGGCTCGCCGCTCACGCAGGGAGCCACCGGCGCGCTCGCGACGTTCAACCGCAGCATCGGTCCGTTCGAGCGCGGCCGCACGGATCCCGGCTACCTGCCGTCGGCGAGGATCCTCGACCCGTCGCCGATCTACCGCGGTCCCGTCTCGCTGCCCGACGGGACGATCATGGTGTCGCGGCTCGCCGGCGGTCGGTTCCAGATCGTGTCGGTGAGCCCGCGCGCGCCCGGCGATGTCCGCACGCTCGTCACCGGCGCCACCGGGAGCCAGGTCGACGCGCAGCTCGTGTTCAAGCACCCGCCGCGCCCGCTCTACTTCAACCGCCGCCAGCTCGTGTTCGGCGGGTCGATCGGCGACGACCCGAGCAAGGCGGTCGTGCACATGCCGGACGCGCCGCTGATCTTCACGCTGCTGACGGGGAACCTGCGGCGCGGCCGTCCGGTCGAGGCGTTCGCCGCAGCGCGCTCGATCGTCGTCTACGGCGAGGAGCCGTGCCCGAACGCCAGCTGCCCGCCGAACACCAACGGCATCTACCAGAACCGCGTGATGCTCGGGCGCGTGCCGCTCGAGGAGGACGGCTCGATGAAGGTCGTGCTACCGCCGCGGCGCGGGCTCGTGCTCGAGCTCCAGGACGATCAGGATCGGCCGATCGTCACGATGACCGAGGAGCACCAGCTCGGTCCCGGCGAGAACATCACGATGGGGATCACCGCGCCGCTGTTCGATGCCGTGTGCGGCGGCTGCCACGGCTCGATCTCGGGCTCCGAGCTCGACGTCAACGTCACCCCCGACGCGCTCACCGGCGCGTCGCGCTCGATGTCGGCGCTCTCGCCACCGGTCACGCCATGAGCTGAACGGCGATCAGCGGGCGGTCTCGCACGTGGCTACTCCAGTCGCCGTCGAGCGTCGATCGGCGATCTCGATCATTTCGATCACTTCCCGATCCCTCCGCGGTCGGCACTGCACTTGCTTCAGCGCGGCGCAGGAGGTCACTCCATGCAGACCCAGGTGCGAGTCCGGACCGAGCTGAGGCTCGCTCCGCCGGTGAGTGGTGGTCAGAAGCACGACGAGCTGGTCGCGTTCGCGGGCTTCTGCGCGGCGCGGATCGCGCGCGACCTGCGCGGGCTCGGCGCGTGGGACCTGTTCGTCGTCGCCGGGCTCGAGGGCCAGTCCGATGCGGTGGTCCGCGTGCAGGTCGGTCGGGAGACCGTCGAGGCGCGGTCGAGCGCCTGCGATCCCGCGCACGCGATCTGGAACGCGATGTGCGACGTCGAGCCGCGCATCCGCGAGGCCGCCTGCCGGCGCCCGGCGGCGGCGTAGCTCAGCCGTAGCGGTAGTCGAGCACCGGCTGGCGCCGGTAGAGCCCGTTGTGCGGCTCGTAGTTGAACGGCTGGTAGCGCAGCGGGAACGGCGTGCCGGCCAGCTTGCCCTGCGAGGCGAGGATCGTCAGCCCCATCGGCGTGACGGCGCGGTACGACGAGTCGATCGGCAGGTCGGCGTTGTCGCTGCCGCCCGACGAGAACAGCGTGATCAGCATGTGCTCGCCGAGGTCGAACACCACGTCGTAGCCCGCGTCGTTCTTCTCGTGGCCGCGGATCAGCGAGTGCAGCCCGGTGCGCTCCATGAACGCCTGGAACTGCTGCTTGCCGAACGTGAAGCGCGGGTCCATGCGCTGGAGCTCGACCGGCACGTGGTCGGTCTGCACCGGATCGCTCCACATCATCTGGAACCGCATGTCGGGATCGTTGAGGCTGCCGAGGTCGCGGTAGCGCTCCGCGAACGTGTCCTCGCGCGGGATGCCGCCGTGCGTGAACAGCGTGCGCTCGAACAGGAACGACGTGGGCATCTGCTCGAACAGCAGGCGGTACGCCTCGAGCATCTCGACCGGCACGTGCGGCGCGATCGACGCGAGCGCCTCCGCCGGATAGACGCCGCTCGTCACGCGGTTGTCGATCCAGCGCAGCCACTCGTGGTTGCCGCGGAGCATGACCACGTGGTCCGGCAGCGACACGAACAGGTGCAGCGCGGCGCGCAGCACGCCGTCGAAGCTGAACCGGCCGCGGTCGATGTAGTCGCCGAGCAGCACGAGCTTCACGTCGGGGTTGTTGTGCGGATCCCACTGGTGGGCCCACGCGCGCTGGATGAAGTTGGTCTGCAGGAGCGCCGCCTTGAGGCAGCTGTAGCAGCCGTGCAGATCGCCGAGCACGATCAGCTCCGTCGTCGCGTTCGGCCGCATCACGTGGATGAAGCGGTCGAGGAAGCGCGCGCCGAGCGGCAGCTGGTCGATCGAGGTGATGCCGTTCAGCCCGTTGGCACCCGCCGCCGCCATCCGCTGCCACTGCAGCATCGCGCGCTGGATGAGCTGGTAGTCCCACGCGATCTGCGACCTCCGCTCGACCGGGTGCGGCGAGAGCGTCTGCTCGATCGGATCGATCAGCGGGTGCGAGAGCGAGCCGAGCTCCTTCTTGCGCACCGGCAGGAGCACGAGCGGGTGCACCGGGGGCAGCGGCTGATCGACGAGCGTGCGCGCGTGCGGCGCCGCCTTCGGCACCTCCTTCACGGCGGGCTTCGTGGCGAACAGCTGGTGCAGCTCGCTCTGCAGGTGTTGCTCGTTCTTCGTGATCTGTCCGTCGGCGTGTACGAGCGCGGTCACCAGCTCGAGCGCCACCGCCTGATCGGCCGGCGACAGCTTCTTGAACAGCGCGAGTGCGCGGACGCGCAGGCGGCTCCCGACATACGTGTCCTTGCCCGCCGCCATCACCTCCTGCGCGAGCACGGCCACTTCCTTGTCGAGCTGGCTGTACAGCTGCTCGAAGTGGGAGCGCCACGCGTTGCGCAGCCTCGTCCGATCGTCCGGCGACCCGATCGACGACCCCTCGATCATCGCGAGCACCGAATCGACGTAGTTGTGGAGCAGCGCCCACTCGCGCTGGTGGAAGACGCCGTCGATGTAGCTGACGGTCAACATCAAGTCGACCATCGTGCCGAATCGCTCGGCGCCTTTATCCACCCGGAACGCTTCCACGGACTGGCGATACTACTCGTCGGCAGGGCGCAGTACCATCGTCGGATGACCTACCGGTGGATGGTCCTGGCGGTGATGCTCGCGGCGTGCGGCGGGAAGGAGCGCGGGACGCAGCCGCCGGCCCCGTCGCCCCCGGCGCCGACGCCCGTCGCTGCGTCGGGGTTCCCCGCGCTCGAGACCCGCTGCGTCACGGACGAGGACTGCACGTACACGGGCCGGTGGTCGACCTGCTGCGGCGTGTGCGAGCAGAGGTACGCGAGCAAGGCGTACGTCGCGAAGGTCGATGCCTACTGCGAGGCGAACCCACCCGCGCAGTGCCCGCCCAGCGGTTGCTCGTGGGGGATGGCGACGGTGCACTGCGTGGAGGGTGTCTGTCGCGACCGACCGCCGCAGGCTCCGGTGATGAAGGTGCGCGAGCCGCTCCCGCCGAAGCAGCCGTAGCGCGCACGTCTGAGATATCCTCGGGGATGATGCGGAATCTGGACCTCGTGGATGACACGGAGCGCACGGTGGACCGAATGAAGCGGCGCTGCGTCGTGTGGGTGCTCGCGTTCGCCGCCTGCGGCGACGGCGGCGGGCAGAAGCCCGACGCCCCCACCGGCGGCAGCGACGCTCCGCCCGGCGATGTCTGCTCCGCGTCCGACCTCGACGCGTGCGAGTACCCGCTGCAGAACCTGACGACGACGCAGCGCCGCGTCACGATCATGGATCAGTCGACCGGGCGCCAGCTGCCGCTGCTCGCGCGCATCCCCGCACTGCCCGGCCCGCTCCCCGTGTTCATCTGGTCTGCCGGCGGCGGGTTCTACGACAATGCCGAGGACCAGAGCGCGGTCTGGGGCGAGACGATCGCCCGGCAGGGCTACGTGGTGATCCACATCGGCCACGTGCCGCTCACGTTGCAGACCGGCAGCACGATCTGCCAGCTCGCCCAGATCCCGACCAACGAGTGCATGCCACCGAGCGGCGACGAGGACAGCTACGTCGTCGCGGTCGGCAAGGCCTATGACGAGAAGGCCGTCCTGGACAAGCTCCAGGTGCTCTCCGATGGCAGCGTCTCGATGGGCGGACCCGCGCTCGATCTCGGCAAGGTCGCCGTCGGCGGCTGGTCCGGAGGCAGCCGTGGTCCGCAGATCCTCATGGGAGCGCGGATCGACACGACCGCCTCGGCCCCGCGGTTCACGCTCGAAGACGCGCGGGTGAAGGCCGTCGTCGAGATGAGCCCCGCCGGCCCGACCTACGGCGGGTTCTTCGACACCGGCACGAACGACTCGTGGCGTACGATGCGCGGCCCGACGCTCGTCAGCACCGGTACCAACGACGTCAAGCCCGACAAGCCAGCGCTCACCGGGGCGATCCGGCGGATCGCGTACACCAAGCAACCGGCCGACGGGACGCACCGCCTGCTGTACTCGAACCTGCCCGTCGGCCGCGGCGGCCACGGCACGTTCAACCTCGGGGACCTCGACTCGACGGATCCCGAGGTCGCGCGGTTCTCCCGCGCGCTCCGCTCGGCGGTGGTCGCGTTCCTCGATGCGAACGTGAAGGGCAAGGCCGAGGCGGCCGCGTACCTGACCACCGACAACGTGAAGATCCTCGCGGGCGACGTCGACTGGGAGAAGCACTGATCGTGGCAAATCACCCACGCTGACGTTGCGATTCGCAACGCCGCGCCTCGCTCGTCGGCGTTGACCTCGCGATCGCCAGCGACGAGACTCGCGGCGTGATGCGGGCGTTGCCGATCGTGATCGTGCTGGCGGCGTGTGGCAGCTCGGGCGACGCGACGGCGCCGCCGGACTCCGCGCCCGAGCTGACGAACAAGCGCGTCGTCATCCTGATGATCGGTGACGGGATGGGCACCGGGCACCGCGAGGCGGCGAGCCACTTCGCGCACGGCGCTGCCGGCAAGCTGTTCCTGGAGTCGCTGCCCGTGCGCGGGACCGTGATCACCGCCGGACCGTCGGGCACGACGGACAGCGCCGCGGCCGCGACGACCATGGCGACCGGGCGGCGCGCGTACAACGGCGCGATCGGGATCGATCGCGACGGCCTGCCGGTGCAGACGGTCGTCGAGCTCGCGCACGACCTCGGGCTTCCCGCCGGCATCATCGCCACGTCGGCACTGCCGCACGCGACGCCGGGCGCGTTCACGGCGCACCGCAAGTCGCGCCACACCCTCGCCGACATCGCCGCCGACCAGGTGAGCGTGGTGCAGCCCGACGTGATGCTCGGCGGCGGCGCGCAGTACTTCGCGAGGCTCGAGGAGCACCTCGAGGCGCGCTACACCGTCGTGCGTACCGCCGCGGGGCTCGCCGCGGCCCCGCGCACCGGGCGGCTCGCGGGCCTGTTCGCGCCCGAGCACCTCGCGTTCTCGATCGCGCGGCCCGCGGACACGACGGAGCCGACGCTGCAGGAGATGTCGCTTGCCGCGCTCGATCGGCTCGACGCCGCGTCGGAGGGCGGGTTCTTCCTGATGATCGAGGGCTCGCGGATCGACATGGCGAGTCACGGCAACCAGCTCGCGGAGGCGATCGGGGAGACCCTCGCGTTCGACGACACCATCGAGCTGGTCAGCGAGTGGGCGCGCGGCCGCGACGACGTCACGCTGATCGTCACGTCGGATCACGAGTGCGGCGGGCTGGAGGTCGTGACGCCGAACGGCGCCGGCGTCTTGCCCGACGTCACGTGGCGCTGGGGCCAGCACACGAACGCCTCCGTCGGCGTCTACGCCTCCGGGCCCGGGACCGAGGTCCTGCACGACGCCGAGGTCACGCACCGCACCATCTACCAGGTGATCGAGGCGCGGCTGCGCGGCCGTCCGTTCGAGGCGCCGAGCGCCGAGCGGATCCCCGACGGGCGCCTCGCGGACCTGCCGACCGTGGCCGCGACGCAGACCACGGCGAGCGGGTTCGGCGCGGGCCGCAACGAGCTCGAGGCGCTGCGCGTCGCCGCCGACGAGCACGGCCTCGCGATCGGCGTCGAGGGCGTGTTCGAGCGTGGCAAGAACGCGCTCGTGATCCTCGTCGATGTCGACTACGGCGCGGCGACCGGTCCGGCGCGCATGCGCGGCGCGCTCGCCGACGGCAGTGGCGTGGCCGACGGCATCCTGTCGTCGCTCAACCTCGATGCGCCGGCGGCGGCCGGGTTCGGCGTCGACCTCGCGATCGTCTCGCACGGCGCCGAGGATCCGATGCTCGAGCAGACGGTCGGGGAGGGCGGCCTCCGCGGCGTGCGCGCCCCGTACGGCGTCGCCGGCAACCTGGGCTGGTACGGCGTCGCGATGGCCTTCGACGAGGACACGAAGGCCAGGCCGAGTCCGGCACCGCCCCGCGCGCGGCGCGCCGGCCGCGGCTTCGAGGCTCACCTCGCGTGGCACCAGCTCTATCCCGGGGGCAAGCCCGCCGCGCCGACGCTCGCGATCGCCGCGGTGCTGGTCAACGACGACGGCGGCTACACGTCGAACCAGGCGCTGCCGCCGTTCCCGCCGAACACGCCGAACCCGGCGCGCACCCCCGTCGCGCTCCCCGGCGTCGTCGTCGTCGACGTGAACGCTGCCAATGCCGTCTCCACCACGGTCGCGCCGTAGCGCACGACCGTTCCGGGGTAGGCTGGTGAGATGGTGCGGATGATCGTCGTCATGCTGTCGGGGCTCGGGCTCGCCTCCGCGGGCTGTGGCAAGGCCAAGGAGGGGGGCGGCGGTGGTGCCGAAGGAGGCCCGCCGTGTCAGGTCGCGGTGAAGGCCTACGTGGACAACCTCCTCGACACGAAGGGCAACTACCTGTCCTCCGCGGAGTTCACGCCGAACGCCGAGCAGGTCGCGATCGTCAGCGCGAAGCTCGTCGAGCACTGCACGACGACGCCGTGGAGCGCGGACACCAAGACGTGTCTGACGACCACGAAGGATCGGTTCAAGTTCGGCAAGTGCTTCGGTGACGCGATGGATTCGGCGCGGGTCAGCCAGGTGATCTTCGACGTGGTCAAGGGCTTCAAGGCGGCCGGTTCCTCCAGGTAGGACCGCGCGCGAGCACGCGTCTCTCCGAGGGTCACCGGAACGCGTCGACGAGGAACTGGATGAACGCGCGTGCGCTGGCCGAGCGCCCGCGGCTCGCGGTCGACAGCGCGTGGATCCGCGGTCCGGCGACCGCGTGGGCGGCGAGGACCTCGACGAGGGTGCCCTCGCGGAGGGCATCGTGCACCATGAAGTCGAGGACCTGGCAGAGGCCGAGGCCCGCGCGTGCGGCGGACACGAGCTCCGCGCCGTGATCGACGAGGAGCGTCCCGGTCACCGTCCGCTCACCGCCCGCGTACGACCAGTCGCGCGGTCTCCCGCTGGGCGCGAGGAAGCGCAGGCAGTCGTGGCCGGCCAGGTCGTCCGGCGTGCGCGGGGCCGCACGGCGCGCCAGGTAGCTCGGCGCTCCCACGGTGACCCAGCGCGTGGTGCGGAGCAGCCGGGCGACGTGCGTCGACGGCGGGAGCTCGCCCATGCGGATCGCCACGTCGTAGCTCTCCTCGGCGAGCCGCGCGATGCGGTCGGTCACGTGCAGGCGGAACCTGAGCTTTGGAAACTGGTGGGCGAGCGGCGCGAGGCCGGGCACCACGAACGGCGCGAGGATGTACGGCAGCGTCACCGCGAGCTCGCCGCGGGGCTCGCGCCGCGAGGCCTCGACCGCGTCCCGGGCGCCCTGCACGCCGAGCACGGCCGGCCGGCAGCGGTCGAAGAACTCCGCCCCCTCGCGGGTGAGCGTGACGACGCGCGAGCTGCGCTCGAGCAGCTTGACGCCGAGGTCCTCCTCGAGCCTGCGCACCGCCTTGCTGACCGCCGCGGTCGTGATCCCGAGACTCGCCGCGGCCCGGCCGAAGCTCCTGTGCTCGGCGGTCCGCACGAACGGCACCACGCCGGCGAACAGGTCCACGCGGCTCGTCATCGTTAACCTGAGGTTGACAATAGGTTGAGTTCGACCCCCTGGTCAACCACAGCGCCCGGACCTACCGTCGATCGCGAAGGAAAGGACCACGCCATGAACATCGGAATCCTCGGCAGCGGAATCGTCGCGAAGACCATCGCCGGCAAGCTCGACAGCCTCGGGCACGCCGTGAAGCTCGGCACGCGGGACGTCCAGGCGACGCTCGCGCGCAGCGAGCCCGACATGGCCGGAGGGCCGCCGCTCCGCACCTGGCTGGAGACCCATCCGCGGGTCACGCTGGTGACGCACGACGAGGCGGCGGCCCACGGCGAGCTCGTGATCAACGCGCTGTCGGGGCAGGGCGCGATCCCCGGCCTGCGCTCGGTCGCGCGTCGCCTCGCGGGCAAGATCCTGATCGACGTGTCGAACCCGCTCGACTTCTCGAACGGCTTCCCGCCGTCGCTGACGGTCGCGAACACGGACTCGCTCGGCGAGCAGATCCAGCGCGAGCTGCCGGACACGCGTGTCGTGAAGACGCTGAACACGGTGAACGCCTTCCTGATGATCGAACCGGCCCAGCTCGCGGGCGGCGATCACACCATGCTCGTGTGCGGCAACGACGCGGCCGCGAAGGCCCAGGTGACGCGCCTGCTGAAGGAGGGCTTTGGCTGGAAGGACGTCGTCGATGCGGGCGACATCACGAACGCGCGCGGCACGGAGATGTACGTCGTGCTGTGGGCTCGCCTGTTCGGCGCGCTGAACACTCCGATGTTCAACATCAAGCTCGTGCGCTGAGCCGGCCGACGAGCGCCAGGCAACCGGCGACCGGCGCCGGGCGTCCAAGCGTCGATGCACCGCGCGCTCGTCGTCCTGCTCGCCGCGTGCACGGCGACGGCACCGGTCGCGGTCACCTCGATCGCCTCGGCGCCCAGGGCCCACGACGCTCCGGCGCGGCCCGCGGGCGCGCTGCGGGTGATGTCGTACAACGTGAACTTCGGGCTCGAGGGCGATCCGCAGGCGATCGACGCGATCGCGCAGGCGCACCCGGAGATCGTGCTGCTCCAGGAGACGACCGACACGTGGCGCGACGTGCTCGTGGGCGGACTGCCGCAGCTCCCGCACCACCACTTCGTCCCGCCGAAGGATCTCCCGGCCGGCGGCATCGGCGTGCTGTCGAGGTACCCGATCGTGTCGGCCGAGGAGCTGCCGAGCGTCGGGGGGCCGTTCGCCGCGCTCCGCGTGGTGATCGACGCGCCCGGCGGCCGGATCCAGCTGCTCGACGTCCACCTGCGGCCGCCGATGTCCGATGGCGGGAGCTGGGTGGTCGGCTTCTTCTCGACGCGCGACGTGCGCGAGCGCGAGATCGCGTGGCACGCCGAGCGGCTCGATCGCTCGCTGCCCAAGGTGATCGCCGGCGACTTCAACGAGGAACGCGGCGGGCTCGCGCTCGCCGTCGCCGAGCGGCTCGGCTACACCGACGCGATCGCGCAGTGGGCAGGCGAGACGCGCACGTGGGAGTGGCCGGTCGGCAGCCTGACGCTCCGGTTCCAGCTCGATCACATCCTCCACGACGGTTGCTTCGTGGCGTCGGCGGCCGGCATCGTCGAAGCGGGCCGCTCGGACCACAAGCCGATCTGGGCGGACCTCGAACGCGTCGACGCCGCGCTGATCAGCGCGGCGTCGGGACAGCTCGGGTGTTCTGGTCGCTGAGTCGTTAGTAGCAGGAGCCGCCGCAGCTCGCGTTGTTCGACATGAACAGGTAGTCGTCCGACGCGTTGGAGAAGCTGCCGAGCTGGTAGTCGTGCAGCGCGCAGTCCTTGGAGTACAGCGTGCTACCCACGCACGGCGGGAAGCTCGTGCCGCCGCAGCCCTGGCCGCAGCGACCGGCGCAGCCGTTGGCGGGCGACGTCTTGCAGCTGCAACCCTTGCCTGCCGTACGGTAGTAGCCGTTGCCGATGTGCTGGTACTGGCACGTCGGGCTGATCGTCGTGTTCAAGCCGCCCGTCTCGTGCGCGAACTCGTACGGCGCGAGCTCCTCGCCGGTCGGGACGATCATCATCAGGTTGCCAGCGCGGATGACGAGGTTCTCGACCGTGGTCCGCTCGGGCTCGTCGCCGCCGACCATGCCCTGCAGGTTGGTCACCAGCATGGCCACCAGGCGGAGCTGCGCCTGGTCGAGTGGATCGCCGTTGGGGATGATCTGGCCTTCGCCACGGTTCTTGTCCACGTGGAGCGCGACCTGCGTCGTGCCGAAGTCCCACGTGATGTCGACGACACCGGCTTCGACCTCGGTGGCGAACAGGTGAACGCGATCGCCACCGCCCATCATCGTGGCCTCGATCGTCGTGGCGCTATGGCCGAGCAGCGCGAACTGATCCTGTGGATCGGGCGCGTTGACCTGCTCGTCCTTGGTAGTGCAGGCGCCGAGCGCGAGTGCGAGTCCAGCCACGAGACAGAAAGCGGTGTTCATCGGTCCCCCCATTGAGTTGCGTGAGGGATTCCCTGAGCACCAAGTGCGCCAACCCGAACTCATCAACAAGCACGAGGAGATGGCGTGCGTTCGTCCGTGTCGGCTCTTCGCTTCTTGCACGAGTCGCCCAAGTTCTGGGCAAGTCGTGCAAGTGTCCAACGTCCGAAAAACACACAAGAGCTCGCCGCGGCTGCTGGTAGTGTGGCTCCGTGGCACCGGGGCTCCTCATCCTTGCCATCCTGCCGGTCATCGGCGGATCGACGAGTGATGACCAGCGCGTGGTCGCGCTCCGCCTCCCGGCGGGGTGCGGGCAACCGCCCGCCGTTCAGTGCACGGGGACCCTGCTGTCGCCGCGTGCGGTGCTGACCGCCGCGCACTGCATCGAGAACACCCCGCTCGGGTCGCTCGAGGTGGTGTCGGCCACCGATGCTGGATCGGCCGAGGTCGCGGGGGTGCGGGTGGCGATGGGGTGGACGGCGCCCGATGGCGCCGACCTCGCCGTGATCGCGTTGACCGAGCCGGCGATCGGCGCGCCGGTGGCGTCGATCGGCGACATCCCGGACGCGCAGGCGCTGATCGGGACCAACGTCGTCGTGATCGGATATGGGCTCGATGGGGAAGGCGGCTCGGGGCTCCGCCTGGCCGGCGTCTCGACGATCCGCGCGATCGATCCCGGCACGATCGAGGCGATGCCGGGACCATCCCTGGCATGCTCGGGTGATAGTGGAGGTCCCGTGCTACTCGATGACAAGGTGATCGGAGTGAGCTCGTTCGGTGACGCGGAGTGCGCGATCTCCGCCACCAGTGCGCGCGCGGACACGCAGCGTGCGTTCATCGCGGGTGCGATCGCGAATGCGGAGCAGCTGCCGACCGGCACGCCCGCGCCCGGGGAGGTCGATTGCGGACCGCCGGACGATCGCGGTTGTCACGCTGGCGGCACGTCCGGTGCCGGCGCGATCCTCCTCGTACTCGCCGCGCTCGGCGCGATCCGGCCTCGGCGGGCGCTGCTCGCGTTCGCGGTGCTCGTGCTCGCGGCGTCGTGCCAACGCAGCCAGAGCAGCCCGAGCAGCCCGGAGTGCAATGGTGGCGTCGCGCACGGCGCCAAGCCGCCTAAGGGATCGCTGTTCTGGTGTGCCGATGGGAGCGGCCGCAAGCACGGCCTCTACCAGGAGTGGTTTCCGAACGGCACGCTCAAGGTCGATGCCATGTACCGGGCCGGCAAGGCCGACGGGACGTTCGTCGCGTACCACGACAGCGGCAAGCGCAAGGAACAGGGCCAGCACGAGGGTGGTCTCCGCGTCGGACGGTGGCAGGAGTGGCACCCCGACGGGTCGCTCCGTCGAGACGCCGAGTACCTTCCGGGCGGTGAGGTCCGGTTCACGACGTACCACGAGGGCGGCGGGCCACGCTGGGTGGTGGGTGCGATGCGCGCGCAGAAGGAGCACGGGCACTTCGTCGAGTGGTCCCGCGGCGGCACCAAGATCGCCGAGGGCGACTTCGAGGCCGGGCGCAAGCTCGAGAACTGGACGTTCTGGAACGACGACGGCACTCCGTCCGCGGAGCCGCGCGGCATGCTGTTCACGGGCGAGTAGCGCAGTACGATGCGGCGGTGGCGAACCCGCTGTTCGACGATCGCGATGTCGATCTGATCCTGAACGACCTCGTCGGTCTCGACCGGCTGCTCGCGCTGCCCGCGTTCGCCGGCCACGATCGGGAGACCCTCCAGCTGTTCCTCGACGCCTCGCGGTCGCTCGCGCGCGACCGGCTGTTCCCGGCGTATCGCAGCATCGACGCGGAGCCGCCGCGGCTCGTCGACGGCAAGGTGATCGTGCACCCGCGGATGCACGAGCTGTACGCGCAGCTCCGCGAGCTCGGCGTGATCGCGGCGCCGCGTCCCGAAGAGGTCGGCGGCGCGCAGCTGCCGCGCGCGGTGTTCGCGCTCGCGACCGCGTACCTGTGCGCGGCGAACCTGTCGGCCTACGCCTACGCGGGGCTGACCCAGGGCGCCGCGCACCTGATCGAGGCGTTCGGCAGCGCGGAGCTGCGCGCGCTGTATCTCCCGCGGATGTACAGCGGTGCGTGGACGGGCACGATGGCGCTCACCGAGCCGCAGGCCGGCTCGAGCCTCGCCGATCTGACGACGACCGCGGATCCGACGCCGGAGGGCCACTATCTCCTGCGCGGCTCGAAGATCTTCATCTCCGGCGGCGATCAGGACCTGACCGAGAACATCGTGCACCTCACGCTCGCGCGGCTGCGCGGCGCCCCCGCCGGGATGAAGGGCGTCTCGCTGTTCTGCGTACCGAAGCGTAGGCCCGCGCCCGGCGGCGCGCTCGTCGACAACGACGTCGCGGTCACCGGCGTCATCCACAAGATCGGCTGGCGCGGGCTGCCCAGCGTGGTCCTCGCATACGGCGAGCGCGGTGATTGCCACGGCTGGCTCGTCGGCGAGCCGCACCAGGGCATCCGCTACATGTTCCAGATGATGAACGAGGCGCGGATCATGGTCGGCCTGAACGGCGTGGCGACCGCCTCGGTCGCGTATCACGAGGCGCTCGCCTACGCGCGCGAGCGCACGCAGGGCCGGCCGCTCGGCGCGAAGGATCCGGCGTCGCCGCCGGTGCCGATCATCGAGCACGCCGACGTGCGGCGCATGCTGCTGCGGCAGAAGGCGATCGTCGAGGGCGGCCTCGCGCTGCTCGTGCGCGCCTCGGCCCATGCCGACCTCGCCGAGCACGCGACGGATCCCGCCGAGCGGGCGCGGAGCGCGCTGCTGCTCGATCTGCTGACGCCGATCGCGAAGTCGTTCCCGGCCGAGGCCGGCTTCGAGGCGAACGCGCTCGCGCTCCAGATCCACGGCGGCTACGGCTACTCGAGCGAGTACCTGCCGGAGGCGTGGCTGCGCGACCAGAAGCTCAACTCGATCCACGAGGGCACCACCGGCATCCAGGCGGCGGACCTGCTCGGCCGCCGCGCGCTCGCGCAGGGCGGCGCCGCGCTCGCCGCGCTCGGCGCCGAGATCGCGCAGGCGACCGGACGGGCGCGGCGCGCCGGGATCGACGCGGCGTGGATCGCGGAGCTCGAGCGTGCCGTCGGCACCGTCGGGGCGTTGACGGCTACGCTCGCGAAGCGCGGCATGGGTGGCGATCCGGCGGGGATGATGCTGCACGCGCGCGACTACCTCGAGCTGTTCTCGATCGTCGTGATCGCGTGGCAGTGGATCGAGCTCGCCGCGATCGCGAAGGAGGCGCTCGCGGCCGGCACGCGCGAGGCCGGCTACTGCGAGGCGAAGCTCGCGGCCGCGCAGTACTGGCTGCGCACGGAGCTGCCGCGCATCGACCACCTCGCGCGGCTGTGCGAGACCGCGGAGGACTCCTACGCGCGCCTCGATCCCGCCTGGCTGTAGCTACGACCTCGGCGCGCCGCGGCTGCCCGACGGGATCCCGAACCGCTCGTAGGCGGTGCCGAGGACGTCGGCGAGCAGATCCAGCTCGGCGATCGTGGTGCGCGCGCGCGCATCCAGGGGATCGCCGACGGCGAGCACCATCTCGACGTTGCCCCCGACGATCACCGGCACCGCCGCCGGAGCGCTCGCGCGCCACAGCAGGCTGGTGAGCTCGCCCTGGACGCGCCCGATCGGACGCTCGAGGACGGGCTCGCGCGTGTCGCGCGCGACCGTGAGCAGCGACGGCGCGGAGAGCGGCAGGCGGATCGAGTCGATGCCCGCGCCGCCGTGGCCGCGCACGCCGAACGCCCAGCCGTCGACGAGGTGGAACAGCAGCGCGGCCTGCCAGCGGCGCTCGGCGTACGCGAGCACGAGGCGCTCGACCGCCATCGAGGACACGGCGCCGCGCACCTCCTTGCGCAGGGCGTCGAGCGCCGACGGGTTCGATGGCGCGCGGACCGGCAGCTCGGGCTCCTCGTCCATCATCCGCGACACGGTGCGCGCGCGGCGCGGGATCGGGGTGTCGTCGAGCCGGACGTTGCCGATGTCCGCGAGCGTCGGCGGCGCATACGGCAGCGGCTGCTCGTCGGAGCCGGGCGCCCCGTAGAACGTGCGGACCAGCCGCTCGAGCTGGATGCTCGGCATCACCGACAACAGGATCGGCACCTTCGTGACGTGCTCGAGCGACGCCGCGAGGATCTGGTTCGGGTCCCGTGCGACGACGACCAGGTGCCCCGACCGCGCGAACGCGAGCGGCAGCACCACCCACCGCGCGCCGATCTCCTCGGGGATGCGCCGGAGCGTCGCCGGATCCCGGCGCTCGATGTGGCGCTGCATCGCCGCGGGATAGCCGAGCTGCTGCGAGAGCAACGCCGCGCCTTCGTCGTGATCGATGAGCGCGCGCTGGATCAGCAGCGAGAGCATGCGCTGCCGCGTGGCGGCCTGATCGCGCAGGGCCTGTGTGACCTGCCACGGATCGACCGTCTCCTCGCGGAGGAGCAGCTCGCCGATGCGGACGCGTTCGGTCACGGCGGGAGTGTTAGCCCGTCGGAGGACCTCGCGGTACGAAATCGGCACCTCCCGTGCTGAATGACCATCGCTTTCAGCGCCGGCGGAATAGCAGCAGCACGGCGGTCGCCGCGATCGAGCCGATCGCCGCGACCGCATTCGTCATCCGGCGGCGGTCGACCGCGGCGCGCTCGGTGGCGAGCAGGTTGACGATCCGCGCGCCGCTCCGGTAGGCCGCGACGTGCGCCTCGACGTGGGCGATCCGGTCCCGGCTCGGGAAGTAGCCGCGCCGCGCGATGTCTCCCTCGGGGTCGTGGGGCGCGCCGAGCGACGCCTCGAGGTCGCCGCAGGCCAGGAACAGCGCGTCGAGGATCTGGAGCGCGATGAGGCAGCGCTCGGGAGCGTAGCCGGCGCCCATGCACAGCTCGATCGCGTGCAGATCCGCGTGGCGCTCGCGCTCGTGCGACACCGGCGGAGGGGCGAACATCGGCCACGTGCGCGCAAACCGTCCGGGGACGTGACCGAGGTGATGGTGTGCCAGCTCGTGCGCGATCACGAACGCCGCCGCGGCCTCGTCGGGCAGCTGGTCGAGCAGGCGATGCGTGATGAAGATCGTGCGGCCCGGCCCGGTGAACGCGTTCGCCTGGTCCGCGTGGATGACGAGCGTCTCGAATCGCTCGTGCTCGGGGAGCGCTGCCTGGAGCCGCTCGGTGACGCGGCGCGCGCGCTCGACCCGCCAGCCCTCGCGCTCGATCACGTGCCGCGCCTCGACCTGCCGGCGCAGAGCTTCACGCGATCGCATGGCCGAAGCGTAGCAGCCTACGCCGGCACCAGCTCGACGTAGCCGTTCGTCCCGTCGACGCGGATCCGCTGGCCATCGGCGATCCGCCGCGTCGCGCCCTCGACGCCGACGACCGCCGGAACACCGTACTCGCGCGCGATCACCGCGCCGTGGGTCATCAGCCCACCGACCTCGGTGACGAGGCCCGCGATCGAGACGAACAGCGGCGTCCAGCTCGGATCCGTGAACGTCGTGACCAGGATGTCACCGGCCTCGAGCGCCGCGTTCTCCATGCGCGTCACCACGCGGGCGCGTCCCTCGATCGCGCCGCTCGAGACGGCCACGCCGGCGAGCGCGCCGGCCGGCAGGTCGTCGCGCCGGTACGAGCTCGTCACGATCTCGCCCTCCGATGTGATCACGCGCGGGGGTGTCAGCTGCTCGTGGAAGGCGTGGGCCTCCCGGCGCTCGTCGACGACGCGCGGGTCGAGCGAGCGCGTGCGCACGACCTCGTGGAGCTCGTCGAACGAGAGGAAGTAGATGTCGTC
>JAEUJX010000133.1 GCA_016794545.1 Myxococcales bacterium
CAGGTTCACCGGCTCGAGGAACCGGAACACGTACGCGAAGTACGGCAGCATGATCACGATGCCGGCGCCGGTCGCGATCGCCATCGCGAGCACGGTGGCGCGCGGGACGAACACCGGGTGCAGCGACAGCGACAGGAACACGCCGACCACGGCGGTGATCACGTAGAACGCCATCACCGCGACGTTCGTGCGGTCGCGGAGGAACATCCGCGCGACGCCCGTGTAGCGCTCCGCGGTGAGCTGGACGAGCAGCGAGACCACCGTGATCACGATGCCGAGCACCGCGGCGTTCATGCCGGCGAGGCCGGAGAGCGCGTCGGTGATCATCGACGGCTCGAACTTGACGTAGCGCTCGACCGGACCGCCCGCCGCCTCCGGGGAGATCCCGCCGGTGGCATAGAAGTCGATCATGTAGAACGCGAAGAACGCGATCAGCGCGATGCCGCCGAGGATCGCGATCGGCACGAGCCACAACCGGAGACCACTCCGGTGGCTCGTACGACGACGGCGCTTCAGCGGCACCGACCGAACTTACTGCAAGACGGCGGGCGGCACGGCGCCGGGCGTCGGGTTCGTGAAACCGGAGGAGTCCCAGGTGGCGGCCGTATCCTCCGAGGTCTCGTCGTCCCCGGAGATTCCGTTCCCCCCGCCAGCCTGGGTCTCGTGCCCGGCCTCGCGAACGAGGCGCTTCGTCGATTTTCCTGACGCCGGGGTCGAGCCCATCACGACCATCGTCTTCGCGTCGGCGGCGTACGCGGTCGTGGTCGTACCGGCGTCCGGCCCGTCCTGCGCGACCGCGCTCTTGTCGACCAGGCCGTTCGCGATCGTCGGCGCACCGGCGAGCACGAGGTCGACGTCCTTCACGAGGTCCGCGGTGCCGTTCCAGGTGAAGAGCGCGACCAGCTCGCCGCCATTGGTGAGGGTCGAGATGCCGTTCGACGCGACGACCGCGAGCGTCGCGCTCGCGACCGAGTAGGTCGGGGCGCTGCCGTACGCGGTCGTGTAGCTCGCCGCCGTGTCGAGCGCGACCGTGATCACCGCCCCCGGCGCGATCGTCGCGCCCGCGGGGAACTTCACGATGAAGTCGCCGGTGTCGAGCGCCGGCGCGCCGGCCGGCAGCCGGAAGTAGTTGCCGTTGTCGGAGAGGTAGTAGGTCGAGAGGTCGACCGTCTGCGAGGTCGGGTTCGCGATCTCGATCAGCTCCTGCGTGGTCGGCGCGAGCACGACCTCCGTGAGCAGGAGCTGTGTACCGGTCAGGGCCGGGCCCGACGGGGCGTCGGGCGTGCCGGTGGCGCCGGGGGCATCGACCGTGCCGGGCGCGGCATCGGCCGGGGCCGTCGCCGCATCGGGCTCCAGATCGCTCTCCCGGATGGCGCTACCGCGCGCGCAGGCCCCCGAGACGAGGAGCGCGACGACGACGGGAAGCCGCATGCGGGGCGGTTGGTTACCAAAGGCCGCCCCCGCTCGACAACGGAAATCGGCTGACCTATCGTTCAGGCAACTTATCAAGGAGATCGCTGTGGCTGATTCGGCACTCGAAGAACGTGGCAGGGCCCTGGAAGATCAGTTCTTCGAGAAGGAGAACCAGCAGAAGCTCGCGGCCATGAAGGAGAAGCTCGATGCCCAGCGCGGGCGCGAGGAGCTCCGCAAGGCCTCGGGCATGACGGATGACTCGGTCCTCGACCGGCTGGTCGCGCTCGGTCTCAAGGCCAACACGATCGCCGCGCTCTCGCTGGTGCCGCTCATCCAGGTCGCCTGGGCCGACGGCACGATCCAGGACAACGAGCGCACCGCGATCCTCCAGGGCGCGCACGGCAAGGGCCTCGAGCAGGGCACCGATGGCTACGAGCTGCTCCAGACGTGGCTCGCGAAGAAGCCGAGCAGCGATCTGTTCGATGCGTGGGAGGGCTACATCAAGACGCTCACCGCGCAGCTCAACGACGAGCAGAACCGGCTCCTCAAGAACCAGATCGTCGGCTTCGCGAAGATGGTCGCCGCGGCGGCGGGCGGCATCCTCGGCTTCGGCAAGGTGTCGGGCGACGAGGAGAAGGTACTGAGCCGCATCGAAGCCGCGTTCGCGCGCTGATGCGGTGGCTGGGCAAGACCGGCGTCAAGGTCAGCCGGGTCGCGCTCGGCACGATGTCGTTCGGCGGTGACGCCGACGAAGCGACCGCCGGAGCGATCTGGCGCGCCGCGCTCGACGCGGGCGTGAACCTCATCGACACGGCCGACGTCTACAACGAGGGCCGCTCCGAGGAGATCACGGGGCGCCTGATGGCGGGCATGCGCGACTCGCTCGTGCTCTGCACGAAGGCGTACTTCCCGACGGGCAAGGGCCCGAACGATCGCGGCGCGTCGCGCTACCACCTCGTGCGCGCGGTCGAGGCGAGCCTGCGGCGGCTGGCGACCGATCGGATCGACGTGTTCTACCTGCACCGGTTCGACGACGTCGCCGATCTCGGCGGGACGCTCCGCGCGGTCGACGATCTCGTGCGCGCCGGCAAGATTCTGTATCCCGCGGTGTCGAACTATGCGGCGTGGCAGGTCGCGCACGCGCTCGGCCTCCAGGCGCTGTACGGCCTGTCGCCGCTCGTCGCGATCCAGCCGATGTACAACCTGGTGAAGCGCACGGCGGAGATCGAGATCCTGCCGATGTGCGCGTCACTCGGGATCGGCGCGATCCCGTACTCGCCGACGGGAGGCGGGCTCCTCACCGGCAAGTACGGCGTCGGCCGCGCGCCCGAGACGGGCCGCCTGCTCGACAACAAGATGTACGCGACGCGCTACGCGAGCTCCGCGGCGTACGAGGTCGCCGAGAAGTTCTGCGCGTTCGCCCGCGACTATGGCGAATCGCCCGCGGCCCTCGCCGTGGCGTGGGTCGCGTCGCATCCCGCCGTGACCAGCGTGCTGGTCGGCGGACGAAACGTCGAGCAGCTGGCTCCCACCCTGGCAGCCAACTCCATGGAGCTCGACTCGGAGACCAGGGCCCGTATCAGCGCCCTGTCCCCCGAGCCGCCACCCCCGACGGATCGAAACGAAGAAGCGACCGCAAACAACTACGGGACGCGCTGACGAGCCGCGTCCCTCGCCGGATCACATCGGCTTGAGGATGCCGAAGACCATGAGCATCATCAGCAGGCCGCAGACCAGGGCGATGATGCCCACGAGGGTCTGAATCGGCGCGAGCTTCTTGCCGAGCTCCTCACCCTTCGCCGCGCCGCTCGCAGAGAGCTTCGCGAGCATCGGCATTCCGAACAGGATGCCGAGCAGCAGGGCGGAGAACACACCGCCGACCGTGCTCAGCACCAGGACCGGCGCGAGGCTGACGAGGGAGAGCAGGCGGATCGCGTCCATCAGGTTGAGGACGCCGAAGGCCAGCAGCGCGATACCGATGATCGCCTGGAACGGCTGGATCTTCGCGAGCAGTTCCTTCGCGTCGGGCTTCTTGGCGACGATGAGACCAGAGATAGCCAAAATGCCACCCAGAATGAGACAGACCATGAATCCGTAAACCATACGATTTGCTCCCCCGACGCGCGGTTGGTGCGCGTGGCCTGAATCGTAAGCCGGTCATCCGGCGCGCCGCAACCGATCGCGGCAATTTCCACGTTTCAATAAGCGTCGACCATCATCAGGTTCGCGCGTGGCTTACCGGGGTGGTGTTGTTTTCCACGCGCGCGAAGCTCGTCGATTCCATCGCCTGCGAGGTTCTCGAGCTGTTTATTCCACGCGTGTGCCTGGGCGGGATCGATTCGCGACGCAGCGCGAGATCCCCACAGGAGCAACTGTCCGCGTCGATACGCTTCCGTCTCGAGCGAAAGTCCTGCGCGTGCGTGCACGACGGCAGCGTCGGGCGCCCCGGCCTCGAGCGCGAGCCACACCGCGACCAGCCGCAGCGATGGATCCTCGGGTGACGCACCGACGGCGCGCTCGATCGCGGCGCGCGCGGCATGCACGTCGTGTGAGCCTTCGTAGGCGCAGGCCGCATCATGAACGTGCCGCGTCGCGGCGTCGTGCGACGCGACGAAGTCACGCGGGAGCGCGGTTGCGGAGAATCCCGAGCGCTCGAGCGACGTGCCGAGCTCCCAGGCGCCGGCCGGGCCGCTCCACGTCCACGCGAGCTCCGCCCACTGACCCTCGCAGGCCGGCGCGCGATCGACGCCGACGTGGGCGCGCAGCTGCGCGGGAGACACGACGACCGAGTGCACGTTCACGGGCTGGCACAGGATGCCGCCGAGCTGGCGCGCGCGGTCCGGTGCGTCGGGGTCCCGGCGATCGCCGAGGAAGCGGGCGAGGTCGCGCGCGGTCAGCGGCGCGCTGCGGTTCTCGACGAGCGCGCGCAGCCGGCGCTCGCGGCGCATCGAGTGGTGATCCCACGCGGCGGACGCGCGGAACTCGCCGGCGCGCAGCGTCTCGGTCTTGTAGTGGTTGTTGCACACGAGGTACTCGGCGCCGGGCGCGGGCCGCACGACGTCGAGGTGCGGTCCGGCGAGCTCGAGGACGACCGCGGTCTTCTCTCGTGCGCTGCCGACGGCGATGCCCCACGACGACGAGCTCTTCTTCTCCTTCGCGATCGCGATCGCATCCGCGATCGTCTCGGCGCGGCGGGCGATGTCGTGGACGATGTCGACGATCATCGCGCCGGAGAACGTGACGTCCCGGTGCCAGCGCGTGTGCGGCGCGACGACGAGGCCCGCCTCGTTGACGACCGTGACGACTGGCGTGTCTGCGCCGCGCGTCGCGAAGAAGCCGTAGCGCTGGCCGCGATCCGGCACGCACACGACGAACGACGGCGCGGTGTCCCACACGCCGACGCCGGGGAAGTCGAAGTTGCGCGCGAACAGGAGCTCGCCGTCAGCGGTCGCCCTGCCCCACGCGATCGCCGTCGAGCACGCGGGGATCGCGGCCTGCGTCGCGCGCGACCGGGCGAGCGCGGCGAACGGCCCGGTCTTCGCGCGCGCCGCGAGCGACACGCAGTTCTGCATCGCGTCCATCGTCGACAGCGTGCGCAGCGCGGCG
>JAEUJX010000134.1 GCA_016794545.1 Myxococcales bacterium
GGCGGCCGGCGATGAGGACGGCCTTGCCCTTGTTCGCGGTGAGCTCGTCCGAGAGCACCTTCACGAACTCGGCGACCTTCTTCTCCTTCAGGAACTCGGCCTGCGGCGCGGCGCCGCCACCGAGGTTGCTGTCGATCGCGAGCAGGAGCGCCATCGCGAGCTCGCTGCGGAGCCCGAGGCGGTGGTCCGCCAGCGCGCCGGTGTTCGAGAACACCGACTCGACCGTCCACAGCCGGTTCATCTTGCCGATGCCGAGCGAGCCGTTCATCCGGCGGCTACGCGAGAAGTCGCGGCTGTACTTCATCGCCGCCGGGTGCTCGACGAACAGGTCGGCGTCGATCGTGACGATCGTCTCGCACTTGTCGAGGCGCGCGATCGGGCGCGCGGGCTGGCCGAACGCCTTGCGCGTACCCTCGCGCTCGTTGTCGTTGCTGATCGGCTCGTACTCGTGCCACTGGAGGCCGGGGTTCTGCTCGAGCAGCCGCGTCTTCAGCGCCGCGAGCGTCGGCGAGGACGACGCCTCGGCGAGCACGCGCGTCGTCGCGAGGTTCTTCCGGATCTCCGGCAGCGCCTGGCGGAACGCGTCCATCGACGCGCCCTTGCCGCCCATCGTCGGGTTCTGCGAGCGGTCCGGATCGTAGAGGTGGAGGATCGACGCCGCGGCGAACGTCGTGATGCCCGCGTGGCGCATCGTGCCGGGCACCGCGCCGCCGGCGGCGAACGGGTGCTCGGGGTTGCCGTCGAGCTTGATCGGGCGACCCTCGAACGCCGTCGCGACCAGCGCGTGGCCGACGCCACCGAGGTCGAACGCCGTCGCGTACTGCTGCGTGACGCCCGGGACCTGGTCCTCGGGGCGGCGCGCCAGCGGCACGATGTCTTCCTTCTCGTAGCGGCACGCGCCGACGCCGGCGAGCGCCATCGAGGCGCCCATCAGCTGGAAGAAGTTGCGGCGGTGCATCGGGTCGATGGTCCGCTCGGGCGGCGTCGCGAACTCGTTCGCCGCGCCCACGGTATCGAGCTGGTAGCTCGCGTTGCCGTCGAGCTCCTTCAGCGACCGCCAGAAGCCGTGCTCGGTCGGCTTGATCGGCTCGATCACCTCGTGCGCCTCCTCGGCGTGGTCGTGGTGATCGTGGTGATCGTCGTGATCACCGTGAACGTTGTCAGGTTCTTTGGCAGACATCCTCGACTCCTAGCGGTGGCAGGTCGAGCAGTTGGTGGGCGGGTTGACGTTGTTGGCCTTCATGACCGCAGCGCCCTCGCCAGCGCCCGGCTGATAGCCCATCACCGTGAGCGCTTCCGCCTTGCGGAGGTTCGGCTCGGGATTCCTGTGGCAGTCCATGCACCACGTCATCGTCAGCGACTTGGCCTGGAACACCTTGACCATCTGATCGACGCGGCCGTGGCACGTCTCACAACCGATCGTCGCGTTCACGTGCGCCGAGTGGTTGAAGTAGACGTAGTCCGGCAGGTCCGTCACGCGCGTCCAGTGCACGGGCTGGTCCTCCGCGTACGCCGCGCGGATCGGGAGGAGCAGATCGCTCTCCTTCTTCACCTGCGTGTGGCAGTTCATGCACACCGACGCCGGCGGGATCGCGGCCTTGCCCGCGCGCTCCACCGTCGAGTGGCAGTAGCGGCAGTCCATGCCGAGCTCGCCCGCGTGCAGCGCGTGGCTATACGGGACGGGCTGGTCCGGCTGGTAGCCGATGCGGATCGCCTCCGGCGTCACGCCGTACGCGACGAGCGCGACGAGGTACACGGGCGCGCCGAGGACCAGGAGGTTGATCCACTTCTTGAGTGTCTCGGTCCATTCAGGGAATGTGAAACGCGGCATTTAGGTTCCTGCGTTGGCGTGCGCAAAGGCGGCGCGCACGCGCGAGCGTTGCACCACGTCCCGTACCCTTTTCGCAAGGTTGGGCCGCGGATTCTTGGAGTGGCGAGCTGTCGCAGCGAGAGCCACGGGTCGATCTCTGCGATGCCGGTTATCGCCGCAACCGTCGGCGCAAGACCTGCGGCAAGTCATCGCGCCGATCGACGCGACATTCTGCCGCAGCTAGCGTGGCATCTCGTCGAGCAGGGCCTGCGCTTCGCGGCTCCCGAGCGCGGCCGCGCGGCGAAGACAGTTCGTCGCACGTACGTGGTCGAGCGGAACGCTCCACCCTCGAGCAGCGCCCGCGCCACGAACACCAGGCACTGCTCCCGATTCGTAGGGAGAGATGTCGACCCGGTACTGGTTCGCGTGGGCCACAGGTGGTCATGAGCCGGGTGTTTCTAGTCGAGCCCATCGAACAGCCGAAGATCCGAGGCTGACGTCACCTCGAGCAACCGAATCGAGGAGCCCGAGGGACTCGTCTCGGCGTGCGAGGCGAGGCTTGAAGTCGGGAACGAGACGGTCGAACGAGTGCTTCTCGAGCGTTCTGATGATCCACGCGCGAACGTTGGCCGGCGTCAGGACGTTGTCGGCGAGATGAAACAACAAGACCTGTCCCCGCTCCGTTCGCGGCTCGACGGTCGCACGTAGAAGCTCGCGGAGGCTGTCGCGCTCACGCGCCGGGCGCTCGGGAGCAGTAGCGGCAACGTACGCCGAACCGAGGAACGCGGAGGCGCTGAAATACGAGGCGAGGTCGACCTGGAAGTCGTTCGATCGACCGCTCGCAATCGCCGAGACATCGAAGGTGGCGATCGATCCAGCAGTTGCATCGACGAGCCAGTTCCTCGCGTGCTGCACATCCGAATCGATGCCTGGTCCGCGACCATAGATTGCGGGGATAAACACATTGGTCGGAGCGCCGGTCGCGCGCTTGAGTGCGTAGAACAGCACGCGCGTCGCCGTCGCGAATTGCACACACCTGGCGAGCTCGCGACGCGGGGTCAGGGCTTGCTCGGCGATTCGGATGGAGCGCGGAACACGTCGCGCGCCACGGATCGCACGGACCACTGTCCTGGTGAGCGAGACAACAGAAACCGCTTCGTTTGGGAGCGAGTCGTCGGTGTATTCGAGCCCCGCTGCAACGACCGTTGCAACGATCTTCGCCACTGCACGCGGCTCGAGCACACGGCCGAGCTCCCACACGTTCCTCGGAAGCGTCTCGGAGATCCGGCCCTCGACCGCCAGCACGTTCGCACGGTCCCACAAGGCATCGGTGAGACGCCGCGCAGTAGCGACGTCGCAATCGAGCGCGAGATCTGCGTGGAGCCAGTCGAACTCCTCGAGCCCCGCTGCAAGCATCACGAATGTGCTCGGAAGTGGTGCATCGCTTCGCGGAGCGTCGTCGAGCGTGCCGATCCGAATGGTGCCCCATCGTCGCCACGCCAGTTCCGATTCGTACTCGAGTCTCAGCTGCATTGTTCCGCCGTCAGCGCCCGAGCCAGTCGACGACTGTACGGGCCTTCCGGGGCGTGAGCGCCTTCTCCTCGGCCGCATGGTCGCCCCGGTTGACGAGATCCCACGTCACCTCGCCCTGGCAGCGCTCGGTCCACGCGCGGAGATCTACCGCAAGCCGGTGCAGCGGGTTCGCGTCGCCAACGAGGAAGTACGTGCGGGCCACGTGGCCCGCGCACGCGGCCGGCGGCGCCATGCCCCCGCCGTGGATCACGAGACCGGCGAAGCGCCCGGCCCAGGCGGGCGCGTTCATGCCGATGTAGGAGGCGCCGCCGGACCAGCCCGCGAGGTAGATGCGCGCCGGATCGATCGACACCTGCTTCGCCACCGCATCGACCTGCGCGATCAGCCACGCCGGATCGCCCGCCCACTGCCACCACGAGCCCTTGCAGCCCTCGGATGCCGGGCACTCGAGGCCGAGCAGCACGACGCCCCTCGCCTTCGCG